>NZ_NVEC01000009.1 GCF_002571225.1 Bacillus sp. AFS059628 | reverse complement strand
TTAATACGTGCTTCAAGTGCTTCGACTGAACCTTCAACTGGTGCTTGTTTTGATTGTTTATTTGAATCTTTTTTCATGGATGGACGCCCCTTTTTCTTTGATTGAAGGGCATCGATTCCTTGTGTTTCGAATTGTTTTTTCCAAACAATAATCGTTGAAGGGGCAGGAATATTAAAAATAGCTGCCGTTTCAAATAAGGACGTACCGTTTTCAATCATAAAATTTAGTACGTCTAGTTTAAATTGTTGCGTGTAATTTGTATACCGTTTTAGAAAAGCTTCCGCACCATTTTTTTATATTGGTTTACCCAATTCAAAATTACGGTGTCTCTTATACCAATCGCTTTACTAATTTTTCGGTAACTTTCATTTCCGTTCAAATAACGTTGAACGATGTGTATTTTTTCATCAGCTGTAAATTTAGCCATAGAAAAACTGCACCTCCAATTGTTAGACTGTGTCTNNTGTGTCTAACAATTGGGGTGCAGTTCATTCCTACTCGTTTTTTTTTGCGATGTTTAAGTGCTATTTACTTTATTTTTTAATACATACTAATTTCATTTCTGTCATTTCTTCTATTGCATATTTAATTCCTTCACGCCCCGTACCACTTTCTTTCACACCACCATAAGGCATATGGTCTACCCTGAACGTTGGAATATCATTTATCATGACACCACCAACTTCAAGCTCATCAATTGCACGCATAGCTTTAAACAAATTATTTGTAAATACGCCTGCTTGTAGACCGTAACGTGAATGATTTACTTGCTCTATGGCCTCATCAAATTCTTTAAATGTATTTACGGTCATAAGTGGACCGAATACTTCTTGGCACTGTACAGATACATGCTCTGGAACATTCGTTAATACAGTTGGTTCAAAAATCCTTTCATCACGTTTGTTACCACCATATAAAACGCTCGCTCCTTCTTTAACTGCTTCTTGCACCCAGTTATCGATACGCTCGACATCTTTTTTCGAAATTAAAGCTGATACATCCGTTTCCTCAAGCAGCGGATCACCAACAACAACTGTTTCCATCGCTTTCTGTAACATAGATAAAAATTCATCCATTCTCTCTTCATGTACAAAAACACGTTGCACCGAAATACAAACTTGTCCATTATTAACAAATGCTCCCCATTTTACTCGTTCAATTAATTCATCTGTTAATTCTACATCTTTATCAATAATAACAGCAGCATTCGATCCTAGTTCTAACGTAACTCGCTTTAACCCAGCCTTTGCCTTAATTCCAATTCCAACTTTCGGACTTCCCGTAAAAGTAATGGAAGCAACATCATCATTTGTAACAATCGCTTCACCTACAGTCGAACCAGGACCAGAAATAATATTTAAAGCTCCTTTTGGCAATCCTGCCTCTTCAAATAGTTCAACTAAAGCGTAAGACGATAGAGGCGTTTGATCAGCTGGCTTTAATACAACTGTATTTCCGGCAGCAATTGCAGGGCCGACTTTATGTGCCACTAAATTTAATGGAAAATTAAATGGTGTAATAGCCCCTATAACTCCGATTGGTTTTCGCATTGTGTATGCAATACGTCCATCTGCACCAGGTGCTGCATCAAGTGGCAATGTCTCGCCATATATTCGCTTCGCTTCTTCCGCTGCAAATTTGTATGTCTGAACGGTACGATCTACTTCTCCCCTCGCAGCACGAATGGGTTTTGCAGCCTCTTTTGCAATAATCTCTGCAAATTCTTCTCTTCTTTCATCCATTTTTTGTGCAACCTTCTCTAAAATAGTCGCACGGTCATATGCAGATAATGTATTCATTTCTTTCATTGCATTTTTTGCAGCAGTAACAGCCTCTTTTACATCTTCTTCCGTCCCTTGCGCAATTTCTGCTAATGTCGCTTCAGAATATGGTGCGTATAATGGTTTATACGTGTTTACAGACTTCCAATCTCCATTTATATATAAATGCTTTTTCATAATTCTTCCCCTTTCAAATATATGTATACTATAATACTTCACCTAGTGAAAGGTCTGACTTATGTCATTGTATCATAACCCTTATTCTGTCAAAAATATTATGCTCAAAAAAACTCTGCCATCTAGCAGAGTCTACGAACTAATTTGTTCTTGTAATGAAATTTGTTTTTCATCTTCTACAATAACAATTGATTCTACAGTTTTTGTAACTTCTAGTCTTTTTATATAGTGTCCATCTAATTCTTTTACGCAAAACTTATAATTTTCAATTTCAATGAAATCCTCTTCAGCAATGTCTATATTCTTCGTTAAAATCCATCCACCTATTGTATCAACACCATTATCATCAATCGTTAAACCTAATAACGTATTTACTTCACTAACAAGTACTTTTCCCTCTAGTATCGTTTTCGTTTCACTAACTTGTTGAATTTCTGGCTGTTCATCTGTATCAAACTCATCTTGAATATCTCCAACTATTTCTTCTAAAATGTCTTCAACAGTAACAAGTCCAGACGTACCGCCATATTCATCTATCAATATAGCAATATGTGTTCTTTCCTTTTGCATTTTTAAAAACAGGTCGTGTATTGGAATAGAGTCAATAACTAAAATGATTGGTCTCATATATTGCTCTACTTTCTTATTACTAACCGCATTATGCTGCACAAAATCTGTAAAAATATCTTTAAAATTCACAAAACCTATTACGTGATCTTTATCACCATCAACAACTGGATATCTCGTATATTTTTCCCGAGACATTTTTTGCAAAGCTTCTTCAGCAGGCATTTCTTTACTTATAATATGCATCTCAGTTCGGGGTACCATTATTTCTTTTGCAATACGATCATCAAATTCAAAGATTTTATTTACATATTTATATTCAGACTGATTAATCTCTCCATTTTTGTAACTTTCTGAAACTAATAACCGTAATTCTTCTTCTGAATGAACTTCATCGTGCTCTTTCGGTGGTTTCAGCCCTAGTAACTTCGTAATCATTCGGGCTGATCCATTTAATAGCCAAATAAATGGAAACGCCATACGATAAAAGAAAATTAACGGTTTAGCAACAAATAAACTCACTTGTTCAGCTTTTTGAATCGCAAATGTTTTTGGGGCCAATTCCCCTATTACAACATGTAAAAATGTAATAAACAAAAACACTAAAATTACAGCAAAAATATCTGCTAGTTGAGTAGAAATGTTCAAATTTACAAAAAGCGAGTCAAACATTTGCTTTAACGCAGGTTTACCAAACCACCCAATTCCCAGAGCTGTAACTGTTATTCCTAGCTGACAAGCAGATAAATATTCGTCTAAGTTTGTAATGACTGTTTTGACAGATGTTGCGCGATTATTTCCTTCTGCAATTAAATAGTCAATTCTTGAACTTCGTACTTTAACAATTGCAAATTCTGCTGCAACGAAAAATGCCGTTAAGGCAATTAAAACAATCACTATACTTATACTATATATGTCCAAATACTTTTCCTTACTTACATTGTAAGCAAGGAAGCCACCTCCTACTTAATTTTATTCAAGTGAAGTAAGCATTCTAATACTCTAACAAAATTCTACATTAGCAACCACCTTTTTATATATTATATGCATACATAAAAAAGATATTTATCATTATGATAATCTAATTCATTTCCCTCAGTCAAATGATTCTAAATCTTACGATAAAAGTTTTTATATTCACGATATATTCTTCCTAGCTTCATTTCGTGAAAAAACACTTTCTTTGCCGATTCCACACTTCTTTTGTCACACTGGAAGGGAACTTACTTCATAGATCGAAATCATTCAACAGGATATATATAGGAGGGATTATTTTGGAATATAAAACACCATTTATCGCAAAAAAATTAGGTGTTAGCCCTAAGGCTGTTGTCCGGATTGCACAACAATTAAATCTTACGATAGAAAAAAATAAATATGGTCACTTTATTTTTACACAAGATGATTTAGATCAAATGTTAGAATATCACCTTTCACAAATAGAGCAGTCCCAAAACTCTCATCCTACTCAAAAAACATCATCAAGCGATGTTGAAGATTTAAAAACACAAGTAAATACAATCGTTCAAAACATATCATCACATGATTTTGAGCAATTAGCAGCTCAATTAAATACAATTACGAGAAGGCTAGATCGAATGGAAGAACAAATGCAGGATAAGGCAAATGATGTTGTTACGTACCAACTTTTACAACATCGCCGTGAAATGGAGGAAATGTTAGAGCGAATTCAAAAGCTAGAATCTGCCCTCAAGAAAGAAGAACCAATATATATTACTCCTGATACAAAACCAACATATGAGCGTGAAAAGAAACCGAAGCGCCGTAAAATGATTTTTAGTATTTTTGGATTATAATTTTTAGACCCTTATTAAAATAATAAGGGTCTTTTTCATGAAGAAAGATTCCATTTTAAAATAGTATTCTCTTTATTATACATATTCATTTCTTTTTATTTGGTTAACATAATATTCTTACTGTATTCTGCGATTAATGCCTGTGCATGAGCATTCCCTTGAATTACATCTCGAAATTCTTTTAAAGAATATAAATGCGTAGCCCCTTTCCGGGCATGAATTCGTACTGGTACACCTTGTAAAGTATCATGAAACTGAAATGGCTTATCTATCGGTTCAATTGGAAAACCGAGTGTTAATAAATACATATACATTCTTTTCGTAACTGCTGCAATATACCATTCTGCTTTCGTTTCTAATGCATGCATAAATAAAATAGCTGTTAAACGTTTGAAGTGTCCTCTCCCACGAGACGTTTTCGCAATACTTAACTTACCTATTTCATATACATTTTTCAAATCTTTTACTAAATCATTTTTAGAAAACGGATAGAAAAACTCAGAATTCGACTGCTCTGGTACCGTATACTTAATACATTCTACTGTACCGATATGATGTTCATCTTCTATTAATAAAAATCGTGATGGATTTAAATTACGTTCTACGAACATTAAGTTTCTTTCTTCACAAAAATCTCCCCATAGTTGTTCGAACCAAAAATGTTCTTCCTTCGTTTGGACACGCTGGAACATATTTCCCCGCCTTTCCCATTGCCGCTCTGTTTTTGATAACGCTTTCACTATCTATCATATAAGAACAAATCTTCGTATGCAACTAAAAATATTTATGACTTATTATATTCTGCAAAACGAATTAAATTCCATCTTAATCGTCTTTTATCCCTCATGTATCGTCCTTCTAATAACATATTTATATTACTACCAAATTCATATCTCATGGAACTTTCTTCCACACTGCATATAATTCTTCTTAATCTAAAAAAATCCTCTATAAAAAAGGATTTCTTTTACTTCTTCATGCTTTTTAACCACTTCTCAAAAATTTGTACCATTCCATGTTTTCCAGCTAATTTCTCTTCCCCTTGTTTCGTTTTATATGGATATAATTGCAAAAACACACCACATCCAGACTCAATTTTTTTACTATGCATATGACTTCCTGGATATACACAAATAACTTCATAAATGGCCCTTCGATGATAGACTCGCTTTCCATCTTGTTCTTCTACATATTTTATAGACCAGTACTTATACATTTGCTCAGTTGCTTTCGTATTTCCAACGTGCTGAAAAATATTGTACATTGGGCTATACTTCACTTCAATAATAATAGAAGATTGATATACATATTTCTCTTCTTCCTTTACATAGCAGTCTAATCGAATATCTGGCTTCTTAGTATCTTCTCCATTATAAAAATTACTCCCTTTACTTAATGCTATAAGAGGATGTGTTTCAATTAAATCATTAAATGCGACATGTACTCTCATATCATCACGTTGTAAAACTACTGTCGTGCCATCTTGTAATCCATCTACATAAAAATGTTCTTGTATTTGTTCACGAATAGAATTTCTAGCCTCAAAACCAATTTGCTCTAACATGGAAATAACGATAAAAAAAGCGTAATATTCATACACTAAAAATGTTGGCTTATAAACAAATAATAATGATGGAGATTGATCTGTATATTGCGGAAGTAAATCTAAATGCTGTAGTAGTTGTTGATGTGGTATCGGTAAATTATGTGAGTTCATCTTACCCGTTTCTGAAACCTCTCTCCAAAATGGAGAATGCATTAAAGTTTGAAAGTATTGTACACTTTCCTGTACAAAATGCGCTAATATTTTATATTCTTGTATCTTCATGGAACTTTTTCGTAAATCCGCCTCTTTTAGTAAATGAATATTTTTATATTTTTGTTTCTCTCTATCGGTCACTGATCCATTACGCTCTATTGTTTGTATAATCGTTTTTACAGCTTGAAATTCTTCTGATTTTTTCTTCTTTGCTTTTTCTAATATATCAATTGTTTGACGCAAAAAACTTTCAGCTTCAAGTAAATAAAGATAAAATTGCATCGCTTTAAATTTAAGAAATGCATTCTCCTTACTATTTTTTTGTTCTATAAATTTACGATTATAATATTTTGCATACGGTTTTCTTTCCGCCACTACGGCTCCCTTTCTCGTTACTTTCCGCTCTTTTTCTTCCCATTTATATTCATGTATAAACTTTGAACTCGATTCTATTTTCTTAAAAATTTGCTTTATCTTTTTCATTTTTTGTGGCAACTTTCTAAGTAACACTAAATAAGAAGAATCTTCAATATCACTAAGAGCAGAGAAAGTCTTTTTATAATAACCTCTATCTAAAATCAACTCATTTAAAATTGACTTCACATAGTTTTGAATCATTTCAAATTGATCATCGAAAAAATTTTTTGGTACGACTTGAAAAGCACCATAATACGTTTGATCTTCTATATTTACTTCAAAATGATACAAACCACAACGCCATGGATAAAAGAATTCTGTTTTTCCATGTTCATATATTAATACCTTTTGTTTTTTGTCATTTATTTCATATTTTGTTTCTTTTATATTCTTCTGTCCCTCATAGACTTTATTCCATATAAAAGTAATATTCATTGGATTTTCATACTGGTACTGCAATCTGATTGGTTTTAATTCTTGCACTTTATAAATACATTGAGCTAATGCTGTTGCAGATGTACAAAGACGATTTAATAAAATATATTCTCCTTTTGACTCCGTTCCAATAATTAACTTTAATACAAAAGGAAGCGTTTCTTTCGTATCAACGATTTCTGTTTCATATCGCCCATCATTTTGCATAGCCATACAACTCCAGTTCTCTACGCTTTTCTCTTATATATGCTATAGAGTGTTCAAATGTAGATACTCTGTTTGCAAGTGGAGATTGCAAAAGAGGTACTAATGTCGCTCCCCTTTTTACTTCTTCAGAAAGTAAAGAGCCCACCATCATTTCAGTCCCTCTTATTTTCGTCAATACACGTTGCTTTATTTGTAAATCAAACCCCTCTTCTCTACTAATCATATAGGAATGATTATTTTGAAACGGTATATTTTGCAAGTAAGCAGCTATTGCGTTTGCACATCGAAAAGAAATCCCCTTTGACGCATCATGTGATGACAATGCAGCATGTAATTTATCTAATAGTTCTAACTCTTCCCCAGAAAACACCTCAATCATCGTTTTATTTCTAACCCAATTCATACGAAATTCTCCTGCAGTTACTTTCAGAGGTGGTTGTAATACAACTTTCTCTTGTTCCATACACATCTCACAAAACGGGATCTTTTGTAATGTTATTACATTCGTCCGATCTAGTAATCGATCTGAAAGCTCTTTCGTTGTTTCATCAAAATTGATAGTACCTACAAATATAATATTTTCTCCAATTTCAATTGTTGGTGGAATTGGATTTTCTTTTTCTTGTACACCTTCATATAAATTTAAAATACGATTTTGCTTTTCAAGTTGAAGAACAGATAAAAATGGAGTAAACCAATGCTCAATATGTGACATATTCATTTCATCAAAAACGATTATATACAGCTGATTTTGATTTTCTTTTGCCTTCATAAGCGCCCTAACTAATTTTGTTTCACTTTCAATAAAGGTACCATTTGGGTGAAGATAACCGAGTAAATCATGTGGTTCTTGATACGATGGTGAAATCGGGATCCAAACCAATTCTTCCCCGTATTGTAATCCAAGTGCTTCTGCATAAGCTTGTAAAAAACGGGATTTGCCAGTGCCTGGTATACCACCAAGAATCGTTAACATATTTGTTTTCACGCTTATATGAAAATTATAAATGTCCGTTTCATCCAAATATAACCCTTTATTACGCACAAAACTTTTTACATATTGTAAAAAGACGGATTCACGCTCATCCCATTCCCATTCATCCTTTTGCACTTTTATTTCCTCTACTTCTACATACTTACCTTCCTCAGTCATTCGTTTTTTTAATTGCTCATGCATGTGATTACTTACAAAATACAATTGATCTTCTACAGCTATATCTACATGCTTGATCCAGTCATTAAAGTCTATATACTTACATTCCCGCTGCTGTTCAAAATATGCGATTGAACTAATTGATGAAGACTTTAAAGATATATTTCCATACAACCTTCCATCGTGCCACAATAATTCGGGAGGTTCAAAGTCTTTCGGATATTTAGGCATTAGAAATGACAAATAACCATTATTAAGTTTTCTTTCTAAAGATTCTCCTTTTTTATAATCGGAAACTTTAGGTACTGGAATCATTTTATAACCGCTTGCTATTTCTCTTGGTTCTTCTGTACAAATTAATTCAGCATATATATGTCCTCTTTCATAATAAAGACGAAACATAACCAATTGTTTTTCTAATTTTTTTTTCTTTAATTCCGAAAAGACTTTTTCATTCTTTTTATTACTACATAAACCGTCAAATACATATGGTTCATTTTTTAGTTGTTCTTGTAACGTATATGGTATTGGCGATAGGCATTGTACAAAGAAATTCTCTCCATTCTTCTCACTTTCTGATTTTGTAAACTTTCCGATAAACCTCATATAGTACATTCGTTTTATAAAACTTGGATGAAGAGCTTTATGTAATTTCACCTTTGTCACCTTCTTTTTTTCATACTATTCTTAGTGTATGAAAGAAACGAAAAACTAGAAACAAAAAACCTGACGTTATCCGTCAGGTTCAAAATAAAAACATATATTAATGAGATGGAAATGCTTTTTTCTCTTGTAAAATGGCATTATGAGCAATTTTCATTTTTGCAAGTACATATCGTAAACGATCTTCAGCGTTTTCATCTTTATGTTGCTGTAATTCCGCCAAATTCTCTACCGCACTCGCTAAATTTTCAATCACTCCTCGCAGTTCAGGATGATGATTAAAAAAAGATTCTTGCACTAATACTTTCCTTACTTCACTCGCTAAATCAACAATTCTGGTCAACTGTTCTTTTTCTTCCATTTTCATCCCTCCTGAATATCTTATGTATTAAATATTCTCTAGACAAAGAAAAAAGCCCTTTAATTGAAAAGGACTTTTACATTTTTATATTTCCAGTTAATAACATATAAAGGGATGTGACAGCTGCAACTACAATTGCCCACATTACATACCTCTCTATACCAGTAAAACAGCGATTTCCTTTTTCTTTTCTTGCATACATATAAACCATGATCCCGATTCCATATACGATTGAAACAAGCAATAAATTCTTCAAACCAGCTGCATAAATAAGCCATACAGAGTACATAGAAGCAATTAAAGCTAATGAACCGTTTTTTACTTTTGCATCTTTTAGTTCATTTGTAATGACTAATTTGAATTGGAATAATGCTGATAATAAATATGGTACTAAAATTGATGTTGACGCTATGAAATACATAATTTGATATGTTGATTCTGAAAACAGAACAATTATAAATATAACTTGGGCAACGCCATTTGAGATCCATAATGCCATATGCGGCGTTTGTTTTTTATTTGTTTTCGTAAAGACTTTCGGAAACACGCCATCTTTTCCTGCTACATGGGAAATTTCAGAAACAAGTAAAAACCAGCCTATTAATGTACCTACAAGTGAAGCAACTAACCCGATGTTAATCGCTACTGCGCCCCAAGTCCCAACAACATGTTCTAATACATGTCCCATTGACGGCGTTTCTAAAACAGAAAGCTCTCCTCTTGTCATCGCTCCCATTGACAAGACAGAAATTAAAATATAAATAGACATTACTAAAATAAGTCCTAATACTGTCGCTTTACCGACGTCTCGACTATTTTTCGCTCTTCCAGATAATACTACCGCTCCTTCAACCCCAATGAAAACCCAAAGAGTTACAAGCATAGTATTTTTCACTTGACCAAGTATAGAGGAAACTGAAATAGTTCCTTCTCCCCAAAAATCATGTGTAAATGTATCCCAGCGAAACGCTGTTACCATTACAACAATAAATAATACGATTGGAACCAATTTCCCTATCGTTGCAATAACATTCATAATAGATGCTTCACGAATTCCAAATAAAATTAGAAAATGAAGTGTCCATAATAAAAGTGATGCTCCTACGATAGACGCAACACTATTTCCGCCTTTAAAAATTGGGAAGAAATAACCTAATGTACTAAACAGTAACATGATTGTTGCAACGTTTCCTAAAATTCCTGCTAGCCAGTATCCCCATGCACTGTTAAATCCAATATATTCACCGAAGCCAGCACGTGCATAACTATAAATTCCGCCCTCAAGCTCTGGTTTTTTTCTTGCTAACGTTTGATAGACGAGCGCGAGTGGAATCATTCCCATCGCTGTAATACACCAGCCAATTATTATAGAGCCGCTATTTGCTCCTACTGCTAAATCATGCGGTAAACTAAATACACCGCCACCAACCATTGTTCCGACTACTAATGCAATTAATGGAAAAAATCCTAACTTCTTTTCTATTTGTACCACCCCATCTGTCATTCTAGGTGTTATGTTCGTTCAACTATTAAAGTCACCTTTTTCTCTAATAGACGTTTCTTTTATATTTTTTCAGGAAAACATTACTTATTCTAAAAGAAAATGAACAAAAATGGAATACTTTTTTGAAAAAATGTATAAGTATGCACAAAAAAACCGTTCATTTTGTAATGAACGGTCATTTCATACATATAAATTTGTATATTTCTTGTAAAATTAACGAAGTAAATTCTCTTTTTGTAAAAATTGTTTCGCTACTTCTTCACTACCTTTTCCATTCACATTTACCTCATAATTCATTTTTCGCATTTCTTCATCTGTAATCTTTCCAGATAATTTATTTAATACTTTTTCAAGTTCAGGATATTTTTGTAACGTCTCTTTTCTTAATAAAGGTGCACCTTGGTACGGTGGGAATAACCCTTTATCATCTTTTAGCACTTTAAGTCCGTATTGTTCCAATTCACTATCTGTTGAATATGCATCAATTACATTCACATCCCCTGATTGAATTGCACTATAACGTAATTTCGGTTCCATCGTTTTCACATTTGAAAATTTATAGTTATATAATTTTTGCATTCCTTTATAACCGTCTTCACGATCAGCAAATTCTAATGTGAATCCTACTTTCGCATCTTGTGCAATTTTTCCCAAATCAGAAATTGTATTCACATTATTTTGATCTGCTATTTTTTTCGGCATGGCTAGAGCATACGTATTGTTATACTCCATCGGTTTCAACATAACCATATTATATTTCTTTTCCATTCCAATGCGGGCTTGCTCATATACTTCATCACGATTTGTGCTTTTTGGCTCTTCTTTTACGAAAGTAGATAAAGCTGTTCCTGAAAATTCAGGGTATATATCTACTTCTCCTGATTTCAATGCTTCAAATACAAATGCTGTTTTTCCAAGACCTGGTTTTAATTCTACGTGTAAATCAGTATCTTGTTCAATAAGCTGCTTATACATTTGAATTAAAATTTCTGGTTCTGATCCAAGTTTGCCGGCAATAACAATATCTTTCTTTTGCGTGTTCCAAAGAAAGGGAGCAGCAATCATGATACAAACAATACATATCGTCAATATAACACGCTTAGAAGAGCGTTTAGGACTCTCAAGCACTCTAAGTACTACATCAAAGAATAAAGCGAGTAACGCGGCTGGTACAGCCCCTAAAATGATAAGCGCATGATCATTCCGATCAATACCAAGTAATATGAGTTTTCCGAGCCCACCAGCACCTATAAGAGCTGCTAATGTAGCCGTTCCAACAATTAATACCATCGCCGTACGAATACCGGCCATAATAATTGGTAATGCAAGAGGAAGTTCTACCTTCCACAATCTTCTCCAGCTATTCATTCCCATAGCTCTCGCTGCTTCAATTAAAGATTCATCTAATTCCCTTATTCCCGTATATGTATTTCGTAAAATAGGTAATAGTGCATACACAACTAATGCAATAATGGCCGGGAGTTTTCCAATTCCTACTAACGGAATTAAAAGTCCGAGTAGTGCAAGTGATGGCACTGTCTGCATAACTGCAGAAGTTCCTATAATAAATTCAGCCATTCGTTCTTTTCTCGTTAATAAAATACCAAGCGGTACTGCAATAATTACTGCAAAAAATAATGATATAAGCGATATTTGTAAATGTTCACTTAATGCAGTAAGTAATTCTACTTTTCGTTCTTGGAACGTTTGTATAAAATCAGTCACTGTTTAGCCTCTTTCCTTCATTTGTTCAACAATGTAATTGACAATATGACGGCTTGTTAAAGCTCCAACATATTGACCATCTGCTTCAACTGGAACTACTTCGTCAGCTCGCACACGAACTAATGCATCTTGTAAAGAAGAATGTAATGATAGTGCTTCCCCTTCTACCCGCATACTTTCATCAAGTGGCAATACATCTTCTATACTTTTCCCCTCATACCAAGGTCGTCCACGATTTCCAATGAACTCTTCTACAAATTCATTTTTCGGATTATGTATAATTCCTTCTGGTGTATCTAATTGAACTACTTTTCCTTCTTTCATAATACAAATACGATCTCCAAGTGATAATGCTTCTTGCATATCATGTGTTACGAACACAATTGTTTTTTGAATCTTTTTTTGCAACTGTACAATATCCTTCTGAAGCTGTTCCCTACTTAATGGATCTAACGCACTAAATGGTTCATCCATAAGAACGATTTTCGGGTTTGCGGCTAATGCTCGCACGACACCGACACGTTGTTTTTGCCCTCCTGACAATTCATCAGGCATACGATCGCGATATACATCTGGATCTAGCCCGACCATCTGTAACAACTCATCGACACGAGCTTTTATTTTTTCTTTGCTCCACTTTCTCATTTCAGGAACGACTGCAATATTTTCAGCAATTGTCATATGCGGAAACAAAGCAATTTGCTGCAACACGTATCCTATATCCCAGCGTAATTCATTAATATCGTATTGTTGAATATTTTTTCCATCGATTAAAATTGAGCCTTCTGTCGTTTCAATTAAACGATTAATCATTTTCATTGTCGTTGTTTTCCCACAACCACTCGGACCAATAAGGACAAAAAACTCTCCCTTTTTAATTTCTAAATGCAATGAATCCACTGCTTTTGTGCCATCTTCATATGATTTTGACACTTGATTAAACTGAATCACAAATACAACTCCTTTATCGTTGTTTCCTTTATTTTGATGGAATATGGAATTCATTTCAAATGATACGCATTATTCTACAAAAAAAGAGCTCACATTTGAGCTCTAACGGTCGAACAATATTGTTTTCATAATAGCGGCATATTCACGTACATACATTTTTCTCTTAGAGCGCATTGGCGTTTCAGCAGCTAACGCCTCCATCTTTAATCCTAAACGCTTTGCAATTATTTTCGTTCTATACAAATGATACGTATTACTTACAACTACCGCATGTTTCACATCATATAAATCCATACTAAACTTTAAATTCTCATACGTATTTGTAGATTGATCTTCTATTAAAATACGACTCTCATCTATACCACGCGCCATTAAATAATTTCTCATACTATGAGCTTCCGGTATATCTTCATCTTCTCCTTGACCACCTGAAACAATTACTTTCGCTGTAGGATGAGAAACTAAATATTCCAAAGCTACATCCAAACGGTTTTGAAGAGATAAAGATGGTCTATCTCCAAATAACTTTGCACCCAGTATAAGAACGTACGGAGAGTGATAGCTCAACTTTTCACGAGCAACTTTGTTCATTCGAAACGTCATATAAATGATATATAGTGGCGGTAATAATAAAATGATAAGAAAAATCCATTTGTTCATAAATAAGTTTGCACTCCGATACGATAAACTTAACTAAATCTATACAATTCAATCAAATTTACACGAGTTAGTGCTTCATCGTGTTCTCGCAACCCCGAAGGGACGAGGGGTATAACACTCCACACGAGGCAGTATCGTTACCTCCTATTATCAAGCTTTTATTTTACCCATCTTGATAAATTTATCGATGCATTTACATCCCTATCGTGATGGCTATTGCATGAAGCACAATGCCACTCACGTATTTTTAAACTCCACTGTCCTTCTGGTTGAACTGAATGGTCGTATTTTACTCCGCAACATGAGCAAATCTTGCTTGAAGCGAACCATTTATCAGCTTTTACATACGCAATGCCATACTTCTCACACTTGTATGATAAACATTGAAAGAAGAAGTTTAATTTTTGAAATGAAAATGCTTTCGATAGTTTTTTGTTTTTTAACAGGTTTGAGATAGGTAAGTCTTCCACAACAATCCTCATTGGTTTGGTTTTCACCAATTTAGCTGTTGCTTGATGGATATGGTTATTTCGGATATTAATAATTTTCCTAGATAACCGCAGGTGCTCAGCTTTCGCTTTTTCATATCCGGCAGATTGAATTTTTACACCTTTTTTAAATCTCCTAGACATATCTCTTTGCGCTGACTTTTTCCTTTTCAAAAGTTTTTTAACCTTGGCATCTTTGTTTATATTTCGTTCTTTCATACCATTAGAAGCTACAAAAAGCTCTTTTAAACCAACATCCACACCAATCGACTCATTGGTTAGTTCTTGGGATGCAAAATCTTCTTGAAACCCTACACTAATCCACCAGTGACGCCCATCAAAGGTAACTCTTGGATTGGATGGTTTTTTGTTTCTTGGTAGTTGTTGGCTTGTTTTCACTTCTCCAATGGACTGAATATGAACTACTTTCTTTCCTATAATCAGTCTTTCATAATTGGCATAAAA
>NZ_NVEC01000099.1 GCF_002571225.1 Bacillus sp. AFS059628 | reverse complement strand
CACAGATCCGAAAGATCCAAACACAAATACAGATAACAATAGCGATTCAAAAGTTCCACCTACTACAGAAAATGATAAGCCAACCTTACTTCCTAACACAGGAGGAACATCAGCAGAAATGAGTTCAATTCTTGGAGGTATGGTATTGTTCCTTTTAGGCGGAATCCTACTCGCTCGTCAGCGAATTAAATAATAAAAAAGCTTTAGATTATTATTTACACTGTAATCTAAGTAGCTGACAAATTAAAAAATTATTATTGATATTGCTCCCTTTAGGTAAGTATTCAAAAACACTTCACGATAAAGTGAAGGGAAGAATGCAGCCTGAAGGGTTTTTTTTATAGAAAAAAGAGAACAATTTTAAGGTGGATTCAATCAGTGGCTCTAAAGCGATAAAAAAACCGTTTTTAAGAAGCCTATTATAATTGAACTATAAACTTAGAGCAGGGTATCTCATGTAATTTAAGGTCAATGCCATGTTTCATTAAGTTTTGGATAAATGCATAGCCATTTTTATGGCTAATTTAGAAATAGCATTTTGTAAAGTTTTGTTCTTGAATAGCTGCTGCAATGTTTATTTTAGGAATGAAGGCATTAGTTCCTGCAGTTCAAGTTAACAAAACTGCAAGAGCAACCTTTTTGTAATTGAAAAACATTCTCATTAGATATAATCAATATTATTACAATTTTTATTCTACGTAATGCTATAAAGTTTATGTACTTTATTTATATATTACGATTTTAATTATACACCATAATACCATGTAATAAATATGCTTTTATGCATATTTATTTTTTTCTCAATAAACAGCCACCGATTAATCGGTGGCTTGAAATAGTATTAAGCGGCTTTTTGTCCTGTTTTTACGGTGGAATGAAGGCTGTTATAGACACCAGTACCAATGACCTCTAATGCCATTTTCATACGTTCTAGCGAAATGTTTTCTAATACGTTATCTTGAGGGGTGTGATATACCTTCTCAATATGATAGATTAATGGATTCCAACTATCGACACCCATCCATATGAATAGGGCGGCCGGAATACCAACTTCAGCAAACGGTACGTGATCACTAGAGCCAAATTTCCCTTGCAGAACCAGTTCATTATTTAATTGTTTACCTGCTTGTAAGGCTGCGTCTGTTACAAGGTTTGGAGAACCGTTAGGCGTCATAGCATATAAATTCTTTGCTTTATCGTAATTTGTTGCAACCATGTCTGCATTAAAGACACCTAAAATTCGATCGCGTTCTTTTTGGGATAGACTATTCACGTAATGATCGGAACCAAGTAAGCCAGTCTCTTCTGAACCAAAAGCAATAAAACGAATTTCTTTATCAGTTTCTACATTTTGAAAAGCACGAGCTAACTCTAATACTAACCCTGTACCAGAAGCATTGTCATTTGCTCCAGGTGCGCCGACTACGCTATCATAGTGCGAACTTACAACGAAAGCTTTTTCATTACCTGTACTATTTTTAGGTTTCTTTTTAGCGATGACGTTTAATGATGTTAAATTAGATTCATGTCTTGCTTTTAGGGAAAGAATTGTTGTCCCTTTTTTAGCGATTTCCTCTTTAAATGCATTTCCTTGCGCATAAGCAAGACCAAAGACAGGGATAGATTGCTTTTTCGTTAGGCGGGGATTGAAGGTTTGTCCATAATTTCCACGTCCGCCAATTAAACTGTATAAAAGAACTCCTTTTGCTCCTTTACTAACAGCATTTTCAACTTGTTTATTATAGTCTGCAACTGTTGTTCCTCTTTCAAATAGAACAATTTTCCCGTTTACTTCATTTGGGATATCCTCTAATTTTGTTCCACCTTGAACAAAGATAAGAGGGGCTGTAACAGCTTCTGTAGAAATTAGTGCGTTAGGAGCAGCACCGGCTTGCCAATTACGTTTTGTTGATAATGGTGATTCCATAAATCCAACATATTGATCGGGCACTTGAAATGGTTGATATTCTACCTCATAGCCCATTGATTTAAGCTGCATACCAACGTAGCGAGAAGCCCATTCTTCTGATTTTGTTCCACCAGGGCGAGGACCAATTGTTTCGGATAAGAAACGGATGTGTTCGATGGCGCGGCTTGCATCAACTTTTTTTGTGATAGGTGAAGTTTGTGTGATTTCTGACGTGGAATCAGCTTTGACTTGTCCGATTGGAGCTAAGCTAACAGCGAGTGATACAGCAAGTAAAGAACTTACTATTTTTTGTTTCAAAGATTTTTTCATTTTTTCCTCTCCTATTCTTCTATTCTCTCTGACTGACAAAAGAAGACGGATAACGACTTCATTTTACCTTTATCCTTATTTATTTTCAATATTCTGACATTGAGAAATAAAAAAAGCTGTATGCATATTTGCATATTTTTGATGGAGACATGTATGCTATCATTTTAAATGAAGGTTCGCTTTCTGCTTGGAAAGCTCCTACATTGCATGAATCTAGTGTACCCAAACTTTAGATTATGTAGAGAAAAGAATCCACTGTAGGGTTTCTTTTCTCATGTTTGAATCATGTGATGATAAATATGTTTCCGCATTTCATACTTATTATCAGTGATATATGTAAGGCATCCATATGAAAATACGAGGCTGTTCAAAGGTTTTCCGTACTTTTGGACAGCCTCACCCCGTTAAAAGGACGATACTTTATGTATCGTCCTTTTTCAGGCTGTGGAGAAAATCTTCTCTACAGCCTAAAAAAGGAACCGCTTCCTACTAAGAAGCGGTTCCTTTTTATATTTCTGTTAAAATTATCGGTTCGCCGCGTGTTACGACAACTGTATGTTCACATTGTGCAACAAGGCTTTTATCAGGTGTAATAAATGTCCAACCATCATCGCCACGTTCGATAATGTGATCAGATTTCATAGAAATGAATGGTTCTACAGCGATAACTAGGCCGTCTTTTAGAAGTGCATTATCCATTGGATCAAAGTAGCTTAAAATATGGTTTGGTGCTTCATGTAAACTAAGACCGATACCGTGACCAGTTAAGTTTTGAATTACATTGTATCCATTTTTATGTGCAAAGTTTGAAACAGCACGACCAATTTGGTTTTGTTTTGAACCAGCTTTCACCTTTTTCATTGCTGCCCAAAATGCATCAACAGCTGCTTGGCAAAGCTTTTCTTTTGCTTCATCTTCTCCAAGTACAAATGAAATACCTGTATCTGCATAATAACCATCAAGTGCAGCAGATACGTCGACATTTACTAAGTCGCCTTCTTTTAATACGCGATCTCCTGGAATACCGTGAGCAACTTCTTCGTTTACACTGATGCAAGTTACACCAGGGAAATCATATTCTTTTTCAGGTGCAGAAATAGCACCGTGCTCATCTAATACTTTTTTACCGATCAAATCAAGCTCTTTCGTTGTCATACCTGGCTTCGCTTCTTTTTTCATTTCTTCACGTGCAAGCGCAACGATGCGGCCGATTTTTCGTAAGCCTTCTAAATCTTGTTCATTACGAATAATCATGAAAACCACTGTCCTTCCTCGAATATATATCTTACCCGATTGTATCATGTTTATTTTCGTCCTGCTACTCGCTTGCAGTATGCGGATTGATTCCTCTCATAAAGAATACATGACAATTGTCATATCGATGTCATGACGCATCATACTATTCCCTAAGTTTTCCAGGTAATACAATGTAAATATAAGAAACAGCGGGGGTGGAGAGATGGAAAAGATTATTGAAGTAAATGGTGTTTCTAAAACATTTAAGCATAAAAGTGCAGTAAATAACGTTTCATTTCATGTAAATAAAGGAGAAATCGTAGCACTACTTGGACCGAATGGGGCAGGGAAAACGACGACGATGTCGATGATGCTTGGATTAAAGGATCCGACGGAAGGAACTGTTTCTATATTTGGAAAGAGTCCAAAGCATAGAGATGTTCGTAATAGCCTCGGCGCGATGTTACAAGAAGTAAGTGTCATTGATAGCATTACAGTGGAAGAGACAATTGAGTTATTCCGTAGCTATTATACGAATCCGGTAGCGAAAGAAACGTTGCTACAGTTATCGAATTTAAAATCAGAGCGAAAGCAAAGATGTGAGAAATTATCAGGCGGTCAAAAGAGAAGGTTAAATTTTGCACTCGCACTTGCAGGAAATCCAGCTTTGCTATTTTTAGATGAGCCGACGGTTGGAATGGATATTACGTCTCGAAGAACGTTTTGGGAAACGATTCGAAAGTTAGCAAGTGAAGGGAAAACGATTATTTTAACGACGCATTATTTAGAAGAAGCAGATGCATTAGCAAATCGTATTTTATTATTTGCTAATGGAAAGATTATCGCAGACGGTACGCCAGATGAGATGAAAGCGACGATTTCACGAAAAACAATTACATTTTATTCGAAGGAAAGTATTCCTGCAAAATTATTAAAAGGGTTACCAAGCGTAACAGAAGTACAATCAAACGAAGGCCATTTCACTTTAATAACTAAAGATACGGATGCAACTTTAAAAGCAATTTATGAAAAAAACTTACCTGTAACAAATATTTCAGTTGAACGTGGAAGTCTTGATGAAGCATTTGAACAGTTTGTCGCAAATCAGAAGGGGGAAATCGCATGAAAGCTTTATGGATGCAATGTAAAATAGAAATTTTACGTACGTTCCGCAATAAATTATTTATCTTTTTCTCATTATTAATGCCAGTTATGTTTTACTACATTTTCACTAATGTTATTCAAGTGCCACAAAACGGAGATGCGTGGAAAGCGCATTATTTAATCTCAATGGCAACGTTTAGTATTGTAGGGACAGCACTTTTTAGTTTCGGTGTAAGGATTTCTCAAGAAAAAGGGCAAGGTTGGACACATTTGTTGAAAATTACACCACTTCCAGAGGGAGCGTATATAACAGCAAAGATCATCGCTCAAACAGTAGTGAATGCTTTTTCAATTTTAGTTATCTTTATCGCAGGGATATTAATTAATCATGTTGAGTTAACAGTAGGGCAATGGATTGGTGCTGGATTATGGTTGTTGTTAGGTGTAACACCATTTTTAGCATTAGGAACAGTAATAGGTTCTATTAAGAAGGCGGATGCAGCAGCGGGTTTAGCGAATATTTTAAATATGAGTTTAGCTGTAATTGGCGGTCTATGGATGCCAATCGAAGTATTCCCGAAAATATTAAGATCTATCGGTGAATGGACACCAACATATCACTTCGGAAGTGGTGCATGGGATATTGTAGCTGGAAAATCGATTGGTTGGGAAAATATCGCGGTATTAGGAGGTTATTTCCTTATATTTGTTGTAATATCAATATATATAAGAAAAAGACAGGAAGCGGTATAAATGATAGAGAAGAAGAGGATTGAGATTTTTCCAAAACATATGGGTTTCTTTCCGTATATGTTTCTCGTGTATTTATTATTTCCGATTTACCATTTATCGCAGGCGTCAGGGTGGAAGCTTGTAATTGGAAGCGGTATGTTGATAGTTTTCATTATCACATACCGTCAGCTTTATTTTGTGCAGAGAACGTTTGTTTTTTGGGCATGTATTCAAATGGTACTCATTTTTTTATTTGCTTTATTTTACAACCCCTTCATGATATTCTTTGGTTTTTTCACAGCAAGTGCGATAGGGTTTGCACCAAATAAGAAAGTGTTTCGAGTGTTGTTAAGTTTGTTAGCTGTAATGCTTGGAAGTTTTATATTTGTAAATATGAATCAAATAACAACTACGAGTTTAGTAAATATTGTTCCGATGTTTATTTTAATGCTACTTACACCATTTGGAATGCGTAATTTTAATCAAAAAAAGATGTTAAGAAATCAATTAAACGAAGCGAATGAGCAAATTAAAGATTTAGTGAAACGTGAAGAACGGCAACGAATTGCAAGAGATCTTCATGATACGTTGGGGCATACGTTATCACTCATTACTTTAAAGAGTCAGCTCGTGGAGAAGTTAATTGTAAAAAATCCGGAGCGTGCAAGTGCGGAAGCAAAGGAAATTACACAAACATCTCGTACGGCTTTAAAACAGCTAAGGGAATTAATTTCTGATATGCGTATGATTACAGTAGAAGAAGAGCTTGAGCAAATAAGGGCGATCTTACAAGCGGCTAATATCGAATTAGAAGTAAAGCAGGAAGCGAGTTCGAGTTCGTTATCACCTATTGAACAAAATATTTTAGGAATGTGTTTACGTGAGGCTGTGACGAATGTTGTAAAACATAGTAAGGCGAAAAATTGTACAGTTTCTGTAATAGAATCACAAGGTGAGCTGATTTTGAAAGTAGAAGATAACGGAATCGGTTTAGCAGATCAAAACCACGATGGAAATGGCATTCGTGGTATGAAGGAGCGCATCGCTCTTATTGATGGGTTTGTTGAACTGGCCACAATCAATCCAGGGACACTATTAATAGTAAAAGTACCGGTTGTTATTCGAACAGGAAAAGATGAGGTGAGGGCATGATTCGAATTATTATTGCAGAAGATCAGCGGATGCTTCGTGGTGCATTAGGAGCCTTGCTTGATCTAGAAGATGATATCGAAGTAATTGGGCAAGCTGCGAACGGGGAAGAGGCACTAAAACTAATTGAATCGTTACAACCCGATGTAAGCATTATGGATATTGAAATGCCAATTCAAAGCGGATTAGATGTTGCGGAAACATTAAAGAAAGAAAAATCAGCATGTAAAGTAATGATTTTAACAACATTTGCGCGTCCTGGTTATTTTGAACGAGCAATGAAAGCTGGCGTACAAGGATATTTATTAAAGGATAGCCCAAGTGAAGATTTAGCTGCATCGATTCGTAACGTAATGAAAGGAAAGCGAGAAGTCTCTCAAGATTTAATGTTCGGCTTATGGCAGGAGCAAAATCCGTTATCAGATCGTGAAAAAGAAGTATTGCTACTCGCGAAAGAAGGAAAGACGGCAAATGAAATTGCGAAGACACTGTATCTTTCACCTGGTACAGTGCGTAATTATATTTCTGAAGTATTAACGAAGCTTGATGCAAAAAATAGAATTGAGGCCATTACAATTGCAGAAGAAAAGGGATGGATATGAAAAGAAGTTTACCTATGAGTGGTAAGCTTCTTTTTTCTTATAAACAACAGTTTCACTAGAGAGTTCCGTTTCAGCCGCATCGCTTGGAATTTGGACTATATCGGGTAATATAGATTTTACTTCATTTTTCGACAAAAAATTTGTTATAGTAAGATTAGGTTGTTGATCTGAATTTTGGACAACTTTACCACTAATAGTTGTGATTACTCCATTTTTATCTACTTTTACAATAAGATCTTGTCCATATACTTTATAGTTTTTATATGTTTGTGCAAGGCGAGCTTCGGTTTGATTTTCTTTTGTTTCTTTATTTGTAGGTTGGAAATCTACATTTTCTTAGTAGTGACTTGTTCTTGTTGAGCTTTAGCCACGTTTACCTCACCCTTTAAATGTTTTTTGCAATATTCTCTTTCGTATCATTTTGAGGTTTTGTTAATTTCCCAATTGTTAAACCAGGCTGAGCATTTTCAACTTTTACTTCACTTTTATCTAATTCTTGGGCATGAATAGCTTTTGTTGATAAGGAGCAAAGGAGACCGAACGGAATGAATGCACTGGCAAGTTTTCTCTAATTCATCTATAAAACTCCTAATTATTGTATGTGGGATGAATTGTATTAAGAATTTGCCGAATTTTATATATATATTATGCATTATTTCATATCAAAAATTGTCGAATTCACATTATTGTAGTGGTATGACAACTTAAAAAATTAGATTGTTATAATGGGATGGTGAGTAAGTATGCACGCAGAAAAACTAGGAAGTGAAATTAAGAAAATTAGGGTGATGAGAGGGTTAACACAAAAGCAGTTATCCGAGAACATATGTCATCAATCGGAAGTGAGTCGAATTGAATCGGGCGCGGTATACCCAAGTATGGATATATTGCAAGGTATTGCAGCAAAGTTACAAGTTCCCATTATTCATTTTTATGAGGTACTCATTTATTCGGATATTGAGAGAAAAAAACAGTTTAAAGATCAAGTCATTATGCTGTGTAAGCAAAAAAAATATAAAGAGATTTATAATAGAGTATGGAATGAGCTGAAAAAGGAAGAATATCATCCTGAATTCCAGCAGTTTCTTCAATGGCAATATCATGTGGCAGCTTACATATTGAAGAAAATTGATTATGAATATTGTATTTTAGAATTAAAAAAATTATTAAACCAACAATTAGCTGGAATAGACGTATACCAAAATCTTTATATAGAGAATGCAATTGCAAATATTTATGCTGAAAATAATTATTTTAAGAAAAGTATTGAGTTATTTGAAGATATATTAAAACAATTAGAGACATTGCATGATAATGAAGAATTCGACGTGAAGGTAAGGTATAATCATGCAAAAGCATTATACTTAGATAATCAATATGAACAAGCCTTATATCAAGTGAATAAGGCGATTGAAATATCTTGCCGAATTAATAGTATGGCATTAATTGGACAGCTGTACTATCAAAGAGGTGAATGTCTAGAAAAGTTGGAGTATGATGAGGCAGAGATTGAAGACACATATAAAAAAGCAAGTTTCTTTTTTGATATATTAGAAATGCATGCATATAAAGAGGCGATCGCAAATAAAATCAATCAATGAATAACGCTAAAAAATGGATATGCATAATTGCATACGGTATGGATAAATTTTCATGATATATTAAAAGAAAAAAATGTGGGTGATGGAATATGAAAAAATTACTTATTGGTAGTTTATTAACGTTAGCAATGGCATGGGGTATTTCATTAACAGATACAGCTTTAGAGAAAAGCCAAGTAATTTCTCATAATGATCAAGAGGTACAATTAGCTTCGGACCTACCTTTTGAATATTAAAAAAACAACCGTCTTACTTAGACGGTTGTTTTTTTGTGGAGTAACCTCCAAACATCTTTACTAGAAACAGGCTTGCTAATAAAGAATCCTTGAATGTTGTCACAGTTTTGTTCATATAAAAACTTCCATTGTTCTTCTGTCTCTACTCCCTCGGCGATAACTTCTAAATTTAGTTCTTTTGATAGTGTAATAATGGAAGAGATAATCGCTTCTTCTAAAGGACTAGTTGTAATGCCGCAAATAAATTCCCGAGCAATTTTTAATGTATTAATTGGATATTTTGTTAAATAAGCTAAAGAACTATAACCAGTTCCAAAGTCATCGATTGAAATTTGAATACCGAGATTTTGAAGCTGTTCTAGTTTTGCAACTACAGATTGATTTTGATTAATTGCAATGCTTTCCGTAATTTCAATATCTAGTGCTTCTGGTTTTAGTTCTGTTTCTTCTAACACTTTTGAAATGGTTGGAATTAAATTTGTATGGTTAAATTGAACAACAGATAAATTTACACCAACTTTCAAGTGAGAAAAACCTTGATTATGCCACCTTTTTGCCTCTAAGCAGGCGGTACGTAAAATCCAATTTCCAAGCTCAATAATAAATCCAGTTTCCTCCGCTAGAGGAATGAATTGAGCAGGCGATACGATGCCGAGTTTTGGATGCTTCCAACGAATTAATGCTTCAAAACCGATAATTTGTTTTGTTTTTGTGCTTACTTGTGGCTGATATTCTAGGAAAAATTCATTTTGTTGTAATGCTTTTGCAAGTTCACCTTCTAAGAATTGGATTTCATTTTGGGCGATACTTATTTCTTTTGAGAAGAAAACAAATCTGTTTTTTCCATTTGCTTTCGCGCGATACATAGCCATATCAGCATTTTTCATTAATTCAGTAACATCGTTCCCGTAATCAGGATACATGGAAATTCCGATACTCGGTGTAATAGACAGTTCTTCGTCTTTAATGAAGAATGGTTTGTTTAAAACGGTTAAAATCTGTTCAGCTATAAAAGCCGCACTTTTTTCTGAGTACATATCTGGTAATAGAATTGTAAACTCATCTCCACCTTGACGAGCAACGATATCTTTTGAACGCAAGCAACCACGTAATCTTTTTGCTACTTCAATTAATAATAGATCTCCGACATCGTGACCAAGTCTATCGTTAATTTTTTTGAATCTATCTAAATCAAGGAACATGACGGCAACATCATTCGCGCTAGTTTGAGCTGTATTTAAAATATTTTTTAAATCTTTTTCAAACTTTCGGCGATTTGGTAATCCAGTAAGTGCATCATGAAAGGCTAAATGTTCTACTTGTTTTTGCTTTTCATATAAAGTTGTAATATCACGTGCTATGCCGAACATCCCAACAACTTCTTTGTTGATGAAAGTAGGGATGAGTGTAATGTGAAGGTAATAGTAATAGCCTTCGTTTTCTTTTGTACGAACTTCTAAAGTTTGTGGCCTACCTTCTTTTGTTATTTGTAAAGCTTTCTTTAGTAGATCATGGTCTTTTGAATCAATGAAGTGTAGAAGAGAATAGCTTGCTACTTCACAATAGTAAGCGGTAAACAAGCTTTCACATGCCTTATTAGAATGTTGAAAAACACCATTCATATTTAAAGAAAAAACAGCATCGGGATGATCTTCAAATAAAGATTTATAGCGTTGTTCACTTTTTGATAATGCAAATGCACCTTCTTCAACTTCATCTTCTAGTTGTGTAGTCAGCTGTTCATATGTATCGATTAATACTTTATTATCTTTCCACATGTAAAGTTGTCGTAAGAATAAAAAAATAAGTGATAATACGAGACCGATTAACATGAACTTATCATCCCAAGGTTGAATGATAATAAAGGAAAAAGTAATGATTATACTAAAATAAGGTAATATAAAGCGCACATAGTCAAATCGATAATATTTTGTTTTCGTTTCATGTTGCATTGGTTTATCTAAAATGTATAGTATGGACGATAAACAGATTAATAAAATTGAAGCAGTATGTATTAAATAAGAGAATTCAGCGGAAGTTTGCATTCCTTTGTTTAACTGGAATAGCTGTATATATCCGTAAACGAGAATGATAGTAAAACCAATAATTAATGAAATTCTACTAGAAGAATATTGTTCTCTTCTATACAGGCTAATAACGGCGTAAATTACTAATGATTGTGCGACAAAGTATCCAATTAAAATCCACGTGCCCTTTGTTAGCATACTGAAGCTTGAAAGATCCAAAATAAAAGTTAGGGTAAAATAAATATTCATAATAACGATAAAGATGCTATCGAATGAAAATTGAGCAAGGCCTCTAATAGAGTAATGTTTTATGAATTTTATAGTAAAGCCAGAAAAGAGTAAAATATATTGGATGATGAAAAAAGGTAGTGCCTCATATGAGAATATGACTTGAGTGCATATAGAAAGTGAATCAAGAAATAAAGTTATCTCCATAGCCAATCCACATAGGCAAGTGCATAATAATAACACCCAAAATAATTTATCGCCGCGCTTCATCTTCTTAATTGCTTTATATGAGCAATAACAAGAAAAGACTGCAGCAAAACAAAATAAGAAAAGGATTCCAATTTCTTTTATATTCCATTGATCTGGAATAAAGAATATCCAAAGAGAAAATATAAAAATATACATTATGACAAATTGTACATACTTTTTTTGATTAATCATATTATGACTCCGTTTCAATAAAGTTGAATCTTAGGGGGAAAATGCTAATTTAAATAATAGCATATAAAATAGGAACATTTTTACTATAAGAATTACTTTTTGAAAAAAAGGCGCAACATTACAATTTACCATTGTAACGTTGCGCCAGTTGTTCTTTTTATTCCTCTTATAGAAGAAAGTTCAGCTATTAATTGGAATAGTGCTAAATCTTTCTGTTTACTTTCAATCATAATATCGAAATCATGATTGATTTTTTTTGCAATGTGTAAGAAAGGTTTAATAAACTCTAAATTAATATATTCAGCGTGAGCCCTAAACTCTTTTTCTGATTTAGGGGAGGAAATGTGAACTTTAGGAAGGATATTTGTATGTGACCAAGTTTCAAAAATTGCAGGAAGTAAATCTTCTAGCGGTTCCTCGCAAAGGTTGGCCATGTGATGATGATAATCAAATACGAAAGGTATCTTTTCTTTTTGGCAAATAGATAAAGTTTCAGCAGTTGTATATGTTTTATCGTCGTTTTCAAGCGTCATTTGCTTTTTTATATGTGCAGGAAGCTTTTTTATGTTTTCATGAAAACGTCCAACCGCTTTTTCTTTATTTCCATAGGCACCACCTACATGGATGTTAATATAAGAAGAATCTGCAATCCCTATTGCATCTAATACTTTATAATGATAAGTCATATCTGTAATAGCGTTAGTTGTAATATGTGGCTTATCGCTTGTAAATAGCGTAAATTGATTTGGATGAAAACTTACTCGCAAATTGTGTTCTTTAATTAAGGCCCCAATTTTACGCCAAAGCGGTGTGAACAACCCGATGTAATCAAACTCGACTTCGGGATGTGTTGCAAGTGGGACGATGGAAGAAGATAAGCGATATAATGGAATTTCATGCGCTATATTGTAATGAAGAATACGTATTGTATGCTCAAGATTCTGCCGCGTAACATCGTATAATTTATCTTCTCGTTCTTGTTTACTAAGCTTTTGAAAGCTTGTAAATGTCATCGTTTTAGCCGGAGAACAGTCCCAGAGTGCCATTGCATGTGAGACATATCCGAAACGCATAATCATAATGAATACATCTCCTTTACTTATTATCCTTCCTATAGAAAGAAAGCAAGTATCGTTCCTACCCATTCTTTTCCCCTATCAATAAGAGAATGCGGGCTAACATCTTTAAAGGAAAGTAATGACGCATTTTCTAGATCTTCATGGAATTTGTTTTTTACTGTTTGTATAAAATGTTCATCATATAAAAGGCAGTTGATTTCATGGTTAATATATAAACTTCTCATATCAAAGTTTGCAGTTCCAATATCACAAATATAATCATCGACTATAATAACTTTAGCGTGAAAAAAACCTTGTTGAAAGGCGTAAATATTACACCCAGCTTGTATTAACTTTCGGCAATATGGGAATTTTGCTTCGCGAACAAGGGCGTGATCCGCTTTTTCTGGAACGAGAACCGTGATTTGAACCCCACGTTGTCGCGCTTTTAATAATGCATTCATAATTTTCTTCCCAGGAATGAAATATGGTGTACCGATAAAGAGTTCTTTTTCCGCACTTTCAATTAAATATAAAAATGTATTTTGCAAGTAGGCACCATCGGTAGGGATAAAACGATGCAGAATGATTCCTGGTTGTTGCTTAGGAAAATAAAGAGGTGAATCTAATAAATTTTGGTTCGTATCGTCGAGCCAATCATGTAAAAATTGCTTTTGTAAATCTTGTATTCCTTCCCCTGTAAGGCGTAAATGATAATCGCGCCATAATCCTAATTTTTGATTATGCCCTAAATATTCTTCTCCAATATTAAACCCACCAATATAACCAATTTTTCCGTCAATAACTGTAATTTTTCTATGGTTTCTTTGATTTGCAGAAAAGAAAAGAAAAGGAAACCTTACTTTATGACAAAATGAAAAAGAGACCCCATGTTTTTGCAAGGAACGAATTGCCTCGTTTGATAAATGGTGGCTTCCTAATCGATCGAGTAAAAGTCTTACTTCAATCCCTTCCTTTGCTTTATCGATAAGTAACTTTAAAAATTCACGGCTGATTTTATCGTTTTTGACAATGAAGAACAAAACGTGCACATGGTGCTTCGCCTGTTTTATATCAGTAAATAGGGCGTCATACAAATCTTTTCCGTATGTATAAAGGTGAAAATCACTTTGACGTAAAGGGAAAGAACGACAACGTACACGCTTTAAATGAACAATTCTTCCATAAGAAAGATCGATTACAATCCAGAGAGCGATGCCTATTAATAAGAGAGATAAGAAGAACATGAGTAAATTCCCTCCTTCACGGTCTTTTCACCATCAGTTTTTTATAAATTAAACTTTCAATGTATCCGATTATTTGGTGGCTAATAATCAGTAGGGAATAAACAGCTCCCTACTGATTAAAGTTTCACTTTATAGTTTCACCGAAATAAACAGCTTTATTAAAAAATATGTTGTTGTATAACAAAAAACTGTTGACTGAATGCTCACTCATTATATAATGAAGGTAGGGGATAAAATTCAGAAAATTATATGTTTTTGAAGATTCTAAAAAAGAAAGAGGGCTTACAAAGAGAGGGGTAGCATAAAAATGAATAGCTTACTGATCATGAATTGGCTGGCTGCCATTGCTGTTATTGCTTATGCGGGATATTTGTTTGTGTATCTTATACGAACGAGGATGGCCTACATACAGTTAGGAAAAAAGATTGAATTTGACCGTCGTTTTAAAGAGCGTTGGGATCTCCTTAAGGTCAATGTTTTCGGTCAGAAAAAGCTGCTGAAAGATAAAAAGAGCGGCATTATTCACGTTATGTTCTTTTACGGATTTATTCTTGTCCAATTTGGAGCAATTGACTTCGTTTGGAAAGGACTCGCACCAGGATCACATCTTCCACTTGGACCACTATACCCTGCATTTACATTCTTCCAGGAAATTGTCACACTTGTTATTTTAATTGCAGTCTTTTGGGCTTTTCATCGACGTTATGTTGAGAAGCTAGTTCGTTTAAAACGTAATTTCAAATCAGGCCTTGTTCTTATCTTTATTGGTGGCTTAATGATTTCTGTCCTACTCGGTAATGGAATGGGAATTATATGGCACGGCGAGGAGCTTTCATGGAGTGAACCAATCGCTTCTGCAATCGCTTACGTTTTCTCGGGGATAAATGAAACCGTAGCCATTTCTGTGTTCTATTTCTCTTGGTGGGTGCATTTACTAATTTTGTTAACGTTTTTAGTTTATGTTCCACAATCAAAACACGCGCATCTAATTGCAGGACCAGCCAACGTTTTCTTCGGTCGCCTTTCAAACCCAGGGAAACTTGAAAAGATTGACTTTGAAGATGAAACACAAGAAACGTTTGGTGTTGGTAAAATCGAAGACTTTAGACAAAATCAGCTTATTGATTTATACGCTTGCGTAGAGTGTGGTCGTTGTACAAATATGTGTCCGGCAACAGGAACAGGTAAAATGTTATCGCCGATGGATTTAATTTTAAAACTTCGCGATCATTTGACTGATAAAGGAGCTGCAGTGACATCAAAAGCACCGTGGGTTCCAGTAGTTGCTTTTAATAATACACAAGGAAATCAGTTAGCGATGATGGCAGCTGGGAAAGGACAACAAGAATCTGCAGCTGCAACACTCGCTTACGATCCGAGTTTAATCGGAGATGTTATTACAGAAGAAGAGATTTGGGCTTGTACAACGTGTCGTAACTGTGAAGATCAGTGTCCGGTTATGAATGAGCATGTTGATAAAATTATTGATTTACGCCGCTATCTCGTTTTAACAGAAGGAAAGATGGATGCGGAAGCGCAGCGTGCGATGACAAACATCGAGCGTCAAGGGAATCCGTGGGGTCTGAACCGTAAAGAGCGTGAAACATGGCGCCAAGGTGATGATGAAGTAACAGTTCCAACTGTGAAAGAAAAATCGAAAGCTGGCGAGGAGTTCGAATATTTATTCTGGGTTGGTTCAATGGGATCATATGATAATCGTAGTCAGAAGATTGCGATATCGTTTGCGAAGTTGATGAACGAAGCAGGCATTTCATTTGCGATACTTGGTAATAAAGAGAAGAACTCTGGAGATACACCGCGCCGACTTGGAAATGAATTTGTTTTCCAAGAGATGGCGACAAAGAATATCGAAGAATTTGAAAAAGCAGGAGTGAAGAAAATCGTTACGATTGACCCTCATGCTTATAACACATTTAAAAATGAGTATCCGGACTTTGGCTTGCAAGCAGAAGTCTATCATCATACAGAACTGTTAGCTCAGTGGGTGAAAGAAGGACGCTTAAAACCTGTTCACGCTATTGAGGAAACAGTTACGTACCATGATTCCTGTTATTTAGGAAGATACAACGAAGTATACGAAGCGCCACGTGATATTTTGAAAGCGATTCCTGGTGTGAACCTTGTAGAAATGGCACGTAACCGCGAAACGGGAATGTGCTGTGGAGCAGGTGGTGGCTTAATGTGGATGGAAGAGACAGCTGGTTCACGTATTAACGTTGCTCGTACAGAACAAGCATTAGCTGTGCAACCATCTATTATCGGTACAGGTTGTCCATATTGCTTAACGATGATTAGTGATGGGACGAAAGCGAAAGAAGTAGAAGAAAATGTTCAAACGCTTGATGTAACAGAGATTTTAGAACGCTCTGTTATCGGCCAGAAGAAAGAAGCAATGTAATCTGCAAGCATGAATACAACTTTAGAGAGAGGTGCAATCATTGCACCTCTTCTCAGCGTAACAATGCCGAGCGAGCGCTCGGTTCTAAAAAAGAAATGGGGGAAAGAAACATGAGTAAAACAGTTATTTTAAGTGCTGCAAGAACACCGGTTGGGAAATTTGGAGGATCTTTAAAAGATGTAAAAGCAACAGAGCTTGGAGGAATTGCAATTAAAGCAGCGCTTGAAAGAGCGAACGTTTCTGCTAGTGATGTTGAGGAAGTTATATTTGGCACGGTTATTCAAGGCGGACAGGGACAAATTCCATCGCGCCAAGCTGCGAGGGCTGCTGGAATCCCTTGGGAAGTGCAGACGGAAACAGTGAATAAAGTTTGTGCATCAGGACTGCGTGCGGTTACGTTAGCGGATCAAATTATTCGTACTGGCGATCAATCATTGATTGTAGCTGGCGGTATGGAGTCGATGAGTAACAGTCCTTACATTTTACGCGGAGCAAGATGGGGATACAGAATGGGCAACAGCGAGGTTATCGATTTAAATGTTGCTGACGGTTTAACATGCGCATTTTCAGGTATACACATGGGTGTTTATGGCGGAGAAGTTGCGAAAGAAGATGGAATCTCTCGCGAAGCACAAGATGAATGGGCATATCGTAGCCATCAACGTGCAGTGTCAGCGCATAAAGAAGGACGTTTCGAAGAGGAAATCGTGCCAGTAACGATTCCGCAAAGAAAAGGTGATCCGATTGTCGTTGCAAAGGATGAAGCACCGCGCGCGAATACAACGATTGAAAAGTTAGCGAAATTAAAACCTGTATTTGATAAAACAGCGACGGTGACAGCTGGTAATGCGCCAGGCCTAAACGATGGTGGTGCTGCACTTGTATTAATGAGCGAAGACAGAGCGAAACAAGAAGGAAGAAAGCCATTAGCGACAATTTTGGCGCATACAGCAATTGCAGTGGAATCTAAAGATTTCCCGAGAACGCCAGGGTATGCAATTAACGCATTGTTAGAAAAAACAGGAAAGAAAATTGAAGACATCGATTTATTTGAGATTAATGAAGCATTTGCAGCGGTAGCAATTGCAAGTACAGAGATTGCGGGAATTGACCCAGAAAAATTGAATGTAAACGGCGGCGCAGTAGCGATGGGACACCCAATTGGAGCAAGTGGAGCGCGCATTATCGTTACATTAATCCATGCACTTAAGCAACGCGGCGGCGGAATTGGAATTGCTTCGATTTGTAGTGGTGGCGGTCAAGGCGATGCAGTGATGATTGAGGTTCATTAATTTACGGCGAGAAAACGATTCATTTATTACAGAATTATATTAAGGGGGAAGAAGAAATGAGTGTACAAAAAATAGTTGTAATTGGTGCAGGACAAATGGGATCAGGAATTGCACAAGTATGTGCAATGGCAGGATACGATGTGAAGGTACAAGATTTAAAACAGGAGCAATTAGATAGAGGGTTGGCTATCATTACGAAAAACTTAGCACGCCAAGTAGAAAAGGGGCGCATGAAGGAAGAAGAAAAGGAAGCGACATTAAACCGTCTTACAGTAACGCTTGATTTAGATTGTGTGAAGGAAGCAGACCTTATTATTGAAGCAGCTGTTGAGAAAATGGATATTAAAAAGAAAATCTTTGCGAATCTAGATGAAATCGCTCCAGAACACGCAATTTTAGCGACGAATACGTCATCTCTGCCAATTACCGAAATTGCAGCGGTAACGAAGCGCCCGGAAAAGGTAATCGGTATGCATTTTATGAACCCCGTTCCGGTTATGAAGCTTGTTGAAATTATTCGTGGATTGGCTACAGATGATGCAGTATATGAAACGATTGAAGATATTACGAAGAAAATTGGGAAAGTACCAGTTGAAGTAAATGATTTCCCGGGGTTTGTATCGAACCGCATTTTATTACCGATGATTAACGAAGCAATTTACACGTTATATGAAGGTGTAGCGACGAAAGAAGCGATTGATGAAGTAATGAAACTCGGTATGAATCACCCGATGGGCCCTTTAACGCTCGCTGATTTTATCGGTTTAGATACATGTTTATACATTATGGAAGTGTTGCATGAAGGCTTAGGTGATAGTAAATATCGTCCATGTCCATTGCTACGCAAGTACGTAAATGCAGGATGGTTAGGACGTAAAACAGGTCGTGGTTTCTACGTTTACGAATAAATTCCCCTTTGTTACAAAACAGTGGTCTTACCAAATTGTTAGAAGGATATATAGCAAATGGAGGCGGAGTATATGAACTTTCGTTTTAATGAAGAGCAACAGATGATGAGGAAAATGGTTCGAGATTTTGCGCAGAAGGAAATAGCTCCCTTTGTTCCTAGTATGGAACAAGGGGTGTTCCCAAAAGAGATTTTGCAGAAGATGGGTGAGCTTGGATTAATGGGAATTCCAGCGCCTGCAAAATACGGCGGTTCAGAAATGGATTTTATCTCTTACATTTTAGCGATTGAAGAAATTTCCAAGGTAAGCGCAACAGTTGGTGTAATTTTAGCTGTACATACGTCAGTTGGGATGAACCCAATTTTATATTTTGGAACAGAAGAACAGAAAGAAAAGTATGTTTCTAAACTTGCGACTGGTGAATATTTAGGCGCATTTGCATTAACAGAACCCAATGCAGGATCAGATGCAGGGAGTTTGAAATCAAGAGCTGTAAAGAAAGACGATCACTACATTATTAATGGATCGAAAGTATTTATTACAAATGGCGGTGAAGCAAGTACATACATTGTATTCGCTTCTACAAATCCAGAGGCAGGAAAAAGTGGGATTTCTGCATTTATAGTAGAGAAAGATACACCAGGCTTAATTATTGGCAAAGATGAGCATAAAATGGGACTTCTCGGTTCTCGCACGGTACAACTTACGTTCGAGGATATGAAAGTGCCGACTGAGAATTTACTTGGTGAAGAAGGACAAGGATTTAAGGTAGCGATGGCGAATTTAGATGTTGGACGAATTGGAATTGGAGCGCAAGCACTAGGAATTGCTGAAGCGGCGCTTGCATGTGCAATTGATTATGCGAAAGAACGTGAGCAATTCGGAAAGCCAATTGCGGCGCAGCAAGGGATTGGCTTCAAACTTGCCGATATGGCTACTAGTGTAGAAGCGGCGCGATTACTCGTATATAGGGCGGCATCATTAAGGGCACAAGGACTACCATGCGGTAAAGAAGCATCTATTGCGAAATTATTCGCTTCTAAAACAGCTGTTGAAGTTGCGATTGAAGCGGTGCAAGTATTTGGGGGATACGGTTATACGAAGGACTATCCAGTAGAAAGATTTTTCCGTGATGCGAAAATCACGCAAATATATGAAGGAACGAGCGAAATACAGAAACTTGTTATTAGCCGAGCTTTATAAAAGCACAAGGGGGAGACGGGCATGCATTTTAAACTATCAGAAGAACATGAAATGATAAGAAAAATGGTTCGAGACTTTGCTAAGAACGAAGTAGCACCGACGGCAGCTGAGCGTGATGAAGAAGAGAGATTTGATCGTGCAATATTTGATCAAATGGCCGAGCTTGGTTTAACTGGTATTCCGTGGCCTGAAGAATACGGCGGAATTGGAAGCGATTACTTAGCGTATGTAATTGCTATTGAAGAATTATCGCGCGTATGTGCTTCTACAGGTGTAACATTGTCTGCACATACTTCGCTTGCTGGTTGGCCAATTTTTAAATTTGGAACAGAAGAGCAAAAGCAAACATTTTTACGACCGATGGCTGAAGGGAAGAAAATTGGTGCGTACGGCTTAACGGAGCCGGGATCTGGTTCGGATGCTGGTGGAATGAAGACGATTGCTAAAAGAGATGGAGACCATTATGTATTAAATGGATCAAAAATATTTATCACTAATGGTGGTATTGCTGATATTTATGTTGTCTTTGCGTTAACTGATCCTGAATCGAAGCAGCGTGGCACGAGTGCATTTATAGTGGAAAGTGATACACCAGGATTCTCAGTTGGGAAGAAGGAGAGTAAGTTAGGGATTCGCTCTTCACCAACAACTGAAATTATGTTCGAAGATTGCCGCATCCCTGTAGAGAATTTACTAGGGGAAGAAGGACAAGGGTTTAAGATAGCGATGCAAACATTAGATGGTGGCCGTAATGGTATTGCGGCGCAAGCGGTTGGTATTGCACAAGGGGCTTTAGATGCTTCCGTAGAATATGCAAGAGAGCGTCATCAGTTTGGGAAGCCGATTGCGGCGCAGCAAGGGATTGGCTTTAAACTAGCAGATATGGCAACGGATGTGGAGGCGGCGCGCCTTCTAACATACCAGGCGGCTTGGCTGGAATCGGAAGGGCTTCCGTATGGGAAAGAGTCAGCGATGTCAAAAGTATTTGCAGGCGATGCAGCGATGAAGGTGACGACTGAAGCGGTACAAGTATTTGGTGGTTACGGTTATACGAAAGATTATCCAGTAGAGCGTTATATGCGAGATGCAAAGATTACACAGATATATGAAGGAACACAAGAGATTCAAAGGCTCGTAATTTCTCGTATGTTAACGAAGTAGGATGAAAGGCGTAGGTATTTTCCTACGCTTTTTCCTTCCAAAAAATAATAGAGAGGTGAAGGGGATGGTTAAACATAATGTGCATGCATCAGTGAAAGATGAAAAATTAGTCGCGTTAAGACGTGAACAAATGATTAAAGGTGCAGTGCAATTGTTTAAGCAAAAAGGATTTCCGCGTACAACAACGAGAGAGATTGCAAAGGCAGCTGGATTTAGTATTGGAACGCTTTATGAATACATTCGTACAAAAGACGATGTTTTGTATTTAGTTTGTGATAGTATTTATGAACATGTAAAAGAAAGATTAGAGGAAGTAGTTTGTACAGAAAAAGGAAGTGTAGAAAGTTTAAAGATAGCAATAACGAATTATTTTAAAGTGATGGACGAATTGCAGGAAGAAGTATTAATAATGTATCAAGAGGTACGCTTTTTACCGAAAGAATCACTCCCGTATGTATTAGAAAAGGAGTTTCAAATGGTAGGAATGTTTGAGGATATTTTAGAACAGTGTACGGAAAATGGAACATTTACATTAAATAAAAAAGAAATACAGCTTCTTGCGCATAATATTTTTATACAAGGACAGATGTGGGGATTTAGACGTTGGGCGTTGCAAAAGCTATATACGCTCGAAGAATATACAGAAATGCAAATTAGGTATGTATTGCAAGGGGCTCATATGCTTCCGAAATAAGGAATGGACAAATTATAAATTTATTACCCTATAAAAGTTTCCCGTTTTTTTTGTAGCATATTTGTGCGACTTTTGTTTATAATGAATAGTATGGATTTTTTTAAGCAGGCCGTTATATATAAGGTTATATTTGATGAAAGGAAGTGCCGCATAAGTGGATTTTAAGCAATATTCACCAGAAGAGCTAAAAGAATGTTCAATGATTGAAGTTGTACATAGCGTTTTAGGGGATAAAAAACAAGCAACGACATTCAACGAGTTGGTTCAAGAAATCGCTCAAGTGCTGGGACTATCTCAAGAGCAAGTTAATGCGAAAATCGCACAATTTTATACAGACTTAAACATCGATGGACGTTTCATTAATTTAGGAGAAAATCGTTGGGGATTACGTAGCTGGTACCCATACGAGCAAATTGATGAAGAAATCTTGCCTCAACCAAAACCGAAGAAGAAACGTAAAGTTGAAGAAGACGGTTTTGACGACTACATTGAAGAAGATGAAGACTTCGACGATGCAGACATAACTGAAGATGAAGAAGATGATGTAGAAGATTTGGACAAGGTTCTTGAAGATGAAGACGGAGATGACGATGATCTTGATGATTTAGATGAAGATGAAGACGACTTCGCCGAAGAAGAACTTGAGTATGATGAAACTGAAGAAGAAGAAGAGGAAGAACTGTAGTTCTTGACTTTTCATTATCGTCCATGTAGAATCATTTTTGGGCTCTTTAAAAAAGGACGATAATACTTTTAAAGTGTAAATATAAAAGAAAATTGCTCCCTACTTATTACTTTTTGTGATGAGGGGAGCAATTTTCTTTTTTGTTTTTTGTTTAGAAAATAAAAAGAGTCTAACAATAAGATGGATACAGTGTTATCTACATACGTTGCGCTTTGCAACGGTGATTATATAACAGCAAAGTAGAAGGGAGCTTTTTCATGACTAAGTATATTTTTGTAACAGGCGGTGTAGTATCGTCTTTAGGAAAAGGTATTACAGCAGCATCTCTTGGAAGACTTTTAAAAAATCGTGGTTTAAACGTAACGATTCAAAAGTTTGATCCATACATTAACGTAGACCCAGGGACTATGAGCCCATACCAACACGGTGAGGTATTCGTAACAGATGATGGTGCAGAAACTGACTTAGACCTTGGTCACTATGAGCGTTTCATCGACATCAACTTAAACAAATACAGCAACGTAACAACAGGTAAAATTTACTCTTCAGTTCTTCAAAAAGAGCGTCGTGGTGAATACCTAGGAGGAACAGTTCAAGTTATTCCTCACATTACTAACGAAATTAAAGAACGCGTATACCGTTCTGGTCGCGAAACAAACGCGGATGTTGTTATTACAGAAATTGGTGGAACTGTTGGTGACATCGAGTCTCTACCATTCTTAGAAGCAATCCGTCAAATTAAGAGCGACATCGGTCGTGACAATGTAATGTACATTCACTGTACGTTAATCCCGTACTTAAAAGCAGCGGGTGAAATGAAAACAAAACCAACGCAACATAGCGTTAAAGAGCTTCGCAGCTTAGGTATTCAACCAAATATTATCGTTGTTCGTACAGAAATGCCTGTTTCTCAAGATATGAAAGACAAGCTTGCATTATTCTGTGACATCGATACAAAAGCAGTTATCGAAGCACGCGATGCAGATACTTTATATGCAGTTCCATTATCTCTTCAAGAGCAAAATATGGACCAAATCGTTTGCGATCACTTAAAATTAGACAATCCAGCTGCAGATATGACAGAGTGGACTGCGCTAGTTGAAAAAGTGCGTAACCTTTCTAAGAAAACAAAAATCGCTCTTGTTGGTAAATACGTAGAGCTTCAAGATGCATACATTTCTGTTGTAGAAGCACTTCGTCATGCAGGTTACTCTTTCGATACAGATGTAGAAGTGAAATGGGTAAATGCTGAGCACGTAACACCAGAGAACGTACAAGAATTAGTAGGAGACACAGATGGTATCCTTGTACCAGGTGGCTTCGGCGATCGTGGTGTAGAAGGTAAAATCGTTGCAATTCAATATGCTCGTGAAAACAAAGTTCCATTCCTAGGAATTTGCTTAGGTATGCAACTTGCATCAATCGAATTCGCACGTAACGTATTAGGATTAGAAGGAGCTAACTCTTCTGAAATCAATCCTGACACACCTTACGCAATCATCGACCTATTACCAGAACAAAAAGATGTAGAAGACTTAGGTGGTACACTTCGTCTTGGTCTATACCCATGTAAGCTTGCTGAAGAAACAAATGCATACAATGCATACAATGAGCCGGTTGTATATGAGCGTCATCGTCATCGTTATGAGTTCAACAATCAATTCCGTCCGGATATGGAAAAAGCAGGATTTGTATTCTCTGGTACAAGCCCAGATGGCCGTCTAGTTGAAATCATTGAATTAAAAGATCACCCTTGGTTCGTGGCAGCACAGTTCCACCCAGAACTAGTTTCTCGTCCAAACCGTCCACAACCATTGTTCCATGACTTCGTAAGAGCTTCTATTACGAATAAAGAGAGCAAGTAATAAAAAAAGCGCCTGAAATAGGGCGCTTTTTTTAATATTCGTTTAACATTTCATCGATTGTAAATTTGATTCCGTGATACGCAAATAAAGCTACAATTAAACTTGGGAGTCCGTAGCGATTACCTTCATCGTCTGGAATAAGTCCTTTTAACAGCTTTGTATCAATATGTACATCTGTATATTGTTCTAGTGATTCAGTACCTTCTTGAATAGCAGAGATGCCGACAATAGAGTGTCCATCTGCTTGCAGTTTTTTTGCTATTCCTATAACTTCTTCATCTGTTGAAAAACGGCTAATAAGAAGTACACGATCTGCAGAAGTTACCTCAACTTCTTTACCATTTTCAAATAGTCGTTTTGCTTGTTTCATCGGTTCAGCACCGAATAGTGCTTCAGCAACAACGCCCTCCATTTCATTTGTACCATGTAAATAAATGAACCCTTCGCCAACTAATGCTTGAGCAAGTAGGCGGGCACTATCTTCTATATTCATTTCCTCTTTTTGAGAAACCCTAGAGAAATAACCACTTAATTGGGTTGAAAAAATTTTTAACATAATGTTACTCCCTTCGTACGTGTTTACCGGCTTTCATTATAGTTTATTTTTTTAGAAAGGTGAAATCGAAAGGTGGCATAACAAAATAGGAAACGGTAAAATAAGAAAGAAATAGGAAGGAATTTGGTAAAGAATAGCGAAAATTAATCGTTAAGATATAAGAAGCTTTAAATCTTGTATTTACACAGAAAGGTTGGGAGTTATGGAAGGGAAAATTTTAATCGTTGATGATCAATATGGAATTCGTGTGTTATTACATGAAGTGTTCCAAAAAGAAGGTTATCAGACATTCCAAGCAGCGAATGGATTTCAAGCTTTAGATATCGTGAAAAAAGATAATCCAGATTTAGTTGTGTTAGATATGAAAATTCCAGGTATGGATGGTATAGAGATTTTAAAGCATGTAAAAGAAATTGATGAGAGTATTAAAGTAATTTTAATGACTGCTTATGGGGAGCTTGATATGATCCAAGAAGCAAAAGATTTAGGAGCTTTAATGCACTTTGCTAAACCATTTGACATTGATGAAATTCGTCAAGCTGTGAGAAATGAGCTCACTGTAGAGGCATAAAAATGAATTTTTTATAAAAAATATGGAAAAAAGCGTTTACATGGACTATTGTGCAGGTGAATACGGTTGAGTTTTTGAGTACAAGTTGTTATCCTATTGAGTGTAGAAAAAAGTCCGGTATGTAGATATACATATTTTACCTTATTCTGGTCATACTACCAGCGATAAGAACTTATCGGATACAAAAAACGTTTTTTAGGAGGATTCACCATGCCTTTAGTTTCTATGAAAGAAATGCTAAACAAAGCACTAGAAGGAAAATACGCAGTTGGTCAATTCAACATGAACAACTTAGAGTGGACTCAAGCTATCTTAGCTGCTGCGGAAGAAGAAAAATCTCCTGTAATCCTAGGTGTATCTGAGGGTGCAGCTCGTCATATGACTGGTTTCAAAACAGTTGTAGCTATGGTTAAAGCTTTAATCGAAGAAATGAACATCACTGTTCCTGTAGCGATTCACCTTGACCATGGTTCAAGCTTCGAAAAATGTAAAGAAGCAATCGATGCAGGTTTCACATCTGTAATGATCGACGCTTCTCACCACCCATTCGAAGAAAACGTAGAAACTACTAAAAAAGTAGTAGAATACGCACACGCTCGTAACGTATCTGTTGAAGCTGAGCTTGGAACAGTTGGCGGACAAGAAGACGACGTAATCGCTGAAGGCGTAATTTACGCTGACCCAGCAGAGTGTAAGCACCTTGTTGAAGCAACAGGTATTGATTGCCTAGCTCCAGCTTTAGGTTCTGTACACGGTCCTTACAAAGGTGAGCCTAACTTAGGATTCGCTGAAATGGAACAAGTTCGTGACTTCACTGGCGTACCTTTAGTATTACACGGTGGTACTGGTATCCCAACTGCTGATATCGAAAAAGCTATCTCTTTAGGTACTTCAAAAATCAACGTAAACACTGAGAACCAAATTGAGTTTACAAAAGCTGTTCGTGAAGTATTAAACAAAGACCAAGAAGTTTACGATCCTCGTAAATTTATCGGACCTGGCCGCGACGCTATCAAAGCAACTGTTATTGGTAAAATGCGCGAATTCGGTTCTAACGGTAAAGCGTAAGAATAAAATTCCGTTTTGGAAACCGTCTACTCTTTTAGACGGTTTCCTTTCGTTGTATAATGAAAGCGTGAACAAGTCTAAAGATTTTATCATTTTGTTTTTGAAATAGAAAATAATGTGCATAGTCCTATTAATAAATGTGATAACGTATCTAAGTTGATAAAGTAAATTCGATGAATAGTTAATCTTTATCTTTTTGTATTACAGGAGAAATGAAGATAATGGTTTCCTATTTATTGAGTGTTAGGGTGGAAAGTGTGATTGAGATTCTTAAGGGGAGCTTTCTATAAAAATATAGAAAGTAAATACATTCACAAGAAGGGAGCTCAATATGGAAAAATTGCTAATTGAAGGCGGAAGAGCTTTAAATGGAACAATTCGCGTGAGTGGTGCAAAGAACAGCGCCGTTGCACTAATTCCAGCGACAATTTTAGCTGATACTCCAGTAACTATTGGTGGTGTCCCTAATATTTCGGACGTGAAAATGTTAGGAGACTTACTAGAGGAAATTGGAGGAAGGGTAACTTATGGACAGGAGGAAGAAATGGTAGTTGATCCTTCTAACATGGTTGCAATGCCTTTACCAAATGGAAAAGTGAAAAAATTGCGTGCTTCTTATTATTTAATGGGTGCGATGCTTGGCCGTTTTAAAAAAGCTGTTATTGGGCTTCCAGGTGGATGTCATTTAGGACCGAGGCCGATTGATCAACATATTAAAGGGTTTGAAGCGTTAGGTGCACATGTTACGAATGAGCAAGGTGCTATCTATTTAAGAGCAGATGAATTACGCGGGGCTCGTATATATTTAGATGTTGTTAGTGTAGGAGCTACGATTAATATTATGCTAGCAGCTGTGCGAGCGAAAGGTAGAACTGTTATTGAAAACGCAGCAAAAGAACCAGAGATTATTGATGTAGCTACATTGTTAACTAGCATGGGAGCACGTATTAAAGGTGCTGGTACAGATGTAATACGAATTGATGGTGTGGATTCTCTGCATGGTTGTCATCATACAATTATTCCAGATCGTATTGAGGCGGGTACGTATATGATTTTAGGTGCTGCGTCAGGAGGAGAAGTGACAGTTGATAATGTTATTCCTCAGCATTTAGAGTCAGTTACGGCAAAGTTAAGAGAAGCTGGTGTCCAAGTTGAAACGAATGATGACCAAATTACAGTGAACGGTAATAGAAGATTAAAAGTAGTTGATATAAAAACGCTTGTATATCCAGGATTCCCAACAGACTTACAACAGCCGTTTACAACACTTTTAACAAAGGCGCATGGAACGGGTGTTGTAACGGATACAATTTATGGTGCACGTTTTAAACATATTGATGAATTACGTCGTATGAATGCACAAATTAAAGTAGAAGGTCGTTCAGCAATTGTAACTGGTCCAGTTTTATTGCAAGGTGCAAAAGTGAAAGCAAGTGATTTGCGAGCTGGAGCAGCCCTTGTTATTGCAGGATTAATGGCGGACGGAATTACAGAAGTAACCGGACTTGAGCATATCGATCGAGGTTATGAAAATATAGTAGACAAGCTTACAGGGCTTGGCGCGAATATTTGGCGCGAACAAATGACAAAGCAAGAAATTGAAGAGATGAAGAACGCATAAGTGATACTTCCGCGATGGGGAAGCGAAGCATCACTACTTGCGGAAGTACACTTTATAGAAAAACACGGTTCACAAAATACGGCAGAAATATAAAGGCTTAAAGGAGAGGGATTATCGTGGAAAGAAGTTTATCTATGGAGTTAGTACGTGTAACAGAGGCTGCAGCTTTATCATCAGCGCGTTGGATGGGACGCGGGAAAAAGGATGAGGCAGACGGTGCAGCAACATCAGCTATGCGTGATGTATTTGATACAATTCCGATGAAAGGGACAGTTGTAATTGGTGAAGGTGAAATGGATGAAGCACCAATGCTATATATCGGAGAAAAATTAGGTACAGGATATGGTCCACGTGTAGACGTTGCAGTTGATCCTTTAGAAGGGACAAACATCGTGGCAGCTGGTGGATGGAATGCTCTTGCTGTTATAGCAATTGCAGATCACGGTAATTTGTTGCATGCTCCTGACATGTACATGGATAAAATCGCGGTTGGCCCAGAAGCAGTTGGGGCGGTCGATATTGATGCGCCTATTATCGATAACTTACGTGCAGTTGCGAAAGCGAAAAACAAAGATATTGAAGATGTTGTAGCGACAGTTTTAAACCGTCCACGTCATCAAGCAATTATCGAAGAAATCCGTAAAGCTGGTGCTCGTATTAAATTGATTAATGATGGAGACGTAGCTGGCGCAATTAACACTGCATTTGATCGTACAGGTGTAGATATTTTATTCGGCTCTGGTGGTGCGCCTGAGGGTGTACTAGCAGCGGTTGCATTAAAATGTTTAGGCGGCGAGATTCACGGGAAACTATTACCGCAAAACGAAGCTGAATTGGCGCGTTGCAAAAAGATGGGCATAGAAGACATCAACCGCATCCTTCGCATGGAGGACTTAGTAAAAGGTGACGATGCAATCTTCGCAGCAACAGGCGTAACAGACGGAGAACTATTACGCGGCGTTCAATTTAAAGGTAGCGTAGGAACAACACAATCTCTTGTTATGCGTGCAAAATCAGGCACAGTACGCTTCGTAGACGGACGTCACAGCTTGAATAAAAAACCGAACTTGGTTATTAAGTAAAAAGCATAAGCAGCTCGTTTAGAATGGGAAGGCATTGGAACTCCTGACGAAGAGGCGTTTTGTGCCTCGCAGGAAGGGATGAAATGACTGCCACTTCTAGCCACCGACCATTCTAGCTGCTGAAGCTGGATGAAATAAAAAGCGAAGACAAATTTTCTTGTCTTCGCTTCTTGTATTTGTGTTCCAACGTATTGATTAAAACTAGATAAAAGGGTTACAATAGTGAATATTACCCTACTTGAACTTATTGCCTTTCATTATTAATTATTTGCCTTCCGTATTTTTTCCCTTTACCCATGTGAAAAGAGAATAATGTTAAAGTGTGGTGTCTGAATGAATTTGTCAATTGCAGCATTAGAAAACATGAAATTAAAAGAGTTATACGAGCTTGCGAAGGAGTTTAAGATTTCGTATTATAGCAAATTAACGAAAAAAGAGTTAATCTTCGCCATTTTAAAAGCTCGAGCAGAAAAAGAAGGCTTCTTCTTCATGGAAGGCGTATTAGAAATTATTCAATCAGAAGGATTTGGATTCCTACGTCCTATCAACTACTCTCCAAGCTCAGAAGATATTTATATCTCAGCTTCGCAAATTCGTCGTTTCGATTTACGTAATGGAGACAAGGTTTCTGGTAAAGTACGACCTCCGAAAGAAAATGAACGCTATTTTGGATTATTACAAGTTGAAGCTGTAAACGGAGATGATCCAGAATCAGCAAAAGAGCGTGTGCATTTCCCTGCATTAACACCATTATACCCAGATCGCCAAATGAAATTGGAAACGGAACCGAAAAAGTTACCGACACGCATCATGGATTTAATCGCACCAGTTGGATTTGGACAACGTGGTTTAATTGTCGCGCCTCCAAAGGCTGGTAAAACGAGTCTATTAAAAGAAATCGCACACAGTGTTACAACAAATCATCCGGAAGCTGAATTAATTGTACTTTTAATTGATGAGCGTCCAGAGGAAGTAACAGACATTGAACGTTCTGTTAAAGGAGATGTTGTAAGCTCTACTTTTGATGAAGTACCAGAAAATCATATTAAAGTAGCGGAACTTGTGTTAGAACGTGCAATGCGTCTTGTAGAGCACAAGAAAGATGTTATCATTTTAATGGATAGTATTACCCGTTTAGCGCGAGCTTACAACCTTGTTATTCCACCAAGTGGTAGAACATTATCGGGTGGTATCGACCCAGCTGCCTTCCATAGACCGAAGCGTTTCTTTGGAGCTGCTCGTAATATTGAAGAAGGCGGTAGCTTAACAATTTTAGCAACAGCGCTTGTTGATACAGGATCTCGTATGGACGATGTAATTTACGAAGAATTTAAAGGAACTGGAAATATGGAACTTCACTTAGATCGTTCATTAGCTGAGCGTCGTATCTTCCCGGCAATTGATATTCGTCGTTCTGGTACACGTAAAGAAGATCTATTAATTCCGAAAGAACATTTAGACAAGCTATGGGGTATTCGTAAAACAATGCGCGATACACCAGACTTTGTTGAAGGTTTCTTACGTAAACTTCGTCAAACAAAGACAAATGAAGAATTTTTACAAAACATTGTTGCAGATTCGAAAAGATATGTAACAACGAAGTAAAGGGAAAAGATTGGGACTCGCTTATTTTATGGTAAGCGAGTTTTTTATATTTTTTAGGTGATGTTAAAGAGAGATGAGTGGAAGGGCATTAGTTCGTTCTAGTCGGATGAGTTGGCTCTTATTTAAGTTGATGGGGCTAGAATCTCCGGTCATTTCACTCTCTCGCTCGAAGCAAAGAGCGCTTCAAGGTCGAGAGTTCCAAATAGCCTGTGATTCTAAACGAGCCGCTTCTGCTTTTAAAAGGTATCCAGTTCCGACGGCTAGCTCTTCGTGTCTAAGAACCTCCCGCATTAAAGGTAAAAATCACCTTTTATGCGAGAGAACCTTAGCCAGTCAGAGCTGAGTGAGCCGTCTCCACTTTAAATTTAAAAAGACAAAAACAGGTAGTTGCAAAATGAAGTTAGCCTTGTTATAATTTCATCATATGTGTTTCATCAATATAGTTGTGTATGCAGCTGAAGATGAAAAACTCTGTTTCGAAAATGATTCAGGGCGGAAGGAGATGAAAAGAATGAAAGCAGGAATTCACCCAGATTACAAGAAAGTTGTATTCATGGACACAAACACAGGCTTCAAATTCTTAAGCGGATCTACTAAAGGATCTAACGAAACTGTTGAGTGGGAAGATGGTAACACTTATCCATTACTAAAAGTTGAGATCAGTTCTGATTCTCACCCATTCTACACTGGACGTCAGAAGTTTGCTACTGCAGACGGACGCGTTGACCGCTTCAATAAGAAATACGGTCTTAAGTAATAAAAACATAAAACAGGCAAGTGTATCTATTCGCTTGTCTGTTTTTTTTGCGAAAATATTATACCTTTACCCTACTTTTAACTAAAAAGTAGATGAAAGGAGAGCTTCATGTACTTAATAAATCAGAACGGTTGGATTGAAGTGATTTGCGGTAGTATGTTTTCTGGTAAATCAGAAGAGCTTATCCGCCGTGTGCGTCGTACGCAATTTGCGAAACAACATGCAATTGTATTTAAACCATGTATTGATAATCGCTATAGTGAAGAAGACGTTGTGTCACATAACGGATTAAAGGTAAGAGCAGTTCCTGTTTCAGCTTCAAAAGATATATTTGAACATATCACTGAAGAAATGGATGTAATTGCAATCGATGAAGTGCAATTCTTTGATGGGGACATTGTGGAAGTGGTGCAAGTATTGGCAAATCGTGGCTATCGTGTCATTGTAGCTGGTTTAGACCAAGATTTCCGTGGTCTACCATTTGGACAAGTTCCTCAGCTGATGGCGATTGCTGAACATGTAACAAAACTACAAGCAGTATGTTCTGCATGTGGATCTCCAGCGAGTCGTACACAACGATTAATTGATGGAGAACCAGCGGCATTTGATGATCCGATTATTTTAGTCGGGGCTTCAGAATCGTATGAACCACGCTGTCGTCATTGTCATGCAGTGCCTACAAACAAAGATAAGTAAAACTCGCTGCGCAAGGCGGGTTTTTTTCAGAATAGAGAGTGTGAGTGGTGTGAGCCGCTTGTGCTTTTAAATATAATTTGCGTTTTTTTGAGTAAGTACCATATACTATTTGTATTAGATACTAGGATGTAGAGGTGAATGATGTGTTAGATCGTTTGCAAGCTGTAGAAAATCGTTATGAGAAGTTAAATGAATTGTTAAGTGACCCAGAGGTTATTAGCGATACAAATAAGCTTCGTGAATATTCAAAGGAACAGTCTGATATACAGGAAACGGTAGAGGTGTATCGTGAGTATAAGGATGTTCGTGAGCAATTAAAAGATGCGAAAGCGATGTTAGAAGATAAGTTAGACGCAGAAATGCGTGAAATGGTAAAAGAAGAGGTTTCTGAGTTAGAATCACAAGAAAAAACATTATCAGAGCGTCTGAAAATTTTACTTGTACCAAAAGACCCTAACGATGATAAGAACGTTATCGTTGAGGTTCGTGGAGCTGCTGGTGGCGACGAGGCTGCTTTATTTGCTGGTGACTTATACCGTATGTATAGCCGTTACGCTGAGGTACAAGGTTGGAAAACGGAGATTATCGAGGCTAGCTATACAGAGTTAGGTGGATATAAAGAGATTATCTTTATGATTAACGGTAAAGGTGCTTTCGCGAAGCTGAAATTCGAGAATGGGGCTCACCGTGTACAACGTGTTCCTGAAACGGAATCTGGTGGACGTATCCATACATCTACAGCAACTGTAGCTGTATTACCAGAGGCAGAAGAAGTAGAAATTGATATTCATGAGAAAGATGTTCGTGTTGATACATTCGCTTCTAGTGGACCTGGTGGGCAGAGCGTTAATACAACGATGTCAGCGGTACGTTTAACGCATTTACCGACTGGTGTAGTTGTATCATGTCAGGATGAGAAATCACAAATTAAGAATAAAGAAAAAGCGATGAAAGTATTACGCGCACGTGTTTATGATAAGTTTAGACAAGAAGCACAAGCAGAGTATGATCAAAACCGTAAACAAGCTGTTGGTACGGGCGATCGTTCAGAGCGTATTCGTACGTATAACTTCCCGCAAAACCGTGTTACAGACCATCGAATCGGCTTAACGATTCAAAAGCTAGATCAAATCTTACAAGGTAAGTTAGATGATTTCATCAACGCCTTAGTGATGGAAGATCAGGCTCAAAGGATGGAGGCAGCTGAGTAATGCGTGTCTATGAAGCCCTGAAATGGGCTTCTTCTTTTTTACAGGAGAATGGACGAGATGAAAATGCGGGAGAAATTGTCCTTTGTCATGTATTAAAGACGAATAGAACAGGATTATTGATGAATATGCGTGAAGAAATAACTGCAGAACAAGAAACAAGTTTTACAGAGTTTATCCACAAGCATGTAGAAGGTATTCCTATTCAATATATGATTGGTCATGAAATATTTTATGGAAGATCGTTCTTTGTGAATGAAGAAGTATTAATACCAAGACCAGAAACAGAAGAGCTTATAGTAGGAGTGTTAGAAAGAATCGAGCGCCATTTTGGTGATGAGAAACTACATGTAGCAGATATCGGTACAGGTAGTGGAGCGATTTCGATTACGCTTGCTTTAGAGAATAAAAATCTTCATGTGTATACGGTAGATATTGCGCAGGAGTCGATTGAAGTTGCAAAAGAAAATGCAAAAACTTTGAGCGCAGAAGTAACGTTCTATCACGGTGATTTATTATCGCCATTTTATGAAACGGGTCAAAAGTTAGATGTTGTTGTATCAAATCCTCCATATATACCAGAAGAGGATTGGCGTGGTCTTTCTCCTGTGGTGAAAGAGCATGAGCCAAAGAGAGCACTTGTTGGTGGTGAAGACGGATTAGATTTCTATCGCCGTTTTATGGAAGAGTTGCCGAATGTGTTGCAGAAGAAAGCAATTGTAGCATTTGAAATTGGAGTAGGGCAAGGTGAGGACGTGAAAGAGCTGTTACAACAAACATTTCCACATGCTCATGTTGAGGTTGTTTTTGATATTAACGGAAAAGATCGTATGGTATTTGCAGAGATGGAGTAAGGTTCACGCCTTACTCTATTTTTTGTGGAAAAATTTATATAGATTTTGAATTTAATAGTTTAGAAACATGAAAGTCTGTCTACACTGTTTGTAGAAGGGACGGTGGAGGAAATGAAAAAACAAGTTATTGCTTATCTTCTTCTATTATTAATTGGTGCACAGTTACTTGTGCAGTTTGGATATATGAAAGCTGATGCGAAAGGGCCTTCAGTTATTCCGAAAGAGGCCGTTCGATTACGAATTTTAGCAAATAGCGATTCAGATAAAGATCAGGCGTTAAAGCGTAAAGTGCGTGATGAAGTAAAAGCACAGATTGATGGATGGGTAGTGGATTTAACTTCATTTGAAGAGGCACGTAAAGTCATTCAAAGTCATATTCCAGAAATCGAAAAAACAGTGGAAAATACGTTAAAGAAAGAAGGAAGTAAAGATTCATTTCAAGTGAAATTCAGTAAAAATGTAAAGTTTCCTACAAAGGTATATGGGAATTTTATTTATCCGGCAGGGGAATATGAAGCAGTTTTAATTACAATTGGGGAAGGTGAAGGGGCAAACTGGTGGTGTGTACTATTTCCACCGATGTGTTTCTTAGATTTTTCAAGTGGTACAGCTGTAAGGAAAGAAGAACACGTTGTGAAGGCTGAATCTCCTGAAGAGGAGCAAGTAAAACAAGTAGATGATGAAGAAGTAGTAAATGCAGAAGAGAAAAAAGAGGACGAGGTGAAAGAAAAGAAAGCTGTAAAGCAGGAAGTCGCAAAAAAAGTAACAGCTTCTGAAAAGAAAGTAGTAAAAAATGAAACAAAGGTAGAAGAACAACCTGTAAGTAAAGAGGAAACAAAAACTGTGGAAAAAGTGGAGAAACCTGTGGAACAAAAACAAGAAAAACAAAATGAGTACGTAAAAGTAGAGGAGGAAGAAGAAAAGCCAGAAGTTAAGTTATTTATTGTAGAAGCTTTTACATCTTTATTCTCTAAATAGTACTATTCGTAAATCCCTTCTCATATATAAAAAAGAGGAGGGATTTATTATGAAGAAGGTATATTTTGCGACGAAAGCAGATGTGGAAAGATTGCATTCTTTTTTCGGACAAGCTAACAAAAAAGATGATAAAATAAATAAGTTGTACGCGCAATTTATGATTTTGGAAGAGGCGGAAGAAATACGGGCTGTCATCGGATATGAACAAAGTGAAGAAAACGCGCTTATTCGTTCTTGTTTATTCACACCTAATGTGGATAAACAGACTTTCTTATATTTTTTCGAAATGTTTTTGCAGTATATGAAAGAAAAAAATATTCGACAATTGTACTTATTAACAAATCATCCACAATCTATAACAATCTTTCAGTTTTTTGACTTTGTTACTATAGAGAAAGAAAACGTACCAGAGGGAATTCGACAGTTAGAACACTTTTGTAAAAATATAAAAGAGCCAAATGCAATAATACTAAATTGTCAGCTATTCACAAAGTTATCCACGGATTAATTAGGTTTATCCACATTTTGTGGATAAACCTTGTTTGTCTTTTGGATAAATCTCATAGTAAACTAAAAATAGACAGTATTTCAGGGTAGAAAAGGACGTGGGAAAAAATGCATACAAATATGTGGGTTGTGGATAATGTTGTGGAAAGAAAAAAATATTATCCACAGTTACAAGAAGCAGCGAAATTATTAAGGGAAAACGAGGCGATTGCCTTCCCTACCGAAACGGTATATGGACTAGGTGCAAACGCAATGAATGATGAAGCGATCGCGAAAATCTTTGAGGCGAAAGGAAGACCGAGTGATAATCCACTGATTGTCCACATCGGTACAAAATCGCAGTTAGATGGGATTGTGAAGGAAATTCCGCCAGTTGCTGAGAAGTTGATGGAGCATTTTTGGCCAGGACCGTTAACAATTATTTTACCTAGAAAAGAAGGAATTTCAGAGAAGGTGACGGCAGGACTTAATACGGTTGGAGTAAGAATGCCTGATCATCCAGTAGCGCTTGCTCTTATTGAAGAAGCAAATGTACCTGTTGCAGCACCGAGTGCGAATCGTTCTGGGCGTCCAAGTCCGACGTTAGCGTCTCACGTATATGAAGATTTAAATGAGAAAATCGCAGGTATTGTAGATGGTGGTGCAACAGGAGTAGGTGTTGAATCGACTGTAATTGATTGTACGAGTGCTGTTCCAACGATATTACGCCCAGGTGGGATTACGAAAGAACAATTAGAATCGGTAATCGGCACGGTTTCTTTAGATCCGGCTTTAAAGGATGAGAAGGAAAAGCCGAAATCACCAGGAATGAAATATACACATTATGCACCGAAAGCGCCGCTAAGTATTGTTGAAGGTTCACGTGAATTTATTCAACGCCTTGTGGATGAGAAGAAGGAAGAAGGATTCAAAGTAGGTGTATTAACGACAGAAGAGTATCAGCACGTATATAGTGCGGATGTTGTATTGTCTTGTGGTGTTCGAAGCGATTTAGCTAGCGTTGCGACTAAATTATATGATGTACTTAGAACGTTTGATGCAAGTGAAGTGGATGTTATTTTTAGTGAATCATTCCCGAACGAAGGAATAGGGAATGCTATTATGAATCGATTAACAAAAGCGGCAGGACATCAAATTATTACTGAATGATAAGGTACGATTAGCAAACAGAATATTTCTCCTCGGATAAGCATATTTTGAAGTAGCACGTCCGAGGAGGGACATGAATGACGTTTGAACAGCTAATACCTTTAATAATTATGGCATTCGCCTTAGGGATGGATGCGTTCTCGGTAAGTCTTGGTATGGGAATGATGACCTTAAAGGTAAGACAAATCCTGTATATCGGTGTGACGATAGGGATATTTCATATTATCATGCCATTTATAGGGATGGTATTAGGTCGTTTTTTATCAGAACAGTATGGAGACATTGCACATTTTGCAGGTGCTATTTTATTAATCGGATTAGGATTTTATATTGTATATTCATCTATCTTGGAGAATGAAGAGACTAGAACGGCCCCTATTGGAATTAGTTTGTTCGTATTTGCATTTGGGGTTAGTATAGACAGTTTTTCAGTAGGCCTTAGCCTTGGTATTTATGGGGCGCAGACAATTATTACGATATTACTTTTTGGATTTGTTAGTATGTTATTAGCGTGGATTGGTTTATTCATTGGGAGACATGCGAAAGATATGCTCGGTACATATGGCGAGATAGTAGGTGGTATCATTTTGGTTGGATTTGGATTATATCTCCTTTTTCCTATATAATTTTAAGGAGGAGGGCGTTATGAACAAGTTATTGGAATGGTATATTCGATTTGTAACTTTCTTTCCGAGGTGGTTACGACTGCTTGTTATTTGGGGTATTATTTTGCAAATTTCAATTTTAGGTTGGATTAAGTTGGTTCGCGAATGGTAAGATATCTCCTTTCTGTGCATAGTTTTGTTTGTACTATACTAATTGCGCTAAAAAATTCCACATATAGAAAGGATGAGATGGATGACGAGATTGAAGCAAGTTTTTGGTATTATTATTAGTTTTTTTGTATTTTGGTTTAGTATGCTCGGTGTACAAATGTTTGCTGAGTTTTTGGATATTGAGTCATTGAAGTTTGTTGCGGGAAAAACGGAGGCAGCGCGTGCTTTTTATTCTCCATACCCGTTTTTAATTGTTTTTCTAATTACATTGCTTTCCCTTTACTTCTTCGTAATTAAGCTTGGGAAACCGAAAAAAGAGAAAGTACTTACTTTAGAGGAAAAGAAGGAAGAATTACAATGATAAAATCCCTTGCTATTTAGCAAGGGATTTTATGTTTGATGGGTGTAATTGATTTCATTCTGTATTTAGATATATCCAGCTCCAGCGGCTAGAATGGTGGGTGGCTTCGCGGCTTCCTACGAGGCAAAAAGCGCCTCTACGTCAGAAGCTCCATCC
>NZ_NVEC01000098.1 GCF_002571225.1 Bacillus sp. AFS059628 | reverse complement strand
CCATTAAAGCGGGATAAATAATGACAACTTCAACTAAGAGATATAAAAGTTATTTATATACACAAGGAAAATGATGGCAAGTGCCATCCTTTTTAATATATATTGAATTTTCCCTATTTTTAAGACCATTCTTCAACTAACCCCAGTATAACAAGCAAAAACTTTCAATCTAGCTTTAACTTTACAGCTCTTGTAGCAATAAAAGTTTTAATATACTTATCTAAAATTCTAGTTCCACCAAAATCATCCTCGAAAAAACCAGTTATAACTAAACCAGCTTCAATTTGACCTTGAATTTGGTCTTCAAGAGTATGTGCATATTCTACTGTTTGATTAGAATTTACATATTCTTGAACTTCATCCTCTGGTAAATAATCTAGTGTTGATGATGGTATTGAATGTTTAACATCAAGTATACCCTTTTGCTCTTGATTGTCATCAAAAATCCATAGTAACGGATTTGTAAATCCTGAAATAAGAACTCCTCTATTCTTTAGTACCCTTGATACCTCATTCCATACAAGATGAACATCTTTTACAAACAAATTAGAAACAGGGTTTACAACAATATCAAAATATTCATCTTCAAAATCACTAAGGTCTGACATATCTCCTTGAACTGTTTTTAATGTTAACCCATCCCGTTCTACTACCTTTTTATCTTGTTCCAACTGCTTTCTTGATATATCAGTAACTGTTACATCCGCCCCAGCAGCAGCTAGAATAGGTGCTTGTTGCCCTCCACCTGACGCTAAGCAAAGTATCTTTAATCCATCTAATGATTTTGGAAACCAATCTCTAGGAACTGATTTTTCTGTGGTAACTGTGATTTCCCATTCACCTGATTTACTTCTTTCAATAACCTCGCTACTTACAGGTTGCGTATATCTAGAACCTTCTTCAACCTTTTTATCCCATGCATTACTGTTTTGTTGAGTTGTATCCATTATAACTATTCCCCCTAGCTATTTTGTTACATTTTAAATGTAAGGTCATTTACTATTTATGCTTTTCTTTTTCTATTAACCTAACCAATAATCAATACATATTTTTCTATATTTATATTAACAGATAAAAAGTAGTAAGAAAAACAAAATATTCTAAATAGAAAAAATACAAATTTATTTAAACAAATAAAAAGGCATTCCAAACCTGTTGACGGTTGGAACACCTTTTTATTTGTTGTTTAAATTTTTAATCTCTTAACTACAACCATTAAACAAATCAATTACAATTTATTTATTCCGCAAGCGTTAACTGCCAAGACACACCATACTTATCATTTAACCAACCAAATTTTTTACTAAATGGATACGAACCTAACGGCATTAGTACCGTTCCATCCTGCGCTAGCTTATGAAAGACAGTTTCAATTTCTTCTTCTGTCTCACAAGTTACATAAAGAGACATAGATGGTGTAAATGTAAAACCATGCTTTACATAACTATCAATGCACATGAATTCTTGACCATTTAGTGTAAAAGTTGCATGAATGACAGAACCCTCTTTACCTGGTCCATTTTCATCGTATCGAGAGATATTTACAATTTCTGATCGATCAAATAGCGACGTGTAAAAATTCATCGCCTCCTCAGCTTTACCTTCGAACATTAAAAACGTAGTGATTTTTTGATTTGTAGTACTCATATAGAGGCATCCCCTTGTTATGTATTTATGCAAAACATACACCGGTAAACAAAAAAACAGAACATACATTCCTATAAATGTATTGTCTATAAAAAAGATGAGTTTGTCAATTAAATACTTTTTTATTTCTTCTTAAATAATGCTGTCCAAAGAAATGATTCTCCAAACATAGTATTTGGTTGGTCAATTTGCTTCATCTTTCTAATCTCGATTACCTTAAACTCGTCAAATATTTCTCTTAATTTTTCTTCTGAATATGCAAGGCCACCTTGTAAACTCCACCCTCTATATACGTCCCAATCCGTTATTTCTGATCCATTTCGCTCATCTAAATCACCTGCTGCAAAACATGTTAATCCGAAATAACCACCTGGTTTCAATGAGTTTTTAATTAAATTCACATAATGTATTCTCCTATGCGGTGGAATATGATGTAAACAGCCCGAATCGTACACAAAATCAAAATTATTTTGACACTCTAGATTAAAAATCGAATTACAAATAAAATCAATTTCTATTCCTTTTGCTAAAGCCCTCTCTTTCGCCCAATTAATGCCCTCTATCGATAGATCCACTGCTGTTATTTCAAATCCTTCATTCGCCAAATAAATTGCATTTCTTCCTGGACCACATCCAAGCTCCAGCACTCTCCCTTTGGAAATCCATTCTGTTTCTATATATGAAACTAGATTCTCATCTGGAACATTTTCAAAAAACGGAACATCTTTTTCTCTATTTGCATAAAATTCATTCCAAAATGGTTCTGCCGGTCTTAATAATGAATCAAGCATTTTAATAATATCTTCTTCCGTGTGCAACGTTTCATTTTTCATTTGCACCCCTCCATTTTTAAATAATCAGAAAACTATTATATATCTTTTAGAGCTTTCGTACAACGAAAAAACTCCTACATTCAATAGGAGTTTTTTCTTTAAAATCCAAGTATAGCTAACCATTTTAACAACTTCTCTTCTCGTACTTTTAAATCATCATTCCTAAGCTTCCCTAACTGTATTTCACTAACAATTTCTCCGTCAGCCATAAAGAGCACTCTTTCTGTTTTCGCTGCTACCTTTACATCATGAGTGACTAACATAATAGTCGTTCCATAACGGTTAATATTTAATAAAATTTGCATTACCTCTTCTGTTGATTTTAAATTTAGAGCACCCGTTGGTTCATCAGCAAAAATAATATTTGGATTATTGATGAGCGCTCTACAAATAGAAACCCTTTGCAATTGCCCCCCAGATGCTTCGGTTATATAATGAGATGCTATATCACTTATCCCCATATTCTCCATTAGCTCTAGAGCACGTTTATTTACTATTTTCTTACTCTCACATTTCGCTAAATATGCTGACAAGATGATATTATCAAATAGGTTCAAGTTTCTAAGAAGGTTGCTCTGCTGAAAAATAAATCCTATTTCAGTAAGGCGTAATTTCGCTAACGCTTCTTCTTTCATACAAGATATTTCTTTACTACCAATTTTCACACTCCCTGATGACATTTGATCCATTCCACTAATATTATATAGTAACGTCGATTTCCCAGAACCAGAAGGCCCCATAACCGATACAAATTCTCCCTCATAAACCTCTAAATCTATATTTTTTAGCACGTGATAATTTGCATTTCCATCCATTGAATATGTTTTGTTTACTTGCTTTACTTCTAAAATTTTTTTCAAGTGATACACCCCTACTCCCCATTTGGCTTTACATCGTTTGTTTGCTTCATAGTAAAACTACTGAAAAGTGTTGTTGCAGTCACACATATAAATAATATAGCTGGACATATTACATAAGAAACGATAGGATTTACGACAAATTTTATATGAGCTGCTCCCATAAATGAGCCTAACCAACTTACTAACATTTCACCAAACGTAGCAGCTATACATGTCCCTGTCACAATGCCTAATAATACAATGACGATAGAACGTGTTATATACTGTATACGAATATCTTTACTAGAAAAACCGATATTTTTCATAATTAAAATTTGCGAAGAATCTTTTGCTAATAACATTTTAAAAAACATTGCAGTAATTAAAACTGATATCAATATCGCAATCAAAATAGCCACTTGCGTCACGAGTCTTAATTGTTTAATTGTTTCTCCTAAAGTTTGCGTTAAATAATCATTTGTATCTGTTATTTTTGCAGAATTAAAATTTTGTTTATACTCCTTCACTTTTTCTTGCAAATCCACTTTAGGCTTCATATCTACATTTACTACATACCATAATATATTTTCATTATTATTAGAAAAACTAGCTTTAGCTGTTTTGCCACCGTTCGTTACATCTTGATATATACCACTAATCGCTAGCCCTTTCTCTTTCCCATCTACAAATAAAACGATATAATCCCCTACACTCTTTTTTAATTCATTTGCGTTCATATAGGAAAGAGCAATTTCATTTTCATTTTTTGGTGCCCTACCTTGAATATAATCTAATGGAAATGTAGTGAAGTCTCCCACTTCTACATTTAAGTTTTCATGTGTACCATCAGCGCTAACCATTTTAAATGTACTCGTTACAAATGCTGCATATTTTTCTACTTCTTTATCATTTCGTATATATGAAATGACGTCCTTAAATCGTTTCTCTATATTTTCAGATTGCTGTAAATCTATTCGAATGTCACTTTTACCTGTTCCCATATAATTTACAAACTTCGGTGACTGAATCGTATACAAAAAATTAACAGGTACAACAATCATGAAGACGGCTATGATTAAAACGATACTTAATACGCGATATAACTTAAATCGTTTTACTACATCTTGTATACCAATAAATATATTTACATTTGTAATTTTAGTTTGACAGAGAGAAAAAGATCTTTTTCCCTTCCTCTTTCTTAGATTATCTCTTGATTGTAAAGCATCTATTGCCGTAATTCTCCTGAAATTCCGCAAAATGATACGACAAAATAGAATAACAGTTAGAAATAACAAAATTGTAACTATTAATGGTACAACAAGATGTAAAATACTTGTACTTGCTGTCCCCATATAAAGTGAGATATTAGCAGTGAAAATTTTTGTAACAAATAATGAAAGAATATATCCACATATACAACCGCTAGCAGCAATAGCAACATATTTTGTTACATATAATTTTTGAATTTCTTTACTTGTAATACCGATAGCTTTCATTACACCAATTTCCCGATAATCTTCTTCCATAGATGTTATAATTGTAAATCTAATACATAAACTTGCGATTAACATTAATAATGCACTTATTATGATTAGTACCGCAGCTATTATTCCATCTGTTAATGTATTGAGTGTTTTAAAAAGTGAATACGTAATAGAAGGACCTTTTTGAGGTAAGTTCGATGATTGGTATAGAGTTTCAAATTCATTTATTTTATTTACATCTGTTAGCTGGAATTCAATAATATATTCGCTTTCTCCAAAATCCCACTTTATTCTTTCGAAATCTTCATCACTTATTACAAATCGTTTTGAACTAACGATTGAGGGATTCATTTGAACATCACGAACAAATTCTGATATAGTAAATGTTAGTTCATTATTATTTTTAACAAGCCATATTTTATCTCCAATACGCAAATTATATTTTTGCATATAATAAATTGGTACACCTATTTCCCCTTTCCTAACATCGATCACTTCATTATTTAAATTTAATAAAAAGTCAAATTTACTATTTTGTTTAACAAAGCTAATATCCATTACACTATTATGTTCCGCTTCATTTTTCTTCTTTATAAAAATGTTAGACCCGCCAATTTGAACCATCTCAGCCGTTTGCTGTTTTTTTACAATAGGATTTTCCACTGCAAATGAATCAATTAACTTTTGATTTATTTCTCCGGCGTGCATTTGTACAAAGTGCGGTGCGTTTGATACTTTAAACAATTGATCCATTGAGTTCAATAGATTTATAAAGTTACTTGAAGCACTAGCCATTAAAAGACTTGATAACATGATAAACATAAATAAAATGGTAATTATCATTTTATTTTGAGAGAAATCTCTTTTTAACATTCTCCTAATCATATGAAGCTAGTTCCCTTCATTCCATAATATTTTCTTTGTCACGATTGCTATTATTATCATTATGAAACTAATAGCGAATATAGGTAAATAAATTTTCATACTGAATCCTTCAAACATAAAACCATAAATAACTTGCCCGATTGGTGCCATACATTGAGATACCGCTGTTGTAATTGCCATTACTTTTCCTAAGTTTTCATTTGGTGTTTTCTTTTGGACTACAGTAATGACATAGATGGATACAATTGTCATAATCATTGCAATTAGAATTGAAGAAAGTATAAAGAGGATAAATGGTGGATAGTGTCCTAAATTAAGAATAAATGGTGTAACTGATAGTGCCATAGGTATTACTAATAAAGCTATTACAAGCATCCAATAATACAATGTTTTCATCTGTATCTTTTTCGCAAAATAACCTATAGATAACGCACCTAATATCGTTGCAAAATCTATTAATCCCATTCCAATTCCGTATAACGTGTCGCTACTTTCCATCGTTACTCGTATAATAATTGGAGCACCAACTACAAATAGCGGTGTCAGTATTAAATTTAGTAATGCGGCTAAAAGCATAGATTTCAAAATAAATTGTTGTTTTAAAACATATATAAAACCTTCTTTCATATCCTTGACAATTGTCGGTATAATATGTCTTTCTTGCACTCTTTTTATAAAAGGTATCGTAATAAACATTTCTAAAATCGCAGATAAAAAGAAAGCAAGACAGCTTATTATAACGAGCATTTTCAAACCAATTATGCCGTACAATATTCCTCCTAATACAGGAGCAACTATATTAGATAATGCTTGCACACCATTTACGATACCGTTTGCTTGTTCTAACTTTTTCTCTGGAACTAATTGCGGAATACTCGCCATTACAACTGGTGAGTACATTGCACTAATGACTGCTAGTAAAAACATAATTGTCCCAATCAATATAATAGATACCGATCCAGAAAATAATAAAACTATAAAGCTTAATACAATCGCAGTGTTAATAAAATCAAAAATGACCATTAAATTACGGCGATTGAAACGATCTGCTATCGCTCCGCCAAGAGGAGCTAACAAAAACGGAATACTCGTTACCGCATATAGTCCTGCGAATATATCAGCACGCCCTGTTATGTCTAGCACATATAATGACAGAGCAAAACGTAAAAGTGTTGAACCTAAAATAGTAATAATTTGCCCACTCACCATTAAGTGAAAATCTTTCATTGAAGATTTTATACTTGCTGGCATCTTCATCACACCCTTCATTTGAATTTCGACCGACTGCCGGTCTGTAATAATCAAACAGAAATCATCATTTCTGTTTAGTTAAAACCTCCAGCATATAATCAAAAGATCCTTCTTTCGCTCCAACAGATGCTTCCATCATTTTAATATAAGCTTTCGCTCTTCTCATCATTTCTTCCGGCTTCCACTGGAATAAACCTTCATCAAATATGACTTGTGCTGAAGAGAGTAATAATTCAATCGTTTCTTGTGGGTATGGTGTAGAAAAAACACCTTCATCGATTCCTTGTTCTAAAATCTCTGCTAAAACAGGAGATAAATGAATAATGGATTGCACTATACTTTTTTGATGCATTTCCGCATTATTTGGCTGATGAAATTGTTCAATCATTTTATCTTTTACATCCCCTGACTTTGGTGATTGCTCCATCAAAACTCGAAATAACTTTTCTAAAACTGGGATATTTGGATTAGAGACGATTACTTTCGCTTTAGCAACATCATCTTTAATGATCCTTATAATGATCTCATCCATTACTTCTTCTTTCGACTTAAAATAGTGATAAAACGTCCCCTTTGCTATCCCTATCTCTTTTAAAATGTCATTTACTGTTGTTTTCGTATAGCCTTTCGTAACAAATAAACGTTCAGCCGTTTCTAAAATTTCTTTTCTACGCTCCTCATACTCCTTTACTATTCGCATTCAAGTTCCCCTTCCCATCAGACCGACTGTCGGTCTATTTAAATTATATGCTTAGTTAGTAAAAAGTTTCCTGTTATTGTATATATACAACACACTACTTTTTATTTCCTTTATCTATTTGAAATTTTATTTTTTAATACGGTGAATGAAATTTTAAAGATTGCTCCTTGTCATCACCTTTGTACTTGTATCGACATCGTTGTATAAAAACAAAAAAGAGCCGCAACAATCTGCGACTCTTTTCAATAATAACTATTTAACGGCCACGTCTTTGTTGACCTTGTTTTGTACTACCTTTTTTATTACTTGGCTTGTTAAATGATCGGTTGCTCTCATTTCTCGAACTATTTCTTGGACCACCTTTTGAACCATCTCTTGAACGACTTCTTGATCCTTCACGGCTATCTCTTTGACGATTCGGACCTGATTTCTTTGGAGCCGGCTTTGGTACCGGTTTGCCATTTTCATCAAAATGTTTTATCATCGGTTGTTCGATTATTTCTCTTTGCAGTGGTGCACCAAGCGTTTTTTCAATTTCTTCCAAATGCTTTTCATCTTTCGCTGCAACGAACGTAATTGCAAGACCTGATCCACCTGCACGTCCTGTTCGGCCAATGCGGTGAATATAACTTTCTGCATCTTCAGGAATATCAAAGTTAAATACGTGCGTTACACCATCTACATCAAGTCCACGAGCTGCTACATCCGTTGCGATTAAGTACTGAATTTTCGCTTCGCGGAAACTCTTCATAACTCTTTCACGTTTCGCTTGAGGTATATCACCATGAAGTTCAGCACAATTATAACCTAGTCCTTTTAAATTATCATACAACTTACTTGCTCTAACCTTTGTACGACAGAAAATAACAGCTAAAAATGGCTGATCACGGTCCATAACAAAACGAAGTGCATCTGGCTTTGCACGATCTGTAGTCTCAATGACACGCTGCTCAATTGTATTTACCGTTACTTCTTCACTTTGTATTTGAATCATTTGCGGTTCATCCATATAACGCTTCGCCAATTTTTTAATATCTTTTGGCATCGTTGCTGAGAATAACATCGTTTGTTTACTACCAGGTGTCTCATCTAAAATATCTTCAATATCATATAAAAAACCGAAATAAAGCATTTGATCCGCTTCGTCTAGTACAATCGTTGAAAGATTACTTAAATCAATTGTTTCACGTCGAATATGATCTAATAAGCGTCCTGGTGTCGCAACAACTATGTGTGTATTTCCTTTTAATTTTCTCAATTGCTGTGCTACATCTTGCCCGCCATAAATCGCTAGTACATTAATATCTTCTCTTTGAACAAGCATCTTTTTAATTTCAGTCGTAATTTGCAGTGCTAGTTCCCTTGTTGGCGCAACAATTAAAGCCTGAACATCACTACACTCAGGATCGATTTTTTCTAAAATTGGTAACACGAATGCTAACGTTTTACCCGTTCCTGTTTTCGCCTGCCCAATAATATCTTTACCTGACATAATAACGGGAATTGCCTGCTCTTGAATTGGTGTTGCTTCTGTAATGCCATTTTCACGTAATGTATGATTAAAAGTTTCACTAATTCCTAATTCTAAAAAGTTTTTCAAATAGACCACTTCTTTTCCTTATTTTTCACATTAGCTTTCATTGTACCATTTGTTTCGCCAAATATGAAAAATAAAAAAATTTTTATCTTCTTTTTTTATATTCATCGTGTACTAGATGCACAAACTCTTTTTGTTTTTTCTCCGAATTTATTAACGCTTCCATGTTAGTAGAAGACAAAATGAACTTTTTAATTTTTCTATTACTCCAAATTAGTCTTGTATACTTTGTATCTTCATGTAGCCTTCGAAACCATTCAAATTCACTTAATTTTGCAATATGATGTTTTAATTTCATGTCATTTCGAGGATATAACAAAATTATATCCATGTTTTGCCCCATTAAATTCAAATTCAATTGGTAGTTCTATTATCTTCATTTTTCTTCCCCCATACCCATTATTTAATGTTTATTACTACTAAATGCATCATCCACATACATTTTACTGTACATAATTATGTAAAAAAACACTGTGAGTCGTTACATAACCAACATTCTATTATTTTGAACAGGTAATTTCCTATTTTTATGGAAATATACAATAAAATTGATTATTCCACTACTTCTTTGTCTATCCTTTTAAAAAATCTATGTTTTTGTAAAAGGAGTGTTTATATGGAGAAACAGACACTTTGGAAAAAATTCAAAAAAAGCTCAGCAAACCTTGGGAAATCAAGCGTATATGAAAGTATTATTTTATACTACACAATGAGAAAAAAAGGGTTACCTACTAAAGCGAAATTCATCATATTAGCCGCTTTATCTTATTACGTATTAGCAATCGATTTCATTCCAGATATAGCTGCTATTATTGGGATTGGCTTATTAGATGATATTTTAGCAATCGCTATAGCACATAAATTTGTAATGCGCCATGCAGACAGTGGAATTCGTGAAAAGAGTAGAATAAAAATGGAGTCATTATTTGCTTCAGCTCAGGGGTGAATTAAAATAGTTAGTCATATACCTATCTTTTCTAGTCCAAATTACAACCTATCTTTAATTTAGATAAACACTTTGCCCCACTGAATATTATCCTATCAGAAAACAACAGAAATTTTATTAACTCTCTAGCCTTAGAGAATTAGGGTGCCAGTACTTGTTCTTAAGTTCCGTCACCCTACATTCGTTCTTATGCAGTTGATTCCAATAAAGGAATAGAGACAATATTAGTACATATAGTTTATGCAGTTACATGCGTCCCCCTATACAAAACTGCTATTGCCACTACTATAAGAATCATCCCCATAAAAGCAGGTGCAGCATGACCAAGTGATACATAGATTTGTCCTCCAATAATTGGACCAATCATTCTTGCCAAAGCTTGAATAGATTGGCTACCGCCTTGAATCCTTCCTTGTTCACTAGAATCGACAGACTTTGAAAGCATCCCATTGAATGAAGGTCCGAAAATCGAGTCACCAAAACCAAATAGTAACATCCCAACGATTAGAAGAGGAAATAGGGAAAACAAAGCAGATGCTGCAATAAAACTATAGCCAATAATTTCCGAAACCATTCCAAGTATAGCTATTTGTTTATCACTAAGTTTGATTAAAAGCTTTGGCATTATAAAAGCTTGTGAAATGATATCTTGAAATCCCATAATTGAAAACATAAGTCCGATTAGTGCAGGCTTCCAGCTAAAAGTATCCATCGTGAATTGTGTGAAAATTGCTTGTAAAGATCCGTTAGGTATCCAAAGTAAAAACGCTGAGACAAGTAACCATTTTAAGCTTTTCATGTAAAATATGTTTGCCAGCTGAGCAAAAGGATTTAACCTTACAAAAGTAATTTCTTTTAGTCTATTATTTTTCTCAAGACTCTCAGGCATATATTTCATCCCATATAAAACATTTAATAAAGTTATAAGCGCTCCGAAATATAAAGGTACAGAATGACCAAACTTTGCAAGTAATCCCCCAAGAGTTGGTCCGATAATGGTTCCTGTACCTACCACCGCACTCATCCACCCAAAATACTTCGTTCTCTGTTCTGGAGGGATGATATCTGCAAAATATGCAAAAATTGTACTGATACTCCCGCCTGTTATTCCTTCTATTATGCGTCCAGCAAATAGTACCCATAAAGCTCCTCCTATACCAAAAACTAAGTACCCAATCGCAGAACCGAAAAAGCATATTAAAAGTAATGGACGACGGCCATATTTATCGCTCAAAGCTCCGAGTGCAGGAGCAGCGAAAAATACGCAAACCGCATAAACAGAGGTCAGCAACGTAACTACTAATGCCTGTTCTTCCGGACTCCTTATATAAGGATGCACTAAGAATGGAACCACAGGCATGATGATACTGAAACCTATTCCACAAAGAAATACAGAAATAAGGCCGAATATTAAAGCATGTTTATCTATGTTCTTTTCAGTTTCGCTTTCATTTTGTGATCTAAATATTGACATTTAATCTCTCTCCTCAAAATATTTTGTTGTTTTGTCAACAAAATAATAACTCCATTTAGTTGATTAGTCAACAAAAATACAATAATAAAAAGGTAGCCTTACTGTGAACAGGCTACCTTTTTATTATTTAAATATATCTCGCATGAACGGACAAATAAGTTAGTTTTTCGGGATTAACTGCCCGAATGCTTCAACTTTATTACGACTTAATATGTATACCTTGTTTCTTTATTTCTGCATCCAAATGCCTACTATACTTTTCCACGAAGCTAATAATACTATTGAATTCCGCCTCGGTTACTTGCTCAAATACAGCTTTATCCCGCTCTTGAAACTCATTGTGCAACTCTTCGTGAATTTTATATATTTCTTTCCCACGTGCAGTAAGCCTAAAATAGATTTCTTTTTTATTCTCTGATTTCTGGTAACTTTCGATAAGGCCTTTGTTTATGAGCTTCTTAGTCATTCTACTTATTGCACCGCGAGTCACATAAAAAGCCTCTGCAAGTTGTGTCACGTTAGAATCTGCATTGTTTTCAATATATTCAATGCAATGTACTTCAGAAGACTTAAAACCTTTAAGACCTTCTTCCATCTTATCTTTATTAAGCCAAACTAGCTTATTATATAATTCCCTGAAACCGTTCATTATCAGTTCTTCTTTATTCATGACCTGCCCTCCTAACCGTTCATTAGCACGTTAAAACCATTATATTAAATTTCTGTTTCCGTTTCGACAATATTGAAATAATTATTGTAACATCACAAGATATGCTTAAAAATAGGCACTTCAATAAAGTGAAACTTTAATCAGTGGGGGTTTTGTTCATCCCCCCACTGATTATTAGTTGAACCAATCGAACTTTTATGGGCAGTTGATCCCTCACCTTACTTCTTTGCTTTCGCTGCATTTTGAGGTGGG
>NZ_NVEC01000097.1 GCF_002571225.1 Bacillus sp. AFS059628 | reverse complement strand
TACTTTTGGGACAACCTCTTGGATTGCTATTTATGCATTGAACGTTCGTTTGTGTCGATGCGTCTATGCGGTAAATGCCATTTGTAATGAATAGAAATCATGCGGAAGCAAACAATTAAAATGAATAAGGTGTATAGAGCCCAATCGCTAACAATAATGTGAGCGCCAATTAAGAAACCTGCCAGAATCGTCCAAAAAGCATATACATCAGCTCGAAGAACGAGAGGTTTTCTACGGGCTAAAAGATCGCGGATAATACCGCCGCCAATACCAGTTAAAACAGCTGCTACGATTGTAGCGCTAATTGGTAAATTTAATTTTTGTGCGTATAATGCCCCTTGTACGGCAAATGCTGATAAGCCAATAGCATCAGTGATATTTTCCCACTTTTTCCAGTGTCTAATTAATTTATTTGGAAAAAGAAAAATAATTGTCATTGATAAAAGTGCGATTTGGAATAACATGTCTTGTTGCCAAAACGCGACAATCGGATAACCGATTAATAAATTACGAAGGGCACCTCCCCCAAATGCGGTTGCCATTCCTAAAATATACACCCCGAAAATATCATAATCCTCTTCCATTGCAACAATGGCTCCGCTTAATGCGAAAGCGATTGTGCCTATGATGCTAAAAATCTCCCATGCCATGAATTTTCTCCCCCGCTAACTAGATGAAATGTGCTTCCTCTGCTATTATATTAGAAGGTTTAAATTTCGAAAAGGATGAGTGAACATATTTGATGGAAGAAAAAGAAAAAGTCATATTAGTGGGCTGTCAATTGCCGCAAGATGATGATGAAAAGTTTATGCATTCCATGAAAGAGCTTGCATCGCTAGCGAAGACTGCACGAGCAGAATTGTTAGTGTCTACAACGCAAAAACGACCGAAGTTTCATCCGGCGACTTATATAGGTAAAGGTAAATTAGAAGAGCTTACAATATTAACTGAAGAATTAGAACCGGATGTTATCGTATTTAATAACGAATTAACACCGAGTCAAATTCGGAATTTATCCTCAGTGTTAGATGCGAGGGTAATTGATCGAACACAACTCATATTAGATATTTTTGCGCAACGTGCGAAGTCGAGAGAAGGTAAGCTTCAAGTAGAATTAGCTCAGTTGCAATATACAATGCCGCGTCTTATGGGGCAAGGATTGTCTTTATCGCGTCTTGGTGGTGGTATTGGAACGAGAGGACCGGGCGAGACGAAACTTGAGACGGATCGTCGTCATATTCGATCACGCATTGATGAAATAAAGAAACAACTTGCGGTTGTTGTGGAACATCGAAAAAGATATCGTGAGAGAAGAAAAGATAATAAGGTATTTCAAGTTTCATTAATAGGATATACAAATGCGGGAAAATCTACACTGTTTAATAGATTAACGGAAGCTGATACATTTGAAGAAAACTTGTTGTTTGCAACGCTAGACCCGACAACAAGGAAGATGCCGTTACCCTCTGGTTATACAGTATTACTAACTGATACGGTTGGTTTTATACAGGATTTACCTACGTCGTTAATTGCTGCTTTTCGTTCCACATTAGAAGAAGCGGGTGAAGCGGATGTTATCTTACATGTTGTTGATTCTGCAGATCCTAATTATGTAGGGCATGAGAAAACAGTAAAACAATTATTGTCAGAGCTTGAAATTAATCATATTCCTATTATTACGTTATATAATAAAAAAGATGAACTACATCAAAACTTTATTCCGTTTCCGAAAAGTGACTTCTTAATGACTAGTGCTTTTGAAGAAAAAGATCTATTACATATAAAAGAAGCGATAGAAACGAAAATGAAGGAAGAAATGAATCGTTATCAAGTGGAGATTCCTCCGAGTGAAGGTAAGTTGTTAACGCTATTAAAGACAGAGACCCTATTAACAAAGATGGAGTTTTTGGAAGATAAATTTGTATATGATTGTGAAGGGTATATTTTTGCTCATTCATCGCTTAATGTGCAATTAAAGAGATTTTTAGTGGAAGAAGGAGAAAATAAAAATGTTTGATCGTTTGAAAAATGGAGAAAAAATTGCTCCAATCGTAAAAGAAGTAGAGAACCAAATTACAGAAGTACATAAACGTGCGGATGAAGTAATTGAAAGTAATCAGTTTCGTGTATTAGAAAGTTTTCGTAAACATAAAATTAGCGATTCGCATTTTATTCCGACGACAGGTTACGGTTATGATGATATTGGCCGTGATACGTTAGAAAAAGTGTATGCAGATGTATTTGGAGCGGAAGCTGGCCTTGTTCGTCCGCAAATTATTTCAGGTACACACGCTATTTCTACGGCGTTATTCGGTATTTTACGTCCAGGAGATGAGTTATTGTACATAACTGGCAAGCCGTATGATACGTTAGAAGAAATCGTTGGTGTACGCGGAAAAGGCGTAGGTTCATTTAAAGAATATAATATTGGCTATAATGCAGTTCCGCTTACTGAAGAGGGGCTTGTTGATTTTGAAGCTGTTGCAGCTGCTATTCATAGTAATACGAAGATGATTGGTATACAGCGCTCAAAAGGTTATGCTACTCGTCCGTCATTTACTATTTCTCAAATTCAAGAGATGATAGCATTCGTTAAAGAAATTAAACCAGATGTTATTGTATTTGTAGATAACTGTTATGGCGAGTTTATTGAAGAGCAAGAGCCATGTCATGTTGGTGCAGATTTAATGGCAGGTTCGCTTATTAAAAACCCAGGTGGTGGAATTGTTAAAACTGGTGGTTACATTGTTGGTAAAGAACAGTATGTTGAAGCGTGTGCATATCGTTTAACATCTCCGGGAATCGGTGCGGAAGCAGGGGCATCTTTATACAGTCTACAAGAAATGTATCAAGGTTTCTTCTTAGCGCCGCATGTAGCAGGACAAGCGCTAAAAGGTGCGATTTTTACAGCTGCATTTTTAGAAAAGTTAGGAATGAATACATCACCAGCATGGAATGCACCAAGAACAGATTTAATTCAGTCTGTTCAATTTGATGATAAAGATCGCATGATTGCATTCTGCCAAGCGATTCAACATGCATCTCCGATTAATTCTCACTTCACTCCATATGCTAACTATATGCCGGGGTATGAAGATGATGTAATTATGGCTGCGGGAACGTTTATTCAAGGTGCAAGTATTGAATTGTCTGCGGATGGTCCAATTCGTCCGCCGTATGTTGCTTACGTGCAAGGTGGATTAACTTATTCACATGTGAAAATTGCGATTTGTTCTGCAATTGATTCATTAATTGAAAAAGAATTACTAACAATTTCTTAAAGGGAAGCTGTCGATTTCGACAGCTTTTTTCGTATGAAAGTAATGATTTATTTCATTAGAAAAAAGAATGAAAAAAATTTTTAAAAAAATCATGTAAGAAAAGCTAACATCTATTGACACTAAACATAACATGGTATAAAATGAGAAGCAGTTAAGGCGAAGGAGGAACTGAAACAATGAAAGAAGATAGACGTTCTGCTCCGCTGTTTCCTATTAGTATTGTTATGGATTTAACACAATTATCTGCACGTCAAATTCGCTACTATGAAGAGCATAATCTTGTTTCTCCAACCCGTACAAAGGGGAATCGTAGATTATTTTCATTTAACGATGTAGATAAGTTGTTAGAGATTAAAGATTTATTAGATCAAGGCTTGAATATGGCTGGTATTAAACAAGTGTTACTAATGAAAGAAAATCAAACAGAAGCAGTGAAAGTAAAAGAAGAAACGAAAGAAATTTCAAAAACTGAGCTTCGCAAAATACTTCGAGACGAACTACAACATACAGGTAGATTTAATCGAACTTCATTGCGACAAGGTGACATTTCAAGGTTTTTTCATTAAAGATAGCTGATTCTGAAGGTGTTTAGAGGGACTAAGGAGGAATTTATAATGGCTAGGTACACAAAAGAAGATATTTTCCGTTTGGCGAAAGAAGAGAATGTAAAGTATATCCGCTTACAATTTACGGATCTTTTAGGAGTAATTAAAAACGTAGAAATTCCAGTGAGCCAATTAACAAAAGCTCTTGATAACAAAATGATGTTTGATGGATCTTCTATTGAAGGTTTCGTACGTATTGAAGAATCTGATATGTACTTATATCCAGATTTAGATACTTGGGTTATCTTCCCTTGGACAGCTGAAAAAGGTAAAGTAGCTCGATTAATCTGTGATATTTACAATGCAGATGGTACTCCATTTGAAGGAGATCCACGTAACAACTTAAAACGTGTATTAAAAGAAATGGAAGCTTTAGGATTCTCAGATTTCAATCTTGGACCAGAGCCAGAATTCTTCCTATTCAAAGTAGATGAAAAAGGAAATCCGACATTAGAATTAAACGATAACGGTGGATACTTCGACCTTGCGCCGATGGATCTAGGGGAAAACTGTCGTCGTGATATCGTTCTTGAACTTGAAGAAATGGGCTTTGAAATTGAAGCGTCTCACCATGAAGTTGCTCCAGGGCAGCACGAAATTGATTTTAAATATGCAAATGCAATTCGCTCATGTGATGACATTCAAACATTCAAACTTGTTGTAAAAACAATTGCTCGTAAACACGGTTTACACGCAACATTTATGCCAAAACCATTATACGGTGTGAACGGTTCAGGTATGCACTGTAACTTATCGCTATTCAAAAATGGTGAGAACGTATTCTTCGATCAAAACGGTGACTTACAATTAAGTGATGATGCTCGTCACTTCATCGCAGGTATTTTAAAACACGCACCAGCATTTACAGCGGTAGCAAACCCAACTGTAAACTCTTACAAGCGTTTAGTACCTGGATACGAAGCTCCTTGTTACGTAGCATGGTCTGCACAAAACCGTAGCCCATTAGTACGTATCCCTGCATCTCGTGGTATTAGTACACGCGTAGAAGTACGTAGTGTTGACCCAGCTGCAAACCCATATTTAGTAATGGCTACATTATTAGCTGCAGGTCTTGACGGAATTAAAAACAAATTAACTCCACCAGCTGCAGTAGACCGTAACATCTACGTAATGACAAAAGAAGAGCGCGAAGAAGCAGGTATCGTTGACTTACCAGCAACATTAGCGCAAGCTTTAGTTACATTACAATCTAACGAAGTAATTAGTAACGCATTAGGAGATCACTTACTTGAGCACTTCATCGAAGCGAAAGAAATTGAGTGGGATATCTTTAGAACGCAAGTTCACCAATGGGAACGCGATCAATATATGTCTCTATACTAAGAGAGGGAAAAGCCTTGATACTACGGTATCAGGGCTTTTTTATTTGTCTGAAAATATAGAGGCTTGTGAAATGAATTGAATAGGTGCCCACAAAACGCCCGAAAAAAATCATTGTGGATTATTAAAAATGCATGCTAGCTATGAATGAAAATGTGCAAATTGAACTATGGTGAGGATGTATTTGATTCGGAAATTAAGTATTGAAAAATACAGTACCTTGCAATAAATAATACTAAGTGGTATATTATGGATAATTAAGTACCGTGTATTGAACAGTACTGAAATGAGAAAGGGGGATTGACCTTGAACGTTCAGTTTAAAAAAGGTGTGTTAGAACTGTGTGTACTGGCACTTGTGAAACGTAAAGATTGTTACGGTTATGAACTTGTTCAGCAAATCTCAAATAAATTTTTAATATCGGAAGGGTCAGTGTATCCTTTGTTACGTCGTTTAACAAAAGAAGGATATTTTCAAACGTATTTGAAAGAATCTACGGAGGGGCCACCTCGTAAATATTATCAACTAACTGAGCAAGGGGAAACGCAACTGAATTTGTTAGTAACGGAGTGGCGTGATTTTGCAAAAGGTGTACAAGAAATTATTGAAGGGGTGGAATGGGATGAGTAAAGAACAGTTTCTTAAAGAATTATCAAGTTATCTTAGAAAGTTACCGGAAGAAGAAAGGAAAGATATTTTATTAGATTATGAAGAGCATTTTCAGTTTGGGAAAGAAGAGGGAAAAACTGAGTCAGAAATAATAAAGGGCCTTGGCTCTCCGAAAATAATTGCGAAAGACTTACTTGCGATGTATCGATTTGATGAGATGAAAAAAGATCCATCAACTTCAAATGTGACAAGAGCTGTCATGGCAGCAATTGGACTTAGTTTGTTTAATTTTATAATTGTGTTAGGCCCGTTATTTGCAATTATTGCTTTTATATTTTCCTTTTGGGTCGGTGGGATTGCTAGTGTAGTGACGCCATTTTTCGTTATTGCGAAAATATTTATGGGTACTTTTATATGGTTGGATGTATTCGTTAGTATAACGTTTGTTGGGATAGGTTTGTTGTTATGTATTGTCGCTTATTATAGTACGAAGTGGTTTAAAAGGTTATGTGTACGTTATGTCATATGGAACTTCAAAATGATAAAAGGGGAGTAGATGATGAAAAAAATATTGTTAGTAGCAATCGCTTGTATTATTATTGGAGTTATAGGGATTTCACAAACATATGAAAAAGCAGTACAAACTGCGGAAAAAGGCGATAAAGAAAATGTAATTAAAAACGAAACATTAAAAAATATAGAAGTTAAGTTAGATGCCGGGGATATTATTGTCCAAAAATCTCCTGACTCTTCTTTTTATATCAAGCAATCAGGAGATGTACGTAAACAAGAGATTCGTATCGCAGAAGATGGTGACACATTAAAAGTTATTGGGGAAAGAGAAAAAGGTGCCTCATTTGATTTTTCTTTTTACGATTTTAGGTTTCAAACGTCAACAGTGACTATATTTGTACCAGAACGTTCTTACAAAGAGATAAAAGTAAATTCATCCGCTGGACAAATAGAAATGAGTGATGTAAACAGTGATCATGTAACTGTTGGGACCCTCGCTGGAGAAGTAGATTTGAAACATGTCACGGCAAAAAGTGTGGAAGGATCTTCAAAAGCTGGAGAGCTGAGCTTTAAAAAGGTAATAGGAAAAGTAACTGCGAAAACGGCTAGTGGAGAAGTGCATTTTATGGATCATGATCCTAAATATGATGTAGAGGCAAGCTCAACTGCTGGAGATGTAGATATTACTTTATTAGAAAAACCACAAGATGCGGTAATTACTGGGCAAAGTGCTGCCGGAGATGTAACAATTTTTAATGAAGAAAATAAAAATGTAAAAATTGGAAATGGTAGTAAAAAGATTAGTGGTAAAACAGCAGCTGGCGATGTGACGATTAAAACGCGTTCATAAGAAATAGAATGTATGAAAATCTATCAAAATACAAAAAAGAAGATAATTACCGTATGTAAATAAGGTAATTATCTTCTTTTATTATGTTTAATGTAAATCACGATATACGCCAATTACTTTACCGATAACTGACACTTGTTTTAAAATGATAGGTTCTAATGAAGAGTTTTCCGGTTGTAGACGGAAATGGTCTTTTTCTTTATAGAAACGTTTAACAGTTGCTTCGTTATCTTCTGTTAAAGCAACTACAATTTCACCATTATATGCAGACTGTTGTTGGCGAACAACAACTAAATCTCCATCGAAAATACCAGCTTCAATCATACTATCTCCAGAAATACGTAACATGAACACTTGGTCTGCTCCAGCAACAATGCTAGCTGGAAGTGGGAAGTGGTCTTCTACACTTTCAACTGCTGTAATCGGTAATCCAGCAGTAACTTTTCCGACAATTGGAACTTGAATAACAGATTGTGTTTCTGTATCCATTCGATCGTCACCTAAAATTTCAATTGCACGTGGTTTTGTTGGATCGCGTCGAATGTATCCTTTTTCTTCTAATCTTGATAAATGTCCGTGCACTGTAGAACTAGAAGCGAGGCCGACTGCTTGACCGATTTCACGTACGGAAGGTGGATATCCTTTTTCTTGTACTTTTAGCTTAATAAAGTCGAGAATGTCTTGCTGGCGTTTCGTTAACTTTTCCATGTTTTCTAACACCTCGTTTTCTTTCATTTTTCTTATTAATAAGTATAACATGCGAAAAAACATTCTACAAACATAAGTTCGAACAAAAGGCGAATTTATGTTAAACTGGAGGGAAATAATAGTGAGAAAGAGGGGTTCATAATGAATGCAATTATTTATGCGCGTGTGAGTACAACAAAAGAAGCACAAGAAACGTCATTATTACGTCAAAAAGATGAATTATTGCATTTAGCAGAGCGCTATCAAATGAATGTTACTAAGGTGATTGAAGAGCAGGCTAGTGGCTATACAATTGAGCGTGATGGCATATTAGAAGTGCTAGATACAATTAGAGACGAACAAATTGATGTACTACTTATACAAGATGAAACGCGCCTTGGTAGGGGAAATGCAAAGATTGCACTAATGCACTGTTTACATAAAGAGGGAATAAAAGTATACACGCATACGCATAATGGAGAATTACAATTGTCGGATTCTGATTCGATGGTATTAGATATTATTGGTATTGTTGAAGAGTATCAAAGAAAGATTCATAACTTAAAAATTAAACGTGGTATGCAACGAGCAGTAGAAAAAGGCTATCGTCCAGAAAATAATTTAAAGAACCGTCATTTAAGCGTAGGACGAGAGAAGAAAGAAGTGCCGATTGAGGAAATTGTACGTTTGCGTAAGAGTGAACTTACTTTCGAAGAAATTGCGGCAACGCTTCGCGGCTTTGGTCATAATGTTTCAAAAGCGACTGTACATCGTAGATATGTAGAGTATACAAAGCAATTGCTTGATAAAGAAGAGTAACTATTGTATGATAATAATCAGTTTTGATTAGAAGGGGGATTCGAGATGCTTAGTCACGAACTCGTTGAACGCATTAACTTCTTAGCGAAAAAAGCAAAAGCTGAAGGTTTAACTGAAGAAGAACAACGTGAGCGTCAATCGCTACGTGAACAATATTTAAAAGGATTTCGTCAAAATATGTTAAACGAACTTAAGGGAATTAAAGTCGTTAATGAACAAGGTACTGACGTTACACCGGCGAAATTAAAAGCTTTAAAAAAGCAAGATAATGCAAAATTAAACTAAAAGATGGGCGAAGCCCATCTTTTTTATTTATTATATTCGTTATTTAATAACTTTCCAGTTGTTATTAACCGTTGCTTCTATCTTTTTATTTTTCAAAATATAATTAGCGATCAGTTCAGACATATCTGTTGGTATGTCTTTTATTACGGGCTTATTTTGGAACATAAAGAAGTTTCCTCCGCCGCTTGCGCGATAATTATTCATAACGACGTCATATTCTTCATCCATATTAAGCGGAGCGCCTTTGTATTGTAAAGATTTGACCCTTTCGCCAATAGGTTTGGAAATGTTTAATACGTACGAAATCCCTTCCCACATATCGTAATTATAGTGTTGCGGCTTTGGTTCTAGGAAGGTAGGGTTTACGATGATGGATCCATCTGCATGTAATGTGAAATAAGAAGCTGAGAGTTCTAGGGCATCTTTTATATCCGCTCCAGTTATTCTAATTACTTGTAATGTATTTGGATAAATATAATTAGAAACGATGTCACGCATTGTTACATGTTCCGGGAAACCTGGAGATGTATTATGAAACAAGCTTGTACAAGAAATTGATACATTAGCTATATCCATCTGTATTTTATTTATGAATTCAATAAAAGGATGGTCTTGCAAACGAGTTTGCATAGCGTCTGAAATTTGCATGTCCCCATAGATGAATCCAATAGGTTGATCGAGCCAATTTTGTGTTTTCTCTTCATAATCGGCAACTAAGGAAAGAATATGTTGGTCCGCCGCAATTCCTTGCACGGGCAATAATTGTGAATAACTCTCTTTTTTCACCCATTTTTGTTCTGTTTTTTCAAATGTTATTGTTATTTTTCCAACGGAGTGTCCATTGCATCCGGTCTGTAAAATTGTTACACCATTTATTACGGTGTCAGCGATTTCTCGGTGTTGGTGGCCTGTTAGCAAAATATCTATTCCTTCAATTTCATGGCACATTGCATATCCTTGGTTTTCACCTGTTAAAACTTCAGTCGGTACCCCGGTTTGTAAATCGCGTTCAAATCCTCCATGATACGCTACGACTAATAAATCTGGTTTCTCGTGCTCGTGAATGTAAGAAACCCACTTTTTTGTTGATTCTAATGCATCTTCAAATTGTAAATCTTGAATGTGATGGGGTTGTTCCCAATTAGGAATGTAATGCGTTGTTATCCCTAAAATAGCAATTTTTATATTTGATTCAATCTGTTTTATTATATATGGTTTTCCGAAATAAGATTCTTTGCTGTTTTTATCTAAAATATTTGCTGATAAATACGGGAAGTTGGCAGTAGAAATAGCATGATTTAATACATCCATTCCATAATTAAATTCATGATTCCCAATCACTGCAGCGTCATAACGTAAATAGTTTGCTATTAATGACATTGGGTTTTTCTTATCTTTTTCATATGTAGCGTAATGATAAGTAAAGGGTGTTCCTTGTATGAAGTCACCATTATCAATTAATAGGACGTTTCTATTTTGGGAACGTTCTTTTTTTATAAGAGTAGAAATTTTAGCTAAACCAATTTCAGCTTTGGAGTTATCTTGATAGTGAATTGGATAAACAGTACCATGTATATCACTTGTTAATAAGATGTTTAAAGTTACAATTTGATTTTGATTCAATATCATTCACCTTTTCTATTATTATCTACTAGTTAAGCATATCAAATATATGAAGAGAATTTTAATGAGAGTGTATAGAATGTGTAAAGATTCTGTAAATAAGCAATTATTAATAAAAATGTGTGATATATTTCTTCATGTTCACGGAAGGTAATTTATAACAATAAAAATGGAGGTATTAATATGTTTAAAAAAGTTTTTGCAATGAGCACAACAGTTGTACTAGCAGCGGGATTATTAAGTGGCTGTGGAACGAAGGAATCAAGCGCAAGTAAAAATGAAGATACGAAAAAAGGGTATGTACCGAAGACTTTAAATGTTCAATTTGTTCCTTCTCAAAATGCAGACACGTTAGAGGCGAAGGCTAAACCACTTGAGAAGCTATTAAGTGATAAATTAAATATTCCGGTAAAAGTTAGTATTTCAACGAATTACAATACAATTGTAGAAGCGATGGCATCTAAGCAAGTAGATGTAGGCTTTTTACCTCCAACAGCGTATGTGCTAGCACATGAGAAAAAGGCTGCAAACGTAATTTTACAAGCGCAACGTTTTGGAGTAGATGATGAAACAGGAGCACCTACAAAGGATTTAGTAGACTTTTATAAATCTGAGTTTGTAGTTAAGAAAGATTCAAACATTAATAGTGTAAAGATTTAAAAGGTAAAAAAATTGGTTATCAAGATGTAACGTCATCAGCGGGATATGTATGGCCTGCGGCTGTACTACTAAAAGAGGGCGTTGATCCGTTAAAAGATGTGAAACCTGTTACATTAAAAGGTCACGATCAGTCGCTTATTGCTCTTTTAAATGGTGATGTAGATGCAGCTGTTGTATTCCAAGATGCTCGTAATATTGTAAAAAAAGATTATCCAAATATATTTGATCAAACGAAAATAGTGAAATTTACAGAGAAGATTCCAAACGATACGATTTCGGTACGCTCTGATTTAGATGCAGAGTGGAGTAAGAAATTACAGGATGCTTTCATTGAAATAGGAAAGAATGAGGAAGGTCACAAAATCATTAAAGAAGTATATTCACATGAAGGATATGTTAAATCCGATGATAGTAAATTTGATATCGTTCGTGAATATGGAAAGAAAGTAAAAACGCAATAATACATATGGAAATGGCGGCTAACTGGAAGGATATGTTTTCAGTTAGCTTACAGTTTTGAATACATAGAAGGTAGGTAAGATGAGTGATAGAGTTTCGAAATGTCTCTAAAGTGTATCCGAACGGTACAAAAGGGTTGAATCATATAAACTTGAACATTCAAAAAGGTGAGTTTGTTGTAATGGTAGGGCTGTCTGGTGCTGGAAAGTCTACACTTTTAAGATCAGTAAATCGCCTTCATGAGATTACAGAAGGTGAAATCATGATTGAAGGTGAGTCTATTACTGCTGCGAAAGGAAAAAGTTTACGCCGCATGCGCCGGGATATTGGTATGATTTTTCAAAGTTTTAACCTTGTAAAGCGATCAACGGTATTGAAAAATGTGTTAGCTGGACGTGTTGGGTATCATTCGACTTTGCGTACAACGTTAGGTCTATTTCCAAAGGAGGACTTGGAGCTTGCCTTTCAATCGTTAAAAAGAGTAAATATTTTAGAAAAAGCATATGCACGAGCTGATGAATTATCAGGAGGGCAACAGCAACGTGTATCGATTGCTAGAGCGTTGGCGCAAGAAGCAAAAATCATATTGGCAGATGAACCTGTTGCATCGTTAGATCCGCTCACAACAAAGCAAGTATTAGATGATTTGAAAAAAATTAATGAAGATTTTGGGATTACAACAATTGTAAACTTACATTCTATTGATTTAGCTAGGCAATATGCGACTCGCATTATTGGATTACATGCGGGTGAAATTGTTTTTGATAGTTCAGTAGAAGAGGCGACAGATGAAAAATTTGCTGAAATTTATGGAGACGTTGCGCAGAAAAGTGATTTATTAGAGGTGGCAGTTAAATGAATGACGTGACGATATATTCGAAAGCGATACCGAAGCCGCCGGGTAAGTTGAAACATATGTTAACGGCTATTCTAGTCATTTTGCTGTTGTGGGGAAGTTGTGTACAGGTCGACGCATCATTTTCAAAACTAGTAGTGGGTTTTCCTAATATGATGGATTTGTTAAAAGAGATGGTGCCGCCTGATTGGAGTTATTTTCAAGTTATTACAACAGCGATGTTAGATACAATACGTATGGCGATTATTGGGACGACTTTAGGAGCGATTTTAGCTATTCCACTGGCACTATTTGCGGCAAGTAATGTATTTACTAGTACATTCTTGTACGGTCCAGCTCGATTGATTTTAAATTTTATCCGAACGATACCAGATTTATTATTAGCGGCAATTTTCGTAGCTATTTTTGGAATAGGACCACTTCCAGGTATTTTAGCTCTTACTTTTTTCTCAATTGGGTTCGTGGCAAAATTGTTGTATGAGTCAATTGAATCAATTGATCCAGGACCGTTAGAAGCGATGACAGCAGTAGGAGCAAATAAAGTACAATGGATTGTGTATGGGGTAATTCCGCAGGTGAAAGCACATTTTGTCTCCTATGTTCTTTATACATTTGAGGTGAACGTACGTGCAGCAGCTGTTTTAGGTTTAGTAGGAGCAGGTGGTATCGGATTATATTATGATCGTACACTTGGATTTTTACAATATCAACAAACTGCATCTATTATTATCTATACTCTTGTTGTTGTTTTGTTAATTGACTACATTAGTACATTATTGCGGGAGAAACTATAATGAGTAGAACGACGATGATTGTGCCAAAACCGAAAAAACCGAGTATATATCGCTGGATTATTTTAATAGCACTTACATTTGTATATGTATGGGCTTTTTCAGGTGTACCGTTAGAAGGAATCAAAGATACGGCGGGAGAGATTACAAAAGCAATTATGACAGGTGTATTGAATCCGGATTGGTCGTATGTATCTTTGCCAGATGGTGAAGATTTAGTACATGGTTTAATTGATACGTTGGCAATTGCGATATTAGGTACATTTATTTCTGCCTTTTTATCTGTTCCATTCGCTTTTTGGGCGGCAACGAATATGAGTAGTGGAAAATTAACTTCGGGAACTGGGAAATTTGTACTTAGTTTTGTCCGTACATTTCCTGAATTAGTTATGGCCCTTTTATTTATAAAAGCTGTTGGACCAGGTTCTTTTGCCGGCGTTCTAGCTTTAGGGTTACACTCTATTGGAATGTTAGGGAAATTATATTCAGAAGGAATTGAAAATATAGATAAGGGGCCAACAGAGGCGTTGATAGCAACAGGCGCGAATCGCTTTCAAATACTTTGGTATGCAGTATTACCACAAGTATTACCGGATTTTCTATCGTATACGTTATACAGGTTCGAAATTAATGTACGATCCGCTGCTATTTTAGGTGTTATTGGAGCAGGTGGGATTGGAACGCCTCTAATTTTTGCACTGAGTTCACGCAATTGGTCTCGTGTAGGAATTATTTTATTAGGTATCATTTTAATGGTTATTATCATTGACTTTATTTCAAGCTCGATACGGAAGAAAATTGTATAAGTTATTTTAAAAGCACCTACAAAAGGTGCTTTTTTATACTATAAGAATAATGAGTGTAGACATTATGGAATAACAGGGGGATATTTTGGCTTTACAACAGGAGTTTGTACTTGTTTCGAATGAAAAAAGGATTGGATTTTAAAGATATAGATTGGATTGAACTTTGTTTTTTATATAAAGTGGAGGCAACGAGAGATGAGTATGTTGTATTAAGTAATGAGAGGATCGTATATCTATTAGATTTTATCCATTGGATCTCGACCTATTATCCAGCGAAAAAGCAGAAGGGTTCGGAATGCACTATTATGGTATTACGAAAATAGAACAGCGAGGGGCAGTGGTAGCAGAACAGTTATTTTGTTCGCTAGTTAGTATGTTTTCTTTAACGGCAGAAATAATCGAATTGACAGGAGAGTTTCAATGGGAAAATGATAATAATACGGATGGAGAATATGCAAGATATGTATTTGATTGAAATAAATGATGCCGAGATTTACAGTCGTTTATTCGTTTGCTTCGCAGAGTGAAAAATGGGGAAAGATATATTTGGGGCTATGGAATTTGAAATTAATGAATAAATATACAGATAATTCTCTTTCTTTTTAAAATAAAAATAATGAAAAAGTATGTCATATTGAATACCCATACATTCGCGAAATCATTGATTTTTTTATAAAAAATCAAAAAAACATCAACATATTTGTCGATACATGTTGTATAATCTTGCGTGGGAAGCTATCATATAAATGTATAAAACGTTTACTAATATAAGCGAAGGGAAGAATAGCATGTCACATTCAATCGAACAACTTTCTATCAACACGATTCGCACATTATCCATCGATGCGATTGAAAAAGCAAACTCTGGTCACCCAGGAATGCCAATGGGTGCAGCACCAATGGCTTATACATTATGGACTAAATTTATGAAACACAATCCAAATAACCCAACGTGGTTTAACCGTGATCGTTTCGTATTATCTGCAGGTCATGGTTCAATGTTATTATACAGCCTACTTCACCTATCTGGTTATGATGTAACAATGGATGACTTAAAGAACTTCCGTCAATGGGGAAGCAAAACTCCAGGACATCCTGAGTACGGTCATACACCTGGTGTAGACGCAACTACTGGTCCACTTGGACAAGGTATTTCAACTGCTGTAGGTATGGCAATGGCTGAAAGACATCTAGCTGCTAAATATAACCGTGATGCGTATAATGTAGTAGATCATTATACATACGCTATTTGTGGTGATGGAGATTTAATGGAAGGCGTTTCTGCTGAAGCATCTTCATTAGCTGCTCATTTACAATTAGGTCGTCTTGTTGTGCTTTACGATTCAAACGATATTTCATTAGATGGCGATTTAAATCGTTCATTCTCTGAGAGTGTAGAAGATCGTTACAAAGCATACGGATGGCAAGTAATCCGTGTTGAGGATGGAAACGATATTGAAGCTATCGCGAAAGCAATCGAAGAAGCGAAAGCTGACGAAAAACGCCCAACGCTAATTGAAGTAAGAACGACAATTGGTTTCGGTTCTCCAAACAAATCAGGAAAATCAGCTTCACATGGTTCTCCACTTGGTGTAGAAGAAACAAAGTTAACGAAAGAAGCATACGCTTGGACTGCTGAGCAAGATTTCCATGTAGCAGAAGAAGTATATGACAACTTCCGTAAAACAGTACAAGATGTTGGTGAAACTGCACAAGCAGAGTGGAACACGATGCTAGGTGAATATGCACAAGCATACCCAGAATTAGCAAACGAACTACAAGCTGCAATGAATGGACAACTTCCAGAAGGTTGGGAGAAAAACTTACCAACGTATGAACTAGGATCAAAAGCAGCAACTCGTAATTCTTCAGGTGCTGTAATTAATGCAATTGCAGAGTCTGTACCATCATTCTTTGGTGGATCTGCTGACCTTGCTGGTTCTAACAAAACATACATGAATAACGAAAAAGACTTTACAAGAGATGATTACAGCGGTAAAAACATTTGGTACGGTGTTCGTGAGTTCGCGATGGGTGCAGCAATGAACGGTATTGCACTACATGGTGGTTTAAAAACTTACGGTGGTACGTTCTTCGTATTCTCAGACTACTTACGTCCAGCAATTCGTCTTGCAGCATTAATGCAATTGCCAGTAACGTATGTATTCACACACGACAGTATCGCTGTTGGTGAAGATGGCCCAACACATGAACCAATCGAGCAATTAGCAGCGCTACGTGCAATGCCAAATGTATCTGTTATTCGTCCAGCTGACGGTAACGAATCTGTTGCAGCTTGGAGACTAGCTCTAGAATCTACAAACAAACCAACTGCTTTAGTATTAACTCGTCAAGACCTTCCAACATTAGAAGGTGCAAAAGATGATACGTATGAAAAAGTAGCAAAAGGTGCATATGTAGTTTCTGCAAGCAAGAAGGAAACAGCTGATGTAATCTTACTTGCAACTGGATCTGAAGTAAGTCTAGCTATTGAAGCACAAAAAGCTCTAGCGGTAGACGGCGTTGACGCATCTGTTGTCAGCATGCCATCTATGGATCGCTTTGAAGCTCAAACAGCTGAGTATAAAGAGTCTGTATTACCAAAAGCAGTAACAAAACGTTTCGCAATCGAAATGGGTGCTACATTCGGATGGCACCGTTACGTAGGTCTTGAAGGAGATGTGTTAGGTATCGATACATTCGGTGCTTCTGCTCCTGGTGAGAAGATTATGGAAGAGTATGGATTTACTGTAGAGAACGTTGTTCGTAAAGTAAAAGAAATGCTTTAATGACTTTAGAAAAATCTCTCCGGCATGGAGAGGTTTTTCTATGTAAATGAGTTTTTTCGACAGAAAAAGTTTTTTATCTCTCCGCAGTCAGACAATCATTGCAAATTTTCTTCTATATAATGAAGAGAAAAGGTTGTCCAGATTGGGAGGCGAAAGATGAAAACGTATGAATTGTATTTAATTCAAGAGGATATTGCGAAAGCTTACTTTGGTCGTGAATATTTATTTTTTGATTTATTTGCTCGATTTTCAGAATCTGGGTCCCTTTCGGAGAAAAAAGTGTTATATAAACAAATGATGTATATAACGATGCCATTACAAGTAATGAAAATTCATCATAAATTAGAACAAGCTTTGCGCGTTCTTGGTAAATATGATCGAACACATCATACACATACACTTTATACAGGAGCGGAATATGGCGAAATAATGGTGAAACCACACTATATCCGCATGAATACCTCTGGAAATGTCTCTATGGAAACGACTTTCTTTGAGGTGCTAAGGAAGTGTGAATTAACATTTTTAGCTATGGATTATGAAAATACAAAGTACGGATGGTTGAATCCTCTAAAACAAGTACGAACATATGTGTAAAAAATGTCGAATTGTATCTTGTCTTATTGAAAAGGTTTTAGTACACTGTAAGGTAGACAACATGAAGGAGGAAAATATATGCCAATTTGGTTAGGTATTCTAGTGGGCGTAGTAGCACTAGTAGCAGGCGTGGCGTTAGGATTTTTCATTGCCCGCAAATACATGATGAATTACTTACAAAAAAATCCACCAATTAACGAACAAATGTTAAAAATGATGATGATGCAAATGGGACAAAAACCTTCCCAAAAGAAAATCAATCAAATGATGAGCGCGATGAACAAACAACAAATGAAATAAGCGCTAAAAGACACTCGCTAAGAGTGTCTTTTCTTTTTTTTAGTTATAGAGTTTAAAGCTTTTAAAAATTCTGTATTTTTGATAAACTGAAAACATCGCTCATTTTAAGGAAGGGGGAAAAATATGAAAGTGTTTATGAATTTAGCTTGGTTTTTTAAACAAGAAAAACGAGCGTACATAACCGGAATTATTTTATTATTTGGCGTTGCACTTTTAGAACTTGTCGCACCAAAAGTAATTGGGATTGTTGTAGATGAAATTAATGATGGAACATTAACGACTGATAAGTTACTAAAATGGGTTGTACTCTTAGTAGTCGTAGGTATTACGATGTACATATTACGTTACGTGTGGCGTATTATGATTTTCGGATCTTCATTAAAGTTAGCTCGCCAATTACGTAAGAATTTGTATGAACATTTTACAAAGATGAGTCCATCTTTCTATCAGTCAAATCGCACAGGTGATTTAATGGCACACGCGACCAATGATATTCAAGCAATTCAACAAACTGCTGGAGCGGGTGTTTTAACACTTGTTGATTCATTAGCTGTTGGAGGATGTGTACTCGTAGCGATGGGCTTTACAATTAGTTGGAAGCTAACATTGTTAAGCTTAATTCCTATGCCGATTGTAGCAATTTCAACAAATTATTACGGAACGTTATTGCATAAAAGGTTTCATAAAGCACAGCAATCGTTTTCGGAAATCAATGATAAAGTGCAAGAGAGTATGAGTGGGATGAAGGTAATTCGATCGCTTGGACAAGAGAAAGAAGATTTACAAGCGTTCCGAAAAAAATCAGAAGATGTCGTACATAAAAATATGTTAGTTGCACGTATTGATTCGTTATTTGATCCGACAATCTCTCTTATCGTTGGATTTTCTTTTTTAATTGCAGTGTGTTACGGATCCGTATTAGTTGTGAGAGGTGAATTAACTGTAGGTGACCTTGTTACATTTACAACGTATTTAGGTACACTAGTCTGGCCAATGTTAGCGTTTGGATGGCTGTTTAATATTATGGAGCGTGGACGTGCTTCGTATGACCGTGTAGAGACAATTCTCTCTCAAAAATCAGATGTAGTAAATAGAGAAAATGCTGTGCATACAATAGCGAGTGGTGATGTTTCATTTGCGGTCGAGTCGTTTTCGTATAAGAAAAATGAACTGTTACATTTAACGGATATTCACTTTGATTTGAAGAAAGGGGAAACGTTAGGGATTGTAGGGCGTACAGGTGCAGGGAAAACGACTTTATTAAAATGTTTAATCCGTGAGTATGATCATTTTAATGGTGAATTAAAAGTTGGAGAGCGGGATATTCGCGATGTAACACTTTACGGTGTCCGTTCTGCCATTTCATATGTGCCGCAAGATCATTTTTTATTTTCAGCAAGTATTGGGGAGAATATCGCCTTTGGAAAGGCGGATGCTACATATAATGAAATTACCCGTGCTGCAGAGATTGCTTGTATTCATAATGACATCCTTCAATTTTCAGAAGGATATGAAACAGTAGTAGGAGAAAGAGGCGTTTCGTTATCTGGAGGCCAAAAACAGAGGATTTCTATTGCGCGTGCTTTATTAACGGATGCTGAAATTTTAATTTTGGATGATTGTTTATCAGCAGTAGACGCAAAAACAGAAGAAACGATTTTAAATGCATTAAAGAGGGAAAGAGCAGGGAAAACAACGATTATTACTGCTCATCGCTTAAGTGCAATTCAACATGCCAATCTTATTCTTGTTGTGGATGAGGGCAGAATTGTGCAACGGGGTACACATGAACAACTAATGAAAGAACATGGTTGGTATAAAGAAATGTATGAGAGCCAGCAGTTAGAAGCATTAGTCGAGAAAGGAGGCGTATGATGGCTGAGAAAAAACAGAGCGATTTAAGAAGATTGCTTTCTTATATGAGGCCATATAAAGGACTGTTAGCATTAGCATTTTTATTTCTAGTTGGTGCAACTGTAACGGAAATGATGGGTCCTTTTTTAATTAAACAATTTCTTGATGAACACTTAGTACCAAGTAACTTTGATCAATCAGCACTTGTTACTCTATTTGTAGTGTATATTGTTGCTCACTTATTAAAAGTATTATTTACTTATTTAGACTTATTATATTTTCAAAATATCGCTTTTAAAATTGTTCAAGATATGCGTGTTGAAGTATATGAGCATGTTCAAAAGTTGTCATTAAGTTTCTTTGATCGTACGCCGATTGGTACGCTCGTATCGCGCATAACGAATGATACAGAAGCAATTAAAGATTTTTATGTCAGTGTATTATCAACATTTGTTAAAAATATCGTATTTTTAGTAGGGATTTTAGTAGCGATGTTTTTATTAAATGTGAAATTAGCGCTATTTTCTCTCGTATTAATTCCGATAATGTTTGCGATTATGGTGCTATATCGCCGGAAAAGTGCAGCTTTTTATTTAGAAGTCCGTAATCAATTAAGTGTGTTAAATGCAAAGTTAAACGAGTCCATTCAAGGGATGAATATTGTTCAAGTGTTCAGACAAGAAAAGCGTATGAGAAAAGAGTTTGAAGAAGTGAATACTAAACATTATAGTGCAGGGCGACGTACATTAAAGTTAGATGCATTGCTTTTACGTCCAGCAACTGATTTAGTTCATATTGTAGCTATTGCGTTAGTACTTGGTTTATTTGGAATGGATGCTTTGAAGAGTCCTGTTGAAGTAGGCGTTTTATATGCATTTGTTAACTATATACATCGTTTTTTCCAGCCTGTAAATGAGATGATGATGAAATTATCATTTTTCCAACAGGCACTTGTTTCATCATCACGTGTATTTCACTTAATGGATGAGAAAGATTTAGCGCCAGTTCAAAAAGGGGATGGAAATCCTCAAGTTATTAATGGAGATATTGAATTTAAAAATGTTACTTTTTCGTATGATGGAAAACGTGATGTTTTAAAAAATGTATCATTTCACGTGAAACAAGGGCAAACGGTTGCTTTCGTTGGACACACTGGTAGTGGAAAAAGTACCATTATGAATTTGTTAATGCGATTTTACAATATTAAGTCCGGAAATATTGTAATAGATGGTGTAGAGTTAGAGAAATTTGAAGAACAAGAAATTAGAAAGAAAATAGGACTTGTATTGCAAGATGCATTTTTATTTGCGGGAAATGTAAAACAAAATATTCGTATGTATAATGAAGAAATTACGGATGAAGAAGTAAAAGAAGCGGCACAATTTGTGCAAGCGAATACGTTTATTGAAAGATTACCAGAGCAGTATGAAACGGAAGTAGTAGAAAGAGGAGCTGCATTTTCTAGTGGTCAACGACAATTAATTGCTTTTGCTAGAACGATAGCAACGAATCCGAAAGTATTAGTATTAGATGAAGCAACAGCAAATATTGATACAGAAACTGAAGATGCGATCCAAACAGCGTTACAGAAAATGCGAAAAGGACGGACGACGATAGCAATTGCACACAGATTATCTACTATACAAGATGCAGATCAAATCTTTGTTATGCATGATGGAGAGATAGTAGAAAGAGGGACACATCAAGAATTACTGAGTGAACAAGGGTTGTATTATAATATGTATTTACTACAAAATAAAGGAAGTTTACAAAAGGCCTTGTAAAATTACAAGGTCTTTTGAATGCGTGTGAAATTTTTACAAAAAATATAGGAATAACATAGTATAATGTAGTAGAAATGTGAATGAAAAATAGTAAGGAATGAAATAAAGGAGAAAAATATATGGATTATGTGCTAATAGGTGTAATTTTATTATTATTAGCTGCGGTATTCGTGCTGTTTTATAAAAATAAACAGCTAGAATCAGAGAGTCAGCAAGCGGAATTTGAAAAGAAACAAGCAATTGAAACGTACGAAAATGAAATTGCAGCTACGGTTACAGAACATAAAGAACAACAAAATACATTGAAAAGTATGGAACAGAAGAAATACAATGATTTACAAATAAGTGCAGCTAGAGAACTTGAAAATATGCGTATGATGAAAAATCAATTAGCTGTGCAACATAGTAAAGAACGCAGTGAAATGCAAGAAAAACATAGTAATGAAATACATATGTTTCAAAAGTTAATTGCAGATTTACGAGAGTATACGAAAAGTGGAGCTGAAGTGAGTACACACGAAACATTACAATATATGAAGCGTGGTTTCGTAGAGCAAGGCATAATACAAGATCATGAATTTCATATTATGCCGAATGTTTTTATTAGAAATCAGCAAGGTGGAAATGATTTTCGAATTCATCATCTTGTTTTAAGTAAAACGGGTATGTATGTACTTGAGACGAAAGAATGGACAGGGAAATTAATTCATGGTTTAACGAAAGAAAATGCTAGTATATATTCATTTATGATTGATGAAATTGGCAAGTATCAACAAGAAGTAGAGAAAGAAGAGACGTTTGAATATATTACAGGTGAAGATTCATTAACGATACAAGTGAAAAATGAAGGGAACCCAGTATATAGAGCGAAGAAACTATCTCATATTCTATACAATTGTTTGAAAGAAATGCAAGTTGATATTGTAAAGGAAAACGTAAAACCGATTGTATATTTTTATAATGAAAGTGGGAAAGAAGTGCTAGATCTTTCTGAAGAAAAAACGCCGAGATTAAGAGATAGAGAGCAAATTGTAACATTCTTCAGAAATGAAATCTTAACAGGGAAAGTAATATATACAGAGCAAGAGTTAGAAAAACTCCGAGAAATCATTAGCCGGATGAATTATATAATGAATTAAAAAGAGGTGGAATTTCTGAGTGCTATATTAAGGGGTATTTTGTATGTTTATATTTGTTTGTATATACTCATGTATCTTGCTTTTATGTTTATTATTGGTATGGCTCATACGTCATTAAGTGTAATGAGCGTTTTTATAATAGTCATGCCATTTGTTTTATTAGTTATGATTCAAAAGTCGATCTTATATGTTGCTAAAAATCGTAATGAAGAAAAGAAGCAAATATCGGGAGTGTTAATAGTAGCACTTGTTCCGTTAGTAGTATGTACTGCACAATTAAGTATGAATACATACACTTCAATATTTAACCAAGATCGATGGTTACATGCTGAAGATAAGCGGGTACATATGGTAGATGATCTAATACAAAAATATAAATTAACAGGAAAATCAAATGAAGAAATTACACAATTATTAGGAACGCCTACTGAAACGAGAAATGGAGACAACGGGGTTATCACTTCGTACTATCTGGGAACTGAACGTGGCTTTATTCCTATAGATAGTGAACATCTTGTTTTACAATTTGATAGAGATGGTAAAGTTGTGGAGTATAAGGTGCATAGCGATTAAAGAAATGTAGAAAGAAGTTAAATATTATAGCTTCTTTTTCATATTCCAATATAGTAAATGTAGGCAAATAGTAGTCATTCCTATCTATACGAATTGGGATGAGTCTGTTATAGTGTAAATGGTTATGTTGCTTAATAGTTTAGTAGATAACCTATATTTTGGTTGAGGAGGGGAAGTTTAACACGAATTTAATGATATGCGTGTTAAGTAGTATGATGAAAAAAGGATTTTATAATGTTTTAGCTGCATCAATTGTATTTAGTATGGTAGCGATTCCGAATTATTCCTACGCTAGCGAGTTGGAAAAAACTGTTGTAGTTTCACCTGAAGAACAAGCTTTAAAAAGTATTGAAAACCATATGAAAGAGGAAGATGGTCGAGGAGAAGATAAAGGAGTAAAAAATGAAGTGCAAGGTGAGTTTCTTGTACATATAGTGAAAGAAGTACCTTTATATGATTCTAGTAATTTTCAAAAAGAGACAGGGGTTCGTATTTCGAATCAAGTCGTAAAAGCTGAGAAGAGAAAAGGAAACGCTTACTATGTTCAAACTTCATCGGGAACGGGATGGATACAAAATAGTGAGGGAAATGTAGAGGTTAAAGAAATTCACCCGTTATTAAGTGAAAAGTTAGTTATTAATGAAGTAACTTCTACTTACTCTGAACCATTTACTTCATATAAAGAAGAAAATGTACTAGAGCCAAAAACTATTCAAGCAATTGGACAGGCTGGAGAATGGTTCCAAGTTAAAATAAATAATGAGATAAAATGGATTCATTCACCTTCAGCAAAATTTGAAGGAACAAAAGCTTCGCTTATTCAGGATACAACGCCAACACGTACAAAACGTGCAGCAGCTATGTATGCCGCGCCAATAGAAGAGAAGACAACGGATATTTATGGTGTACCTTTAAAAGAAATGATTGTACCGAAAGGAAATGAAAATATTCGTCCAGGTTATGCGATGAAGCCGAAGTATATTACGATTCATGAGACCGATAATTATAGTGTTGGGGCAAATGCTAGAAACCATGCAATATATTTATATAACCAAGCAACAGGAACGGAAGATCGTTCAGCGTCGTGGCATTTTACGGTAGATGATAAAGAGATTTATCAACATCTTCCATTAAACGAAAATGCTTGGCATGCTGGAGATGGAGCAGAAGGAACTGGAAATCGAGAATCCATTGCGATTGAAATTGCTGTAAACGAAGATGGTGATTATAATAAAGCTGTTGAAAATGCTCGTAAACTAGCAGCTTATTTAATGGGGGAATTAAATATTCCTTTAGAAAATGTGAAAAAACATCAATTTTGGAGTGGGAAGATTTGTCCAGCCATTATGATTAAAAATAATGGCTGGGAACCATTCTTACAAGGAACAAAAGCTTATTATGATGCGAACCATAAGGATGATATAACAGGTGGTTGGTACGAAGCAGATATTCGTGAATTAGATAAACGAGGTATTATGGTTGGAGATGGAAAAGGTTCTTATTGGCCAGAGCGTCTCGTAACACGTGGTGAATTTGCAAATTTAATATCAAGATCATTGGAGTTACCTGAGGGCTCATCGGATTTTAATGACTTAAATACAGCACACCCTTCGTTAATTGATGGTATTAATCGAGCAGCAAGTGCCGGAATAATAAGTGGTAGGGGAAATGGTATATTTGCCCCAAATGATACGATTAAACGAGATGAAGCTGTTATCATGATTGACCGTGCATTGCAATATAAAAAAATTAAAGGTAACTTAGTTCCACTGCCGTTCTCGGATCAAGATTTAGCATATGATAAACAAGCTGTACAACGTGTTTATGGATTAGGTATTGTAAAAGGAAATGAAAATAATGAATTTATGCCGAAAGGTTCAGCGACGCGTGGGGAATCGGCAGCATTTATTAATAGAATGTTAAAAGTAATAGAAAGTAAATAATGAAAATGCATTCGCTTTTGCGAGTGCTTTTTTATTTTTCAATATGTTATGGAAGGGAGCGGAGGTTTTTGAGTGGAATAAGGAATGAAAGCGGAGGTGATGCATATATATAGATGCGTTGGATTGTTTTTAACGAGCTATTTGCGAGCAGCCTGATTGAAAAACCCATACTGGTTAAAGTTTCACTTTATCATATTGTATAAATGAAAAGGAGGTAAGACGGTGAAAGCTATACCGACTGATGTCCTGAGTAAAGAATTGATGGAAAGAGAAGGCGTTATATCTATTACAGTAAAGGAATTTGAAAAGATAGAAGTAGCTGGAGTAGTAGTTGCTGGCCCCGCGGTTATTTTAATTAATCAAGATTAAGTACATAGTATTGAAATAAAAAGTATCCTAGACGGATGCTTTTTATTTGTGTAGAAGAAAGAATATGGTGGATAATTGCTTTACTGGAGGGAGAGTATGTGGCAATTATTATAACGATGTTAGTAATGGGGATTTTATTAGGGTTTGTTGGAGCTGGGGGAGCTGGGTTTATTATCGCGATACTCACTTTAGTATTCCATATTCCTATTCACGTTGCGCTTGCAACGTCTTTAACTGCTATGGCATTTACGACATTATCTGGGGTTATAAGTCATTATCGTGAAGGAAATGTAGTACTTACTATAGGCGGGATTGTTGGGGGATGTGGAGCGCTTGGTTCTTATATCGGTTCAAAAATTGGTTCACTTATACCAGGACATCTTCTTCATTGGTTTACAGCTGGGATGTTATTTTTATCTGCAATTTTTATGTTTATTAAATTAATTAAGTTTCAAAATAGGGAAGAGTTACTTTTAGCAGAGATTAAAGATTTTTCGAAAGAGCACATAATGAAATGTATATGTCTTGGATTAGTCACTGGAATGATGGCTGGTTCATTCGGGATTGGTTCTGCACCATTTATTCAACTTGGATTAATGGTTCTATTAGGATTAACGATTCAGCAATCTGTAGGAACAACAATGCTTGTTATATTGCCGTTTGCGATTGGAGGGGGGATAGGATATAGTTCAGAAGGTTACCTAGATCATATATTATTATTGCAAGTATTAATTGGGACGATGTTAGGAGCGTATATTGGGGCAAAGTTTACAAATTATGCACCACGTATGCTTTTGAAGTTTTCAATGATTATGACACCAGTTCTAGCTGGATGTATGTTATTGATGGAATAAAATAATATAGCAAACTAATATGTTTTACGAATGAATTATGTAAGTAATTCATATTTCCCATATAAAAGGATTTGCTTTAATATAATGAGTGTAAAGTTCGAGTATTCGAAGTACTACTTGAATTATATCCCTATCCCTTTTCTAAAAATGCGAACAAGTTTTGCCCTATTCTATTCAATAATTAATTGCATAGAAATATATTGTTCGATGACCATTATGGAACGTACATAATGGAAAAATCCCGATCCTTAAAGAGGATGCCCCTAATCTTCATGTGAAAATATGATCGGAGAAGAAAGCTGACCAATTCATGGTCGGCTTTCTTTTTGTTCAAAAGTTATTTCTTCTTTAATTTCTGTTTGCAATAATAAAGCTTTTCCAAAACGACGTTTACATTCCGCACGCACTTTTTCAATGGCTAGTAGCTGAGTAGTGGCAGGAACTGTTACGATAGCTTGGCGAGGTTTTCGATTTTCTTCACAAAAGACACATTCCACAACATATTTAGAAATCATATTTTCATCCTTCCATTTTTAATTTCTAAGAAGGGATTGTCTATGAAGTTGATGTAATCTTTCGTCAATGTTTTACTATTTTCCTCTTTTTTCAAGGAGAAAATAAAAAAGGAAACGAATAGTAATAGGGGAGGGATGTATATGGAAAGATGGATAGGTTGTGCAGCGGTATGTGTAAACGAAAAAAATGAAATTCTAATGGTGTTACAAGGACCAAAGGGGGAAGAAAAAAGGTGGTCTGTTCCAAGCGGCGGGCTTGAAAATGGAGAAACACTAGAAGAATGTTGTATTCGAGAAGTTTGGGAAGAAACAGGTTACAATGTGGAAGTTGTAAGTAAAATATACGAAAAAGAAGGTATTACATACGGGGTTCCTGTATACGTTCATTATTATGTCGTTAAAAAAATAGGCGGTAGTATGAAAATCCAAGATCCAGATGAGTTAATACATGAAATTGCTTGGAAGAGGATAGATGAAATGAAGAAATTAACGCTATCTTTCCCTGAGGATTATGAGATTTTAAATAAATATATAAATAAAAAAGCGAGTGTTTAAACACTTGCTTTTTAATGTATCCACGATAAAAAAAGCGGAACGATAACTAAACTAGCTCCTGCTGTTAAAAGCATAGATAAACTTGCAATCGTTCCTTCTACAGGGCCGATTTCGAATGCTTTTGATGTGCCAGTTCCATTCGCGCTTGTGCCTAACATAATACCTTTAGCAATTGCTGTTTTAATACGGCATATACGTATGAGAGAAGGTCCGAGTAACGCTCCTGTCAACGCGGTTAAAACAACGAATACAGCTGTTAATTGTGACATACCACCAATCATTTCTGAAATAGCCATTGCGATTGGTGTCGTTACAATATGAGGCGCTAAACTATGTTCTAACGATGAATCAATTTGAAAATAATTCGCTAGTAGTGCGGAAGTAATAACTGATAAAAAAGAACCGACAATGACATTAAGTAAAATAGCCATTCCGTGTTTCTTGAGTAAATCAAAGTATTTATAGATTGGCCATGCAAAAGCAACTGTTGCAGGTTTTAATAATTCTGTTAACCATTGACCACCTGTTTCGTATGTTTCATAAGGTGTGTCTAGTCCGAGTAATAAAGCAATTAAAATAATAGGACAGACGAGAAGAGGAGAAAGTAAGCTCCAATTCCAGCGTTTATACATTTTCTTCGATATCCAATATGTGAATAGTGTTAATAATAAACAAAGAAAGCCAATCATTGCACGGATCCTTTCCGCTTTAGTAGCAATTCTGTTAAAAGTCCTGTAACGAGAGTGACACAAAGTGTACTAATCATAATAATTAAAATGAGATCGATTCCATATTGTGATAGTGTATCTTTGTAGCGTATAACAGCGACCGCAGAAGGAATGAAGAATAAAATAAGTTCTTTTAATAAAAAGTCTGCTCCGTCCTGTATCCACTCTTTTTTCACCAGGTTAAATTTTAATGAAATTAATAATAAAAAAATACCGATTATACTTCCTGGAACTGGGAGGTGTGCCTGTTTTGCAATCCATTCACCTGTCCAAGCGAAACAAAATAATAATAAGATTTGTCCGCTTAATTTCCACCATTTCATACAGTAATCACCTCTTTCTTTTTTTACATAAAAATTGTAAAAAAGAATTAACAATTTCTACTATACGTTCATTCAAAAAGTTTGTCTAATATATAAATTATATGTTATTAATATATTAGATATATTAATCGAAAGTGAAAAGGGTGTCCAAAATGGAATTACGGCATTTGCAATATTTTGTTGTAGTGGCAGAGGAGTTACACTTTGGACGAGCAGCTGCTCGTTTGCAAATGACACAACCGCCGCTTAGTCAACAAATTCAGCAATTAGAAAAAGAAATGGGAGTTCTGTTATTTTCAAGAACGAAGAGAAAGGTTGAATTAACAGAAGCAGGAGAAATGTTTTTAACAGAAGTAAAAAAAGCGTTTGAACAAATTGAAAAAGCAGTAGAGATTGCACAAAGTGCTCAAAGGGGGGAAGTGGGCTCGCTTTCAATTGGTTTTGTAGGTGCGGCGATATATGATATTTTACCATCTATCGTAAGGGAGTATAGAAAGAAATTTCCGAGAGTGTCTGTTGCACTACATGAACTGTCGACACCAGATCAAGTGCATGCGCTTCACGATAATCGTATTGATATTGGCTTTTTACGTCCACCAATTCCAACACAATTACTAGAATTAGAACCAATTCAAAAGCTTTCTTGTACGTTATGTTTACCGAAGGCACATCCACTTGCGGAAAAGGAAGAAATACATATTGAAGATTTAAGAGATGAACCGTTTGTATTTATTACGAGACCGGTATGGCCAGCATTGTATGATACAATTTTATCACTTTGCCGTGAAGTTGGGTTTAGTCCACGTATCGTACAAGAAGCAACAGAATATCAAACAGTTATGGGGCTTGTGGCGGCAGGAATCGGAATTACGGTAATACCTGTATCAGCAAATAAATTGTATAAAACAGAAGTCGTATATAAAGAATTATGTGATTCTAATTTTGTTGCAGAAATGTCAGTAGCTTACAAGAAAATGAATACTAACCCAGAGCTTTTAGAGTTTTTGAAAATTGCAAGAGAGAAGAAAAGAATTGAAGTAGAGGATGAGATTAATTAAGTTATTAAAAAGTACACCTCATTAAACACTAAAGCAGAAATGCAATAGTATTGCATTTCCGCTTTAGTGTTCTTTTTTAGTTCTATGCTAAAGAGGTAAACATGTGCGTTTTCTTGTAATAGTCGGTCAATAGAGTTTTTTCCTCAAGCATTAGCACTCTTATGGTTTCATTATTCGTTTTTATTTTCTAGGACTAAAGACTTAGAATGAATTCAGGTTGTGGTGCGATGTTTAAAATGTCATATTTTTATACACTAGTAGTATAGAATGAGTTTGTTATGAAGTAAGGTAGGGGAAGAACATATGTCTTTATGTCAGTTAGTGAGAAAAAATATAAGAACATTTGCTGCCAAAAGGATGAAGCAATTTATGTGGATTGCTATGAGTACTATGGTTTTGTTTTTTATGATATCGCTCCAGTTAAATAAAGGAGCTATTGGGGAATTAGGGACTACACTTTTATTTCAAATTTGCTTTTACACGCTGTTTATTGTATTCATTTTTCTATGTATTTTTACTACATATAAAATAACGCTCTCTCTTCTGCACGTGAGGAAAGAGGAAATTAAATCTTATGTAGCAGAGAATAGGAAGAGAAATGACGTACTATGTGTATTATGTCAGGAGCAATTATTTATTTATGGAGCAGCGTTTGTTTTTGGGTTAGTTAATGGGATGTTATTTTTGAAATTATTTACGATTATCTTTATGAAAATAGCGGGAATACAAGGGATAAATGGTGCACCGATTACAATATATGCAATAGTAGTTGTTAGTATCATTATGATCGTTATTCTCTTATTATCGATGGTGCAATGTTTTCGATTTGTTCAAAGTTTACAAGATAAAAATTCATTTCATTTCAAGGAAAAGGCATGAGGAATCATGCCTTTTTCTATTTTACACATAAAAATAATCATGTTACAGTGTAAAGACCTGACAAAGAATGGGAAGGAAAGGTTGTATAGAATGACAAACGAACAATCAATTGTAAAGGTCGAGCGGTTAACGAAGCGCATCGGTTCAAAGACACTTGTAGAAAATATTAGTTTTGAAGTTAAAAAGGGTGAAGTAGTTGGTTTGCTCGGACCAAATGGCGCTGGAAAAACGACTTTAATGAGAATGATGGTCGGCATGATTCGTATGACAGAGGGCGAAGTTTGGATTGATGGTCAATCTGTAAAACAGCAATTTGAAAGTACTGCTTCGAAAATTGGAGCAGTAATTGAGACACCGGAATTTTATCCTTTCTTGAGTGGCTATGAAAATTTAACATATTTCGGACGAATGAATGGGAACGTGACAGAAGAACGTATCGATGAAGTAGTGAAATTGTTAGGAATGGGACAAGTAATTGACCGCAAAGTAAAAGCATATTCACTCGGCATGAGACAACGTTTAGGAATTGCTCAAGCGCTTATTCACAATCCAGATGTATTAATATTAGATGAACCAACAAATGGATTAGACCCTAGTGGAATACATGAAATGAGAATGTACATAAAGAAAATTGCACATGAACAAGGAAAAGCGGTACTTGTATCTAGTCACTTGCTTTCAGAAGTTGAATTAATGTGTGATAGAGTTATCATTATTCAGCACGGAGAATATGTCGCGACGCAAAATATTCAGCATAATCAAAGTGAAGAGATGGAGACAATCCGTATACGTGTAGATGATGCGAATAAAGCAGCAGAAATGTTAGAACGAGATGTTTTAATAAAAGGTAATGATCTACTTATTCATGTAAAAGATGAAGAAATCCCAAATGTTATTCGTACATTGCTTGAGAAAAACATTCAAGTGTATCGTGTATATGAAGAAAGAAAAACGTTAGAAGAGCAATTTTTAGAATTAACAGGGGGAAAAGATATTGTTTAATTTAGTGTATAACGAATTGTATAAAATATTTAAGCGGAAGCGAACGATTATTCCATTTGCGGTTATTGCAGTATTAATAATCGGATTAGGATGGGTTACGGTAAAGTATTTGGAACCGGAAACAAAAGGATGGAAAGTGGATTATACAGAACGAACTGTAGAAATTGAGAAAAAGCTAGGCATGAAAAAAGAAGCTATTTTAGCAGAACGATCTGGGGATGAGCTTGTAAAGGAATATCAGCTCAAGATGAAGCATTTAGATACAGGTACAGCACCGGCAAGTAGTTCTCCACTTTCTTTCATGAGAGATACAGGTTTTATCGTATTTCCAATATTACTCCCGTTTATCCTCGTGTATGCAAGTACAATTTTTGCGAATGAATATAGCTGGGGAACATATAAATTTTTAACGATACGACCAGCGAGTCGCTTTAAAATTTTGACAGCTAAATTTTTAGCAATTGTGATATTTGCAGCGTTATTGTTTATATTTAATATGATTTTTTCCATTTTATGTGGGCTTGTTATTTATAAATTCCAGCAGCCTGCATGGAGCGAGTTTATATTCCAAGGTGGAAATATTATAAAACAAAATATTTTTGTAGAAGCTAGTAAGTATTATATTTTATCGTGGTTGCCGACGATTGTGTACGCAGCATTTGCATTTATGATTTCTGTGCTAACAAGATCTAGCGGAGGTGCGATTGGTATCTCACTATTTCTCGCTTTATCAGGAAACATCGCATTACTAGCAGCAACTAGATATGATTGGGCGAAATATTTATTGCCAGCAAACACAGATTTATACAGTATTGCAAAGAATGGCAGTTTTATTGATGGAGTAACGTTCCCGTTTGCTTCATGTATGTTATTACTATACTTATTTGTATTTTTAAGTATCTCCTATACCATATTTTTAAAACGCGATTTAACTTAATCAAAGAGAGCCGTTAAGTATTTCTTAACGGCTCTCTTTTTTATGAAAATTGTTTAAGGGCTTTTTCAGCTAGCAAAGCGAAGTATTCTGCGCTTATAGGTAACGCTCGCTCGTCTACTGTAAAAGCAGGATGATGCCATTCATGTGTACCACTCGTTCCCATAAAGACGAATGAACCAGGTATTTCTTGTTGATAAAAAGAAAAATCTTCTCCGGCCATTGACGGGGTAGGAGAGATGATATTTAAATTCATATTTTCGGCAACTTGGGTTGATAAATTTATTAGAGATGCATCGTTATGAACAGCAGGAGGACCTGCAAAAAAACGAAATTCTGTTTTTACACCTAATGCATCAGAAATCCCTTGGATAATACGTTTCATTAGTGCTGGAATCTTTTCGCGTGTTTCATTTTGGAATGTACGTACAGTTCCTTCCAGCGTAGCTTTTTCAGGAATAACGTTCCACGTATTTCCTGAATGGATGTTTGTGACACTGACGACGGCATTATGTGAAGAACTTATATTTCGGCTTACAATTGTTTGGAGTGCCATCACAATTTGAGAAGATGCGACAATAGGGTCTACCCCAGCATCTGGTACAGCTGCATGTGTACCAACTCCGTGAATTTCAATTTCAAATCGATCAACCCCGGCCATGAGTGGACCATCTTTAATCCCGATTGTACCGACTGGTAAATCAGGTTTGTTATGCATACCGAAAATAGCTTGTACGCCATGTAAATGCCCAGCTTCAATGACTTTGCAAGCACCGTCGCTACTTTCTTCAGCTGGCTGGAATATAAAGCGTACCGTTCCACTAAGAGAAGTTTCTTTTTCCTTTAATAAATAAGCGGCACCAATAATAGCAGCTGTATGAAAATCATGCCCACAAGCATGCATTTTACCGTGAATTTTTGAAGCGTACGGTAAATGTGTTTCTTCTTGAATAGGGAGGGCATCAATATCAGCACGAATTGCTATAATTGGCCCGCTATGATTCCCAGAAATTTCAGCAATAACACCTGTTTCTAAACTTGAATTTATAATCGTAATGTTTTTCTCTTCTAACCAATTCTTTATAGCTTTCGTCGTTTTAAACTCTTCGTATGATAATTCTGGATGCTCATGTAAATTCCGACGAATAGAAATTAGCGTCTCAGTTAATTTTTCTAGATTTGCTGCCACTTATAATGCCCTCTTTCTTAAATAAAGTATTTACATTAAGTATACAATAAGAAAAGAGAGGATTCTCAAATGAAAATCCTCTCCCGTTTTATCCCGCTTTAATGGGCAGTAAGACCCCCACCTCAAAAT
>NZ_NVEC01000096.1 GCF_002571225.1 Bacillus sp. AFS059628 | reverse complement strand
GCAGAAGTGGAAGTAGTTGCAGAAGCGGAAGAGTCAGAAGAAGAGGAAGTAATTGCGGAAACAGAAGCGCCAGAAGAAGCAGAACCTGTAGCACTTAAGGAAACACAGCAAGAAATGGTGTTAAATGAAGCAATTGAACAAACGAATGAATTCATACTTGATGCTGAGGCTGATGAACAAACGAAGAAAGATGTTCAAAACTTTGCGGATGTTTTAATTGCAGAAGAGCGACCAGTTGTGGAAGAAGCAGTGATTGCAGAAGAACAACCAGTTGTGGAGGAAACACCGGTCGCAGAAGCGTCACCAGTTGTACAAAAAGAAGAACCAAAACGTGAGAAAAAGCGTCATGTACCATTCAATGTTGTTATGTTGAAACAAGACAGAACGAGATTAATGGAAAGACATGCGGCTAGAGCAAATGCAATGCAATCTTCTATGAAAGAACGAGTAGAGAATAAGCCTGTACAACAAGTAGAAGAAAAACCAATGCAACAAGTGGCAGTGGAACCACAAGTGGAAGAAAAACCAATGCAGCAAGTGGCAGTGGAACCACAAGTAGAAGAAACAGCAATGCAGCAAGTAGCAGTAGAACCACAAGTAGAAGAAAAGCCAATGCAGCAAGTGGTGGTAGAACCACGAGTGGAAGAAAAGCCAATGCAGCAAGTGGCAGTGGAACCACAAGTGGAAGAAAAGCCAATGCAGCAAGTGGCAGTAGAACCACAAGTAGAAGAAAAGCCAATGCAGCAAGTGGTGGTAGAACCACAAGTGGAAGAAAAGCCAATGCAGCAAGTAGTGGCAGAGCAAGTACAAAAGCCAATTTCAAGTACGGAAGTAGAAGAGAAAGCATATATTGTAAATCAAAGAGAGAACGATATGCGAAATGTATTGCAAACACCACCGACATATGCGGTTCCGCCATTAACATTACTATCGATTCCGCAGCAAGCAGCGTTAGATAATACAGAATGGCTGGAAGAACAGAAAGAATTATTAGATACTACCTTTAATAATTTCCACGTTGGCGCACATGTTATTAATGTATCGCAGGGTCCGGCAGTCACTCGTTTTGAAGTACAGCCAGATCCAGGTGTGAAAGTAAATAAAATTACAAATTTAAGTGATGATATTAAGTTAAGCTTAGCGGCGAAAGATATTCGTATTGAAGCACCGATTCCAGGGAAGAGTGCCATTGGAATTGAAGTTCCAAATAAAGAAAGTAAGCCAGTATTTCTTCGTGAAATTTTAAGAAGTCCTGTGTTTACAAAGAGCGAATCACCGCTTACAGTTGCGCTTGGGCTTGATATTTCAGGTGATCCAATTGTAACGGATATTCGAAAAATGCCACACGGACTAATTGCGGGTGCAACCGGTTCTGGTAAAAGTGTGTGTATTAACGCAATTTTAACGAGCATTTTATATAAAGCGAAACCACATGAAGTGAAGTTAATGTTAATCGATCCGAAGATGGTTGAGCTTGCACCATACAATTCTGTTCCGCATCTTGTCGCACCTGTTATTACGGATGTAAAAGCTGCGACAGCTGCATTAAAGTGGGCAGTTGAAGAAATGGAGCGCCGTTATGAATTGTTTGCGCACGCAGGTGCTCGTGATTTAACTCGTTACAATACTATTGTAAGTGAGCGAGAAATTCCGGGAGAAACATTACCTTATATCGTTATTGTCATTGACGAGTTAGCCGACTTAATGATGGTAGCACCTGGTGATGTTGAGGAAGCGATTTGTCGTATTGCGCAAAAAGCACGTGCTTGTGGTATTCATTTATTAGTAGCGACGCAGCGTCCATCTGTAGATGTTATTACAGGTTTAATTAAGTCAAACATTCCAACGCGTATTGCGTTTACTGTATCATCTCAAGTTGATTCGCGTACGATTATCGATATTGGTGGCGCGGAGAAATTACTTGGCCGTGGTGATATGTTATTCTTAGGGAACGGTACATCTAAGCCTGTTCGTGTACAAGGTGTATATGTATCGGATGATGAGATTGAAAAGACAGTTGATCATGTGAAAAAGCAAATGAAGCCGAATTACTTATTTAAGCAAGAGGATTTATTAGCGAAAACAGAACAAGCTGAGTCGGAAGACGAATTGTTCTTCGAAGCATGTCAATTTGTTGTAGAACAAGGGGGAGCGTCCACATCTTCTGTACAGCGAAAATTCCGCATCGGTTATAATCGCGCGGCACGTCTCATTGAAGAGATGCAATCGCAAGGAATTATTTCTGAAGCAAGAGGAACGAAGCCAAGAGATGTCCTTATTTCTGAGGATGAATTCGCTGCTATGCAGGAAACAAATGTATAGTAAACGGTTTTGCTGTATACTAAGAGAAAATGTTGGATAGTAAAGTAGGGAGTAAAGCGACATGAAAGAAATTGAATTAAAATTAAAAGGTGAAATAAATAGACTAACAAATAAAACATTTAAATTTGACGAACGCGTTGGAGAAGGTTGGTTCTCTGCCGTTTACTTTTTAAAGACTAGAGAAATCATTGAAGAATTTCGCCCGAAAAGTGTTGTAACGATGCAATTTTTCCAAAAGGAAAATGCAGTTCTTTGCGGAACAGATGAAGTGATTGCGTTGCTACAAACATTCGCTAAAAATCCTGAGGAACTTGAAATTAACTCTTTAAAAGATGGCGATAAAATTAGTCCGTTTGAAACAGTGTTAACAATTCATGGTCCTTATGAAAATTTCGGATTTTTAGAAGGTGTCATTGATGGGATTTTAGCTCGTCGTACATCAGTTGCGACAAACGTATATAACGTTGTCCAAGCTGCGCGTAGCGTAGATAAAGAAAAACCAGTTATTTTCATGGGAGACCGTGACGATCATTATACACAACAAGCTGGTGACGGCTATGCAGCATACATCGGCGGTATGAGCGCACAAGCGACGCATGCAATGAATGAATGGTGGGGCAAAAGTGGTATGGGGACAATGCCTCACGCATTAATTCAAATGTTTAATGGTGATGTCGTGGAAGCGGCAAAAGCATATCATAAGAAATTCCCAGAAGATGAATTAGTTGTATTAATTGATTACAACAATGATGTCATTACAGATGCACTTCGCGTAGCGCGTGAATTTGGATCAACATTAAAAGGTGTACGTGTAGATACGTCGCGCACAATGATTGATCAATACTTCATTCGTCACCCAGAAGTACTTGGAACATTCGATCCACGTGGTGTAAACCCATCGCTTGTATTCGCACTTCGTAAAGCACTTGATGAAGAAGGATTCCAGCATGTAGACATCGTTGTAACTGGTGGATTTGATGAGAAGCGTATTCGTGAATTTGAAGCTCAAAATGTACCTGTTGATATATACGGAGTAGGAAGTAGCTTATTAAAAATGAATATTGGCTTTACTGGTGATAACGTAGAATTAAATGGAAAACCAGAAGCGAAAGCTGGTCGTAAATATCGTCCAAACCCACGTTTAGAGCGTGTTCAATTAGAAAAAAGAGAAGATATGTAAAAGAGAGAAAAACTGATAGGTGATTGACCCTATCAGTTTTTCTGTTATCATAGTATAGCGGCTTCTTTTTTGCTATAATGGATTTGTTATGGACATAAAAAAGAAGTACGTACGAGTTTATCCTGATAAGTGAAGGGAAGAATAACTTCACTACATCAAAAATGTATGATGATTACCAAAATAAGAAAAGATTCATATACTGTCTTATAGATAGGCCGTTGTATTAGTTCGAAATGTTGGAGGTTCTTTAAGATGACAGTTTACCATTTTGTAGGAATTAAAGGAACAGGAATGAGTTCATTAGCGCAAATTCTTCATGACATGAAGCATACTGTTCAAGGGTCTGATTATGAAAAGCGTTTCTTTACACAAACAGCGTTGGAAAAGCGCAATATCTCGATCCTTCCTTTTGATAAAAGTAATGTAAAAGAAGGACAAGTGATTATTGCAGGAAATGCATTTCCTGATACGCATGAAGAAATTGAAGCAGCAAAAGAATTAAACATCCCAGTACATCGTTACCATCACTTCTTAGGTGACCTTATGAACCAATACACAAGTGTTGCTGTAACTGGTGCGCATGGAAAAACATCAACAACTGGTTTGTTAGCCCATGTAATGCAAGGTGCACACCCTACATCTTACCTTATTGGAGATGGAACAGGGCATGGGGTAGAAAATAGTAAGTATTTTGTATTTGAAGCTTGTGAGTATCGTCGTCATTTCTTGTCTTACAATCCAGACTATGCGATTATGACAAACATTGATTTTGATCATCCAGATTATTTCACAGATATCAATGATGTATTCAGTGCATTCCAAGAGATGGCATTGCAAGTGAAAAAAGGCATTATTGCATGTGGAGATGATGAAGAACTTCAAAAAATTCAAGCGAAAGTACCTGTTATTTTCTATGGATTTGGAGAAGATAATGATTTCCAAGCACGTAACATTCAAAAGAGAACAGATGGTACTATTTTTGATGTATTCGTTCGTAATACGTACTATGACACGTTCAAAATTACAGGATACGGCAACCATAGCGTATTAAATGCATTAGCAGTAATTGCACTTTGCCATTATGAAAACGTTGATGTAGAAGCAGTTAAGCATCAGCTAACAACTTTTGAAGGCGTAAAACGTCGCTTTAATGAAAAGCCGATGGGAGAGCAAGTGATTATCGATGACTACGCACACCATCCGACAGAAATTAATGCAACGATTGAAGCAGCTCGTCAAAAACATCCAGAGCGTGAAATTGTCGCTGTATTCCAGCCACACACATTCTCACGTACAGAAAAGTTCTTAGATGAGTTTGCTGAAAGCTTAAGCAAAGCTGACCAAGTATACTTATGTGATATATTCGGATCAGCACGCGAAAACAAAGGTGAATTAACAATCGAAGATCTGCAAAAGCGTATTGACGGTGCAGAACTAATTACAGATACAACAACGGATGTATTAAAGAAACATAAAAACGGCGTTCTAATCTTCATGGGCGCAGGAGACATCCAAAAATTCGAAGCAGCTTACGTAAAAGAAGTTCAAGTTGCAGAGAAGTAATAGAAAAGACGCATAGCTGTGGCTGTGCGTCTTTTTTTGTTGTGTTCGATATATTTTAAAAAGCGCTGATATGTTGGTATTGTTCATTTTTTTTGTATAGTTGTTTTAATGAGAATATATAGAGTGAACTAAAAAGTACATATCCAATTAAATAATAGAATGAAAACATATCGAATTGTTTTGTGATCATAATTCGAATCGCGAAAAATGCAAATGGAAGTGCAATTAAAACGTTAGTACTAAAGGAAATCATTGTTTTTAAAAATTTTAATTGCTTTGTATTCCAATAGTTTTCTCTACAGATGAACCAAATGTTGCTTGCGATAAAGGCTAGTAAAAAAGGTAAATTAGCTGAAATATTTATAAAGCCAAGTGCGATAGGTACTGATAAAGCAACAAGTGGAGCAACTGATAGTCCTGTAAAGTATTTAATAAATGTATTTGTAGACTGTTGTGCAGCCTGAATAACATCTGTATATTCTCCTGCAATTTCCTTTGCTAATTCTTTTGGAGGAAGAAATTCTTCAATCACTTGTGAAGGGATGGCTTCTAATGGTATTCCTTCGCTTTCTTTACTTAATGCATTTTCATATAAATCGGATTTGATTTCTAGCACATGTTGTTCTCTTGCTGGCGTAGGTAAGTTCATTAAACTTTTATGAAGAGCGTGTAAGAAAGAAGTAATGAGTTCATTTGAAAAGAATTGTTCCTTGTTCATTTTTTATCCTCTCCTTTAGCTAGTAACATTAGAGCATGGTACACTGCATCATAATCATGTAAGCGACTATGTAAAATTTCTCTCCCTTCGTCTGTAATGCGATAGTATTTTCTTTTTGGACCATCACCAGATTCTTCCCAATAGGAAACAGCCCAGTTGTTTTTCGTAATTCGATTTAATATAGGATAAATCGAGCCGTTTGGGATATGAAATACAGGGATATCTTGTAATGCACTTGTAATTTCGTATCCGTACATAGGTTGTTTACTTATTAAAGACAAAATAGCGAGATCAAAAACGCCTTTACGTAATTGAATTATAAAATTATCATTTTTTTCCATACTTTAACTATATATGATTCATATCTAGATATCAATCATATATAGTTATTTTTTTATTTATGTATTGACCTAGAGTTAACTCTAGGTTATAAGATGAAAATGTAAAAACAAGGGGGAGAGAACATGTATAAAATCGGTGAAGTAGCAGAGTTAACTGGGATGGGTATTCATACTTTGCGTTACTATGAGAAATTAGGATTATTACCACCACCAACGCGAAATAGCGGGATCCGCCAATATACAGAAGGTGATGTACGCCTTTTAAAATTTTTATATTCGTTAAAACAAACTGGAATGTCATTAGAAGAGATGGCTCAGTTTGCAAGTGATGGATGTATTATAGAGGAAATTAAGCAGAGAAAAGAGGAAGTACCGGCGAAAGTAAAAAAGAGAATTTCAATTTTAACAACTCACTTAGAGAGATTAAAAGAACAGCAGGAACAATTGCAAAAAGTTGTTCAGCTAACGGAGGAGAAACTAGAAATTTATTACGGTTTTCTAGAAGGTGGAAATTCGGAGGCTGACAATGAAAAATAAAGTATACGCTCAGTTACTTGGATTTGCGATTTTCACTGGTGGGACATTTAATGCTTCGAAATATGCTGTACAGTATTTCGAAGCAATTCATATAGCAGCATGGCGCTTTGGAATTGCTGCATTTGTGATGTTATGTTTGTTAAAAATACGAAAAGATTTTGAGGTAGAGGTATGGAGGGAGAATAAGACTTATTACTTTTTGCTAGGTATTGTTGGTGTATTCGGTTTTAACTTCTTTTTCTTTTTAGGTATGAAACATACAGAAGCTATGAATGGTGCACTGATTATGGCGACGAATCCGCTCGTTACGACGCTATTAGCAAGTTTTATTTTACGAGAAAAAATTATAAAACGCCAAGGTATTGGGATGTTACTTGCATTACTGGGTGTTGTTTTTGTACTGACACAAGGTTCGTTTACGATACTACAAAACTTATCATTTTCAAAAGGTGATTTTTATATTTTATTAGGGAATATTTGCTGGGCGTTATACGGTGTGCTAGGCAGAAAGTTTATTAAAACTAGTAGCCCAATACAAACGACGACATACACAATGACTATTGGTGCCACTGCCTTTATGATCATATCTTCCACTCAAAAAAATATCGTACCAGTTTTAGAAATTCCTTTGTTAGCTTGGGGAGCGATTCTTTTTATGGCAATTGGAATGAGCGTGCTCGGTTACTTATGGTGGAATAATGGAATTGCTCAAATTGGAGCAGCCAGAACATCTTTATTTTTTAATTTAGTGCCTGTTGTTACAATGATTATTTCTTTTATTGAAGGAGTAAATATAACGCCTGCACAGTCTGTAGGAATGATATTAGTTGTTACGGGTGTATTGTATTCTTCTAATTTTATACAAATAAAACCGAAAAAAAGTGTGAATATTTAACAATTTACATCTATAAGTGTTAGAATAATAAGAAAACTAAAAGGGGGCTAAAAAACATGTTCACACTTCGAGTAGACGATGAAATCGAATTACAGTTATTAGAGAAGCATCATAAAGAGGAACTATATCAATTAATAGATCAAAACCGTAATCATTTACGAAGATGGCTTCCTTGGGTAGATGGGGTAAAATCTGCTGGTGCGTATGATGAGATTTGTCCGATGTGGTTAAAGAAGTTTGCAGAGGGAGACGGTTTTGAAAGTGGTATCCGTTACAAAGGAAAGCTCGTTGGAATGGTAGGTATTCATCCAGTAAGCTGGGGGAAGAAAGCGGCAAGTCTCGGATATTATCTTGCAGAAGATGCTGGCGGGAAAGGCATTATGACGCGTAGCGTAAAGGCTGTACTTCACTATGCATTTGAGAATTTAAAATTAAATAAAATGGAAATTAGATGCGGTGTTGAAAATGTGAAAAGCCGCGCTATTCCAGAGCGTTTAGGTTTTAAGTTAGATGGTATTTTAAGAGATGATGAATGGCTATACGATCATTTTCACGATATCGCTGTATATAGTTTACTAGCTTCAGAGTGGAAGGAGATTCGATGAACGAGAAGATACGCATTATTCCGTATGAAAGTAAGTTTCAAGATGAAGTAGTAGATCTTATCGTTCATATTCAGCAAAAAGAGTACAATGTTCCCATTACGAAAGAAGAGCAGCCAGACTTGCTTGAAATAGGAACATTTTATCAAAGGAATCGTGGGAATTTTTGGGTAGCAATTTATGATGATAAAGTGATTGGAACAGTAGCTTTATTAGATATTAGGGACGATCAAGTCGCATTAAGAAAAATGTTCGTAAAAAAAGAATTTCGCGGAAAAGAGTGGGGCGCATCACATAAGTTGCTCCAAACAGCAATTTCGTGGGCTGAGAATAAAAAGTTGAAAGATATTTACTTAGGAACGACAGTGAAATTTGTAGCAGCGCATCACTTTTATGAAAAGAATGGTTTTCAAAGTGTGAGTATAGACAAGTTGCCGAAAAACTTTCCAGTGTTAGAGGTGGATAAGAAATTTTATAGGTACATTGTGTAAAAGGTCATTCAGAAATGGCCTTTTTTTACGAACTAAAATAGGTAAAAAGTGGTATAATTTAGGTAAGGGGGTGCGTGTATGAACTTTCCGATTCAAAGAAGTAAGTCAGTAGTCATTTTCGTTTGTCTCACATTAGCTTTTATGTTTGTATATCCACTTGTCATGATTGTCACAAATAAAGAGCAGTGGATGTCAGCGTTAATTGGAATGGGTTTATGCTTCCTTGTAAATGTACCACTCGTTTGGGAAGTATTTATTAAACAGCATAAAGTAGAAAATGGTGTATTAAAGTACGGTATTTTAAATGATGATATCGTATTGAAAGAGATAAGAATCATTCGTCAAGTTGGGAAGTCTCTAGAAATTACGACGAATGCGTATAAAGTACATATGGTGGCGATGCCGCAAGATATGAATGAATTTTTGGCGCTTATTGAGAAAGAGAATCCAAATGTAAAAATAGAAATGGCAGGTAAGAAATGAAATATGTAAAACCTTTGTTTTGTTTGGAAATATTGCTGGTGATTGTTATTTGCACTAGGGGATATATGAAATGGGATCTGCCCTTATATATACCAATATTAATAGGTACTATCGCAGTGGGACTTTTATATTATTTTCATTTTCAGCAAACAAAAAGTGAGAAAAGTAGCTCCATGTAGTACAGGAGGGTTAGAAATGAAAAAAATCTGTATGTTGTTTATGCTTCTGATAACAGCATCCTTTCTTGTAATAGGGTGTAGTGCGAAGAAGGAAAAGACTGATATGAACTTAGAAAAGGCGCAAAAGGTTGAAATTGAATCACTTACTGATTCAAGTGATAAAAAGGTAATCACCAATAAGAAAGAAATTGAAAAACTATTTGAAGTCATGAAAATGGATAAGTGGGAAATGCAGTCGGCTCCTTTAGATACTCCGCAAGGGAAAACATTTAAAATGTATCAAGAGGATACAACAAAATTATCAGAGTCGAGTAAAGATAAGAAGGACTTACATGAAATAGGTACGATGACAGTATATAAAGATGTTCCGTATGTTGAAGTTGAAATGAAAAATAAGAAGATGAGTTTTAAAGTGCCAGAAGATGTGGCGAAAGACTTATTAAAGTATTAAAAAACGCTCGGAGAACATTCCGAGCGTTTTTATTATTATTTTAAGTTCTCTGGGTTTAGAGCTTCTAATTCAGGTACAACGAAGCGTCCGTCTTTACGGATTAGTACGTCGTCGAAGTAAATTTCGCCGCCGCCGTATTCAGGGCGTTGGATGCATACTAAATCCCAATGAATGTTCGAGTTGTTGCCGTTCCATGCATCGTCATAAGCTTGTCCAGGAGTGAAGTGGAAGCTGCCATCGATTTTTTCATCGAATAGGATGTCTCCCATTGGATGTAAGATGTATGGGTTTACGCCGATTGCGAACTCACCAACATAGCGTGCACCTTCGTCTGTATCGAAGATTTTGTTAATGCGCTCTGTATCGTTTGCAGTTGCTTCAACGATTTGACCGTTCTCAAACTTAAGTTGTACATTTTCAAATGTATAACCATTGTAAGGAGATGGTGTGTTGTAAGAGACTGTACCGTTAACAGAATCGCGAACTGGTGCAGAATATACTTCACCGTCTGGAATGTTTAAATGACCTGAGCATTTAATAGCTGGAATGTCTTTAATAGAGAATGTTAAGTCAGTTCCAGGACCAGTTAGACGAACTTTATCTGTTTTATTCATTAATGTAACAAGGCTATCCATCGCCTTATCCATTTTACCGTAGTCTAAGTTACAAACTTCGAAGTAGAAGTCTTCGAAAGCTTCTGTGCTCATTTTAGCAAGCTGCGCCATAGAAGCATTTGGGTAGCGAAGAACAACCCAGCGTGTTTTCGGAACGCGAATGTCTCTATGAACTTTCTTACCAACTGTTTGACCATGAATTTGCATTCTTTCACTTGGTACGTCAGCTTGTTCGTTAATGTTATCGCCAGAGCGAAGGCCGATATAAGCATCCATATCTTTCATTACGCTTGCTTCATATGCAGCGATTTGTTCAAAATGTTCTTCAGTAGCACCCATTAATAAAGAGCGATCTACTTGATGATCTTTTAGAGAAACGAATGGGAAACCACCAGCTGCATATGCTTCTTTTACAAGTGCAGTTACAAGTTCTTTTTGTAAGCCAAAGTTTTCAATTAATACTTTTTCACCTTTTTGTAAACGGATAGAGTAGTTAATTAAATTGTATGCTAACTTTTCAATGCGTGGATCTTTCATATGTAAAGCCTCCCTACTAATTATGTATCCTCTCCTATTGTAACCTACTTAGTGGAATTTGTTGAATCATTTATGTTAAAGTTAACGAATAAGTATGAAAATTCTAATGGAAAGATAGGGATTAGAACGAAACGGAAAATGATTGTATAATAGGGGAAAGTATGAAAAAGATAAAGGAAGTGATGAAATGCAAGTTCTTTTATATGTAAGTGCGGCTATTATCGCGGTTGCTTTCGCTGTATTAGTAGTATATGTATGTAGAACGTTGTTATCGGTTCAGAAGACGTTAGAAAACGTTGCAAGCACGTTAGAAGGTTTAGAAAAGCAAATGCAAGGGATTAGCGTAGAGACGGAGCAATTATTACATAAAACAAATGCGTTAGCTGATGATATTCAACAGAAGTCACAATCATTAAATAAAGTAGTATCGGGTGTGGATGGAATTGGAACGACAATCCACTCTTTAAATACGAAACTTCGTAATGTATCAGAGTCTGTTACGGACGAAATTGAAAATAATGCGGATAAAGTAGCGCAAGTTGTACAATGGAGTAGCGCAGCAATTGAAGTATACAATCATTATCGTGCGTCAAGACAAGAGAAAAAGATTGAAAAAGAAGAGCGTAAATTAGAAAGACTTGAGAAAAAAGCTGAAAAGAAAGAGAAGCGCTCTAGACTTCGTATGAGAGGTGAATCGTAATGAATATGACAAAACTTGAAACAATTGAAGAGCTTGAAGTATTAGTAGAAAAAAACGAGCCGTATGTTCTTTTTAAACATAGTACGACATGCCCGATTAGTCATGGTGCCTATACAGAATTTCAAGCGTATTGCAGTGAAGAAAGAGCGGTACCAGCGTATTACTTATACGTACAAGATGCGAGAGATGTTTCAAATCGTGTTGCAGAACAGTACAGCATTAAACATGAATCTCCGCAAGTGTTATACATAAAAGATGGGATGGTAGTATGGAATACGTCTCATTGGAACATTAAAAAAGACACTTTAGAAGAGAATATTAAGTAAAAAGAAGCAAGCAAAAGGTGCTTGCTTCTTTTTTTTGTTTTTGTTGAAATATATTTAATGGTACACTGTTATTAGTTCAAATTAAATAACTAGATTGTTGAAAGTAGGTTTTAAGTAATGAAGAAAATGGCATTATCCTTCGCGGTCGTAAGTTTATTACTAGGAGCTTGTAGTAATGATACGATTAGTAAGAAGGATGAAGTTATACAGAAGGATACGAAAGAAAAAAGCATGATTCCGAGAACTGCTGTTTCTAAAGATTATTATAGAACTGTAATTCCTTTAAAAGAACAAAAGGTTATAAATACAGCTAATATAAAAACAAATTCTAAATTAGATTTAGCAGAGTATGAAAATGGTTTAATGAATATTGCAAAAGAGCAATTTGATACAGAAAATCACGTATTACAATTAAATCAGTATATTCCGGAGAAGCTAGTTGATGAACTAGTCGCAAAAGTAGAAGCACCCGTTTTGACAAATATTATAGAACAAGACTATTTCGGGAAGCAGAATTCAAATGAATTAAGTTTATCTGGCGTTGTGATTGGGTTAGCAATGTCTTCAAGTGTATCAAATGAAGAAGCAATGTCTAAGGGTACGGAGGTTGCCAAGCAACTTATTGAAGCTATTAATAAAAATAACAAGTATAATAAATCTCCAATTACGTTTGCTATCTTTAAGCAAGAGAGTACAAGTTCTTTGAAAAATGGTACGTATATTGCTAGTGCTACTGTTCAAAAGAATGATACGAACCTTGGAAATTGGAGTACGATTGATGAACAAGCATTTTCATATCCTTCTGATGAATTTAAACAAGCACATGGAGAAGATAATGAAAAAATAGATAAATTTGGTGAGGCGATGAAAGGTTTTTCTCCGGCAGATTTTATCCCAGTAAATGCTAAAGTGTCTTATAAAAAAAATCAAATGGATACATTAAATATGAATATTGTTATTAAATATAACGGTAAAACAGAATTAATGGCTCTTACCCAAATGGCTGCTCAAAGCATGTTAGACAAACTACCTAAAGATGCGAAAGTACAATTGCAGATAAAGTCTGAGAGTAAAATCGAGGCAATTATTATAAAAGAGAAAAACAGCGATAAACCGTTTGTTTCCTTCTTGTAAAAAAAGACAGTGTTTAAACTGTCTTTTTTTATTGTCGTTTTCTGTCAGCAAGTCGGTATATTCGAAAAATCGCCGATATAAATTTCATTCACTATCGTACCGCTTAAAATAAGGTTTCTACGTATGAGATATCTATATTTTTACAAAAAATGCTCTTTTTTTCATAAAAAATACGAAAATACGAGAAAAGAAGCGAATTTTTTCGAAACTTTTGCGGGAAAATATTGTATGAGCCTGCGTTTTTATCGTATCATTAGTAAAAGGAAGAACTCGGGACGATTGGTGGCATCTGCAAATAGAGTTGATGTCTTTTTTTCATTCAAGTAACCGATACATAAAAATAGATAACAAAAATAGAAGGAGTGTGCGATGAGATGAACGTAACAATATATGATGTAGCGCGCGAAGCAAACGTTTCAATGGCTACCGTATCTCGTGTTGTGAACGGTAACCCAAATGTAAAGCCTACAACAAGAAAGAAAGTATTAGAAGCAATTGATCGTTTAGGATACCGCCCAAATGCGGTAGCACGTGGACTAGCAAGTAAGAAGACAACTACAGTAGGTGTTATTATTCCTGATATCTCAAATACGTTTTATGCAGAACTTGCACGTGGAATTGAAGATATCGCAACAATGTACAAATATAACATCATTTTAAGTAACTCTGACCAAAACAAAGAGAAAGAGTTCCATTTATTAAATACGATGCTTGGAAAGCAAGTGGACGGAATTGTTTTCATGGGTGAAGATATTACAGACATTCACATTGAAGAATTTAAAAAGTCTCCAGTACCAATCGTATTAGCAGCGTCATTCGATGAGCAAAATGAAACGCCATCAGTAAATATCGATTATACACAAGCAGCTTACGATGCAATGAAGCACTTTATTGAACAAGGACATAAGCGTATCGGTTTCGTCTCTGGTCCTTTCATTGATAAAGCGGGAAGCGCGAAGAAGTTACAAGGTTATAAAAAAGCTCTAGAAGAAGCAGGTATTTCATATGATGAAAATCTTGTAATCGATGGAGACTACACATATGATTCAGGTATCGAGGCATTCGAAAAGCTTTGGGGCCTTGATGGCAAGCCAACAGCGATCTTCGTATCTTCTGACGAAATGGCACTAGGTGTAATCCATGCAGCACAAGACGCTGGATTAAACGTACCAACTGATGTAGAAGTACTTGGTTTCGATAATACACGCCTTGCATTAATGGTTCGTCCACAACTTTCAACAGTCGTACAACCAATGTATGATATCGGTGCAGTAGCAATGCGTCTATTAACAAAGTATATGAACAAAGAAAAAGTGGAAGATCACACTGTTATCTTACCTCACCGTATCCAATTTAGAGATTCAACGAAGTAAGTATAAAAAAGCTCACAGCGGTTGCTGTGAGCTTTTACTCGTATTCGGGGTAGTATTTTTGTACGACTGTATCTACCGTTTCATTTTTATTAACGTGTAAAAATCTTGCGTACAATTCTTTTCCGTTTTCAAATGGTGTATCGTCTAATTCAAACACATGCAACACTTTCCTGAACGTCCACGTCACTTGTTCATCATACATGTTATCGTATGTATCTTCAGATTGCATAGCGATTTTTTCACCTAGTTCATGAGCTTCTTCTAAACTGTTTGCTTTAACAAGAATAATACTTTCTTCAAAAAGTGTATCGTGATTTTCTTCATAATACTCATCCATTTTTGTAGGATCAGGCTCACCAGAATGAACAGATTCAAATAATAATTTTACAGCGTACATATTATGCTGCATGTTTCACTCTATAAATAATACTTGCGACAAGCGAAGCAGGTATTGTGAATACGTTACTTTGATAGTGATAATGTATTTGGGATTCTTCATAAGACATGTTGTCATATAGTTCGTTTTGTGACACATTCATTTTTTTCTGCTTTTCTTTGAGCATCTTAATATAGTTATACTGTATTGGGACGAGAATGATGAAATAAGCTAATACGATTAGTGAAATCCAAATCATTATGAACACTCCCTTATAAAGAATATTTATATATGGTAATTATATTGATTTATACGAAAGATATCCATTTATTTCTAGTGGTCAATTTCCTTTCCAAAATGAAATTGTTCCTTGTTATATGTCACATAAGTGCAAATTTAACTATTATAGGGCAATGTCATGTATAATAGAAAGAAAAGGCTTGTGAGGGGGGAGAAAAGATGATCGTTCTTTGGATAATTACGCTTTGTATAACTGCTATTTTTGCATATATGACGTTAAAACAAAATGGTTTAAAGCGATTTGTTCCAGGAAGTATTCTTGCAGGAATTGCCCTTATCACGTATGTAATTTCTATTTTTATTGAAAGTGTATCAGTGGATATGAGCACAAGTTTAATGTTTATCGGTATTACACTGTTTGCAAGTAGTATTATGATACTTATGGTTGCTGGTATTATTTTATTTATTCATATGAATTCGGAAACGTTATAGCATATAGAAAAGGCATGTCCCAAGGGGACATGCCTTTTTATCCGTTCAATTATGCTCTATCTTTAGAAGAATTTTGTTGCTTTAATAAGTCGCGAATTTCGCTAAGAAGTTCTTCTTCTTTTGTTGGTTCTGGAATTTCTTCCTCTTTTTCTTCTTCTTTTTTAGATGTTAGTTTGTTGAAAACCTTCACGAACATAAAGATAGAAGCTGCAATAATTAAGAAATCAAAAATAGTTTGGATGAAGTTACCATACATAACAGCAGATTTACCATATCCAAAGTGTAAACTTGTAAAGTCAACGCCACCTAATACCATACCAAGTAATGGTGTAATAATATCTTTTACTAAAGAACTAACGATTTTACCGAATGCAGCACCGATTACAACCCCGACAGCTAAATCAACGACATTCCCTTTGAACGCGAATTTCTTAAACTCGTTCCACATGTGTTAATCCCATCCTTTCCACGATTCATTATGAAATTTATAATTCCTATCAACATATTCTATAGAAATTTGCACGAGAAATAAAGGGGGAATGGGAATGAAAGTAAATTCTGAAAAATGTATCCGTTTTAATTTTTATTTACATTATCTAGTAGAGATTGCAACAGTTCCTGTGTTTTTAATCCTTCTAATCCATCTACAGCAGGTTTTGTATCTCCATGTACACATTCAATAAAATGATGAACAGCATCTTCAAAACCACGTTGCTTTAACGTCGTATCCCATGATGGTGAACCAATTTGAGAAACTGAATTTTCCTGCTCAACTTCAAATGTGTTCATATTTTTTACACGAATGATTTTTCCTGTCGTTACAAGTTCGACTTGTTCTAAATTCGTACCGGCATGGCGATGCATTGCTGTAGAAAGCAACAGTCCACTTGGCGTTGTATATGTATGATGCCCGTAAAGAAGTTCATTCTTTTCATTCATTTGCATCATATTATGAACGACGTTAAGATCATCGTTAGCTAACCAACGGGCAGTATCTACAATATGTAAGTAATCATCTAACATAGTAAAGTCGTACGTATATGGCCCGACTTTATTTGTACGATGCTTTTCAATTCGAACCCAAGAAATATTGTGAGCTTGTTCTTTTGCCGCAACATACATAGGAACGAATCGGCGATTAAATCCGACCATTAACTTTCGGTTATGCTTTTCGCTTAACTCGACTAATTTCTCAGCTTGTTCTACTGTAGCTGCTAGCGGCTTATCAACATAAACGTCGATTCCCTTTTTCAGAAGTTCAGAAACGATTTCATAATGTGTAGCAGTTGAACTATGGACGAAGATTGCATCGCATTCTGAAGCTAACGTTTCAATAGAATGAAAGTCTTGAATGCGGTATTGCTGGCAAACTTGTTTTCTTTTCTCCGCGTTAGGTGTAAACGCCCCTACAAAATTCCAATTTGTTTCTTTTGTAAGTGTTGGAAGATAGGCCTTTTGCGCAATACTTCCAAGGCCAATCATCCCAATTTTAGGTTTGTTCATGTTTATTCCCCCCACCCTATTAATAGTAATGTAACGGGTTAAATGTAGCATAGGGTGGGGGAGGAAGGCAAAAAATAGCTTTTTACTTATTCCCTTCTAACAAAATCTTCTCTATCTCTTCAAAGTGATGAGCACGAGCATGCTCTAGCGGGGTAACACCATCGTTGTCTGGAATGTTTATATCTGCGCCGTGTAGCGCTGTCTCCATGTTTGTCATCTCCTTTTTAACTTCTTGTTCTTGTTGTGAGCAACTTTGTAAAAACATTAAGCAAAAGATCATACTTAATGTTTTTTTGAACATGGAATTTCAACTGTAGGATAAGAACATTAAATTTTTATAAACTGCCGCTAAAATTACTATAAAATCGCTTGAGTATTTGAACATATATTTTTATGCTTATGAGTAATAAGGTTTGATAAAGTGAGGATGTAACATATGTCTATTAAAACAAGATTTTTATTCTCTTATATCGCTGTTATTCTCGTTTCTATCATGCTCATATTAGTCGCGGGATTTTTAATTGTTTTTTCTATAACAGGTGACTTGGAGTCAGTGAAAAATTTCTATAAAAGTTCCTATATTCAAAAGCCGCTTACGCCAGAAGAAGAGAATACGTATATGGAATTGAAATTAGCGGCAAAGAAAAATCAATCACAACTATTAGATGAATCGTTCGTTTCATCACTTGAAAAAGAAGGTGTGAAAATAGTTGTAAGAAAGGGAGAAACTATTTCTTATGCTACAAAAATATTTGAAAGTGTATCTTTAAAAGAAGCTCTTCCGAAATTTGAATCAGCAAATATTAATAGTCGTGGTACAACGGAACTAGGCGATACATTTTATCGATATGTAAAATTTGATTTTTATTTTCCAGGGGATGAAGAGGGGAGTATATTTGTACTAAAAAGACAAAGTTCATTTGTAGATCTTACACAAAAGTTATTTCCGATTTTGTTCGGAGCACTTTTACTGTTAGCTATTTTGCTTATTGGATTATTAAGTTACCTCGTCTCAAGAAGTGTAATAAAACCAATCTTCTTATTGAAAGATGCGACTGAGAAAATAAAAGAAGGGGATTTAAATTTTCAAATTCCAGTTACATCGCATGATGAAATCGGGCAATTAAATCAAGGATTTGAAGAAATGAGGAAGAAGTTAAAAGAATCGATTGAAGTGCAAACACAGTATGAAGAAAATCGAAAAGAGCTCATTTCAAACATATCTCATGATTTAAAAACACCAATTACTTCTATTATCGGATATGTGGAAGGTATAAAAGATGGGGTAGCAAATACGCCAGAAAAAATGGATAAGTATTTAACGACCATTCATACGAAGGCAAAACATATGGATACACTCATTGATGAGCTCTTTTTGTTTTCGAAGCTTGATTTGAATCGAGTTCCCTTTCAGTTTGAAACGATAGAGTTAAATGTGTTTATGCAGGAATTATTAGAAGAGATGCAAATGGATTTAAGTGAGGAAGGGATAGAAGTTTACTTACAATTACATTCATCACCACTATATGTAACGGCCGACTGCGAAAAGATAAATAGAGTGATATCCAATTTAATTCATAATAGTGTGAAATACATGGATAAAGAAGAGAAGAAAATTACTGTAACAGTATCCAGTGATAACAATACTGTTATTGTGAAAGTAATGGACAATGGATCAGGTATAGAAGCTGATACGCTGCCGTATATATTTGAGCGGTTTTATCGCGCAGAGCAATCGCGAAATTCTAACACAGGTGGAAGTGGACTTGGTTTAGCGATAGCGAAGCAAATTATTGAAGAACATGGCGGGGAAATTTGGGCAGAAAGTAAGCTTGGGGAAGGGACAAGTATTTTCTTCTCATTGAAAAAAGTACAGGAATGTGGTGAATAGAATGAAGAGAATTTTACTAGTAGAAGATGAAATAAGTATTGCAGAATTACAGCGAGATTATTTAGAAATTAGTGATTTTCAAGTGGATGTAGAACATTCAGGAGAAACCGGTTTACAAATGGCTTTGCAGGAAGATTATGATTTAATTATTTTAGACATTATGCTTCCGAAGGTGAACGGTTTTGAAATTTGTAAACAAATACGTGGCATAAAAGACATTCCGATTTTACTTGTTTCAGCAAAGAAGGAAGATATAGATAAAATTCGCGGACTCGGTTTAGGGGCGGATGATTATATAACGAAACCGTTTAGCCCGAGTGAATTAGTCGCAAGGGTAAAAGCGCATATTTCTCGTTATGAAAGATTATCAGGAAATGTGAGTAAGCAATGCGATACGCTATACATTCACGGGATTTCTATTGATCAGCGAGCGAGAAAAGTTTTTATAAACAATGAAGAAATCGCGTTTACAACGAAGGAATTTGATTTATTAACATTCTTTGTTACGCACCCAAACCAAGTATTAAATAAAGAACAGTTATTTGAACGTATTTGGGGACTAGAATCAGCTGGCGATTTAGCCACCGTCGTTGTTCACATTAGAAAACTACGTGAAAAAATTGAAAGAGATCCTGCTCAGCCGCAATATATTGAAACGGTGTGGGGGGCTGGTTATCGTTTTAACGTGTAATATACCTGCCGAGTAATTGGCAGGTTTTTTATGTTATTCGCTAAAAGGAAATAATAGGGAATTTTATGTTAAGATATAAAGAGAGATAAAACATAGTAGAGTATGAGAGGGCGTGCTACATTTTGGGAGATACATTAAAAGATAACAAATCACACAAGGCTTTAAAAATTGGGACTAATATTATACTTATCTTATTAATTATTGGTGCAATACAAATGTTTTATGATGAAGATTATACAAATGATCATTTCGGCTGGTTATTTTTAGTATTAGGTTGGATAGTTAGAAGCATTTTTAATATTACGATAGGCTTAAAAGAAGGAGATACAAAGTCAGTATTGCTTGATGTAGGTTTAGTACTCTTTTCCTTTTATCTTTTATTTTTATATAGTACGAAATATTTCTTCTGAAAAGTAAGCTCATAGTCTTATAGAGACTGTGAGCTTTTCTTAATAATAACGGTACTAGTGTAATGATTTATAAAATGTTTGAGTAGTAGAAGTAAACAGAGTCGCTTCTTCTAAAAAAGGATAATGGTTACTCTCCTCAAATGTCACAAAGATAGAATTACATATACCCTTATGTATCTCGATAGAATATTGAATCGGGCACTGTACATCATGTCTTCCGCATATAATAAGGGTCTTTGTTTGGATGGAAGGTAAATGATCTCTTAAATCAAATGATGGATATTCATTGGCGAAAACGTTCATCCGGCTAGCGGACATAGTTTTTTCGATTGGTTTACAAAAATAAGAGTTGTAGTTTTCGGGTTTATGCAGTGATAATTTTGTTCTCTCAGTAGATAGTTCTTTCCGTCCTTTCCTTGTAAGGTGAGGGCTTTTTAAGTTTTCGATGAGTTGTTGCATATAGTGAAACTGTGGATGTGCTGGGTGATAAATGCAAAATGGTGTTTCGGTATAGTTACTTGCTGCGGCTCCAACGATGACTAATGATTGTAAAGAATTTGGATACGTAATTGCGTATAGAAGTCCAAGCATACCGCCTGTTGAGTGGCCAGCGAAATGCCATGTTGGAAGTTGTAAAGCTTCTCGTATAGCTTCTAAATCGTGAATCGTTTCAATCATACGTAATTCTTTTTCTGAATTGGCTTTTACAGAGTTACCAGCGTCTCGTAAATTAATGAGGAATACAAGATGCGTAGAAGTGAAAACATCCGCAAAGTAATCACCAGTTTCATTAAATTGTGAATAGTGATGTGTAATACAAAGTGGTTCGCCATTTCCCTTTGTAAAAAGTTCAAATGTGCCACGTTTCGTGTTGATTATTTGTTGTGTCCACATAATATCACGACCTTTTCTCATAAAAGTTGAACCACTTAATTATGAAATAAAATATATCAGCCATTATCAAAATATATCGACTTACCGATAGAAACCGACAATAAGTAAAAGGAGGCTATTCAAAAACGAGCCTCCTTTTCGTTTAGTACAAAGATTTTTTCATATTATTCCGAATAATTTCGAGAGATTTCGCTACAGTTAATGCATTCTTTTCTTCAATTTCTGGTTTGCGGGGGATAGGTTTATACATGTTGTCTGGATCTTCCCATGTGAGGGGAAGTTCTGTTTCAGCTTGTCCTTTCCAAGCGTCAATCCATTCTGGAGGGAGATAACCTGAGATGTTTTGGATGTTGTTCATTTCGAGCCAAATGAGTGCCCAAGCTCTTGGGACGACGCGCCAGTGGTCATAGCCACCGCCGCCGACAGCAATCCAGCGACCTTCGCAATATTCGTTAGCGATTTCGCGAGCGAGCTTCGGTATTTCACGGTAAATATTCATTGTTGCACAAAGGTGTGTAAGTGGGTCGTAATAATGTGCGTCAGCACCGTTTTGCGTTAAAATAATATCTGGTTTAAAGTATGCGGCAACTTCTTTTACGACAGTTCGATAGGAATCTAAGAAAGATTCGTCTTCTGTAAAGGCATCGAGTGGAACGTTAAAAGAATAACTATAGCCATTACCTTGTCCGCGTTCATTTACAGCACCAGTTCCAGGGAATAAATAGCGCCCAGTTTCATGTAGTGAAATAGTGCATACGTTAGGATCGTCGTAAAAAGACCACTGTACACCATCACCGTGATGAGCATCTGTATCAATATATAAAACGCGTAAACCGTATTTCTTCTGAATATATTTCATAGCGATGGAACTATCATTATAAATGCAAAAACCAGATGCCTTGCCGCGGAAGCCGTGATGTAAGCCGCCTCCTAAGTTAAGCGCGTGTTTTACTTTCCCGGAAAGAACAGCATCGACGGCAGTTAATGTACCGCCAACGAGTAATGCACTTGCTTCATGCATATTTGGAAACATCGGTGTATCTTCTGTTCCGAGTCCATATGTCATCGCAATTGATTTTTCTAATTTACCTTCTCCAGCACGTTTTACCGCATTTATGTACTCCTCTGTATGGACGTAGGCGATCTCTTCATCTGTAGCCATCCGTGGTGAGATGACTTGGGAAGGAGAGATAAAACCACCCTTTTGTAATAAATCATACGTAAGTGTGACGCGCAGTTGGTTAAAAGGATGATCAGGGCTAAATGAATAGCCCTGAAAGTCATCCGAATAAATAAACGCGCTACTCATGCTTGCATCCCCATAATGTTCGGCCATAATACACGGTAGCCTTCTGCCTCAAGTGCATCAATCACTTTTAGCGGATTCATCGTTTGGATGCGGAAAACGAGTACTTTATCATTCTCATCTTTTGCTGGGTAGACGAGAACGCTCACGATATTGATTTGTAACTCACTAAAAATAGCAACGACTTTTCCGAGAATACCAGGTTCGTTTTTCACTTGAATTTCAATTTGTGAACTCGGTTGATGTGCTCCTGTTAATTTCACTAACGTGTGCAGCACGGTAGATTCAGAAATAATTCCAACTAACTTTCCAGCCTTTGTAACAGGAAGACAGCCAATTTTATTTTCAAAAAATAAAGTAGCAATTTCCTCAACGAAATCGAGAGGATGGCAAGTCATAACAGGATGTTTCATAATGAGTTCAAGCGGTTGCTTCAGCATATCGAGTGAAACTTGTTCATCTAAAATAGACGGACTTGCATCTCTTACATCCCGATCAGAAATAATGCCTACGACGTGATTATTTTGATCGACAATTGGAATGTGCCGAATGCCTTTCGTGCGTATCGTTCGGATTGCTGTTTCGATTGTATCGTTTGGATGTAGTGTCACCACATCTTGATTCATAATTTCTTCTACAATCATTCCAGTTGCCCCCTTTATTAATACATAAAACGATTGTGAAAACGTAGACGATCAAATGCTTGAATAGAATCCGTATCAACGCGTTTACCGATGCGGACCATTAAACAATTAGCAGGATGTGAACAAATTTCAGGATCATCTGTAGCCATCCATTGTAACCCGCCAGCATTCATCATTTTTTCCATTACTTTTCGGTACTCCCAAACATTTAAGCCTGTTTGTTTTAAATCCCAGTGCCAATAATATTCAGTCGTCAATATAATGTAATCTTCCATATAATCGTCCATCATTGAAACTTCTAATAAGTTCTTTCCGACAGCGCAACCGCGGAAGGCAGGGACAACTTCAATCGCCCCGAGTTCAATTAAGTTTTCCATCTTTCCTTCTGACCATCGTTCAAGTGGATCAGGATACAAGTATGTAACATATCCAACAATTGTTTGGTCATGTCTAGCAATAATGAGACGAGCTTCTGGCAATTTAGAAATTTCGACAATTGCTTTATATTGCTGCTCGGCAGGACGAAACGCAATTAAGTCTGGATGAAATTCATACATTTCTAAGTTATGTGTAGAGACAGGCCCTTCAATAATTAAAGTGCCTTTCGCTGTTTTTAAGTTTCTAGCATTATATATTTTTTTATGAATCAATGTATTGCTCACCACCTTGAGGGTTTGTGAATCTATTAATATCGTACTTTATAATATATGCGATGTGAATCGAAATTTGTCATTAAAAATTTGTCTAAAAATCAACAAATATACTGAAAATTTTAAATAATGTTATTATAATAGATAATAGAATACATAGGAGGGGGATGTAAAGTATGAAAGTAGAAACGCTTCCTGTCATTAAAGGAAAAAATAATTTGCCGAATTATGATGAGGCATACGCGAATTTTAACTGGGAAGAGGTTAATAAAAACTTTACTTGGAATGAAACAGGCCGAGTAAATATGGCGTATGAGGCAATTGATAAGCATGCGAAATCCGATCGAAAGAATAAAGTAGCCCTTTATTATCAAGATGGATCGCGAAAAGAGAAGTATACATTTAAGGAAATGAAGGATTTTTCTAATAAAGCAGGAAACGTCCTGAAAAATTATGGTGATGTAGAAAAAGGCGATCGCGTTTTTATTTTTATGCCGCGTTCCCCAGAGTTATATTTCGCACTTTTAGGTGCAGTGAAATTAGGGGCAATCGTTGGTCCGCTATTTGAAGCATTTATGGAAGGCGCAGTTCGCGACCGTTTAGAAGATAGCGAAGCGAAGGTGTTAATTACAACGCCTGAATTGTTAGAGCGCGTACCATTAAATGATTTACCAGCTTTGAAGACAGTCTTCCTTGTTGGAGATCATGTAGAAGAAGGCGGTAAAACAGTAGCGTTCAATCCTTTATTTGAACAAGCTTCAAAAGAATTACATATTGAATGGTTAGGCCGTGAAGACGGTTTGATTCTACATTATACGTCTGGTTCTACTGGTAAGCCAAAAGGTGTTCTTCATGCGCAGAACGCAATGGTTCAACACTATCAAACGGCGAAGTGGGTATTAGATTTAAAAGAAGACGATGTATATTGGTGCACAGCTGACCCGGGTTGGGTAACTGGAACAGCTTACGGTATTTTCGCACCGTGGTTAGTCGGTGCATCAAATGTTATTTTAGGTGGTCGTTTTAGTCCAGAAGCGTGGTATGAAGCGCTGCAAGATTACGGTGTAACAGTTTGGTACAGTGCACCAACGGCGTTCCGTATGTTAATGGGGGCTGGACAAGACGCAATTAAAAAATATGATTTATCACAAGTGCGCCACGTATTAAGCGTTGGTGAACCGTTAAATCCAGAAGTAATTCGCTGGGGTATGAACGCATTTGGACTTCGCATTCATGATACGTGGTGGATGACAGAAACAGGTGGACAAGTTATTTGTAACTACCCTTGTATGGAAATCCGTCCAGGTTCAATGGGGAAACCAATTCCAGGCGTGAAAGCAGCGATTGTTGATAATGAAGGAAATGAAGTGCCTCCTTACACAATGGGTAACTTAGCAATTGGTAAAGGTTGGCCAGCGATGATGCGTGGAATCTGGAATAACAAGCAAAAGTATGAATCTTACTTTATGCCAGGAGATTGGTACGTATCAGGTGACTCTGCTTATATGGATGAAGATGGATACTTCTGGTTCCAAGGACGTATTGATGATGTAATTATGACATCAGGCGAGCGCGTTGGTCCGTTTGAAGTAGAAAGTAAATTAATCGAGCATGCTGCTGTTGCGGAAGCTGGTGTAATTGGTATCCCGGATCCAGTGCGCGGAGAAATCATTAAAGCATTTATCGCGCTTCGAGCAGGATACGAACCATCTGAAGAATTAAAAGAAGAAATTCGTCAATTTGTAAAGAAAGGCCTCGCAGCTCATGCAGCGCCAAGACAAATTGAATTTAGAGATAAATTACCGAAAACGAGAAGTGGTAAAATTATGCGCCGCGTATTAAAAGCGTGGGAGTTAAACTTACCAACAGGTGACTTATCAACGATGGAAGATTAAGAGAGAAAGGTCTGAACAAGTAATATGTTCAGACCTTTCTTTTTTGTGATATCATGAACTTATATATATAAGTTAAAGGGGATAATAAAATGAAAACAGAAAAAGAAAAGATGATACTAGGCGAAATGTACATACCAGCTGATCCAGTTTTAGTACAAGAGAGGGAGCAAGCTCGTATATTAACGAGAAAATTAAATGAAACGTCAGAAGTACAATTAAAAGAGCGTAGCGAAATCGTAAAAGAATTATTTGGAACGACTGGAGATAACATTCATCTTGAATCTTCTTTTAGATGTGATTATGGCTATAACATTCACGTTGGCGAAAATTTTTACGCGAACTTTGACTGTACCATTTTAGATGTATGTCCAGTAACAATCGGAGTGAACTGTATGTTAGCTCCAGGTGTTCACATTTATACAGCAACACACCCGCTTAATCCGGTAGAGCGCATAAGCGGATCAGAATACGGAAAACCAGTTACAATTGGTGATAACGTATGGATTGGCGGAAGAGCTATTATTAATCCAGGTGTAACGATTGGAGACAATGCGGTGATCGCATCTGGCGCCGTTGTAACGAAAGATGTGCCTGATAATGTAGTAGTTGGCGGAAATCCCGCGAAGATTATTAAAAAAATAAAATAATATTTGAACGAAGTGCCTTCCTCGTCTGTATACACTTATGAAAGAATAGATGAGGGAGGCTTTTTTATGTCTAATAAATTACTTCTTATTTTTGCTTTACTTGGAATTATAGTCGTATTTTCTTGTGGTCTTTTCTTACCGATACCAATTGGATATAGAGTATCAATGCTTACAGCTGGAGTTATAATGAGTGTTGTGTTTTCAATTATTATTCCGTTTGATAGAAAACACATAGTACGAAAAAAAGGGAATAAAATCGATTTTACAAAAACAAAAGTTTATTTTCGCTGGAATGTATTTGATACGATTTCTGTTTGTCTGGCATTGTATGCATGCATATGTGTGCAGGTTTTAATTTTTTTAGTTCCAATGGGATTTACAATTCAAAATCCATATGTTCAATTTTTTACAAATCAATCGCAGTTGTGGGTTTTTATTGCAATTGCATATTTGATTTCCCGTATTTCATTAACGTTAAAAGGAATAAAGGAGATCAAAAATCATGGCGCAGATTGGGATTGAGGAGGAGCTCATGCTTGCGTATCAAAGTGGAGATAAGCAGGCTGGGGAAAAACTATATGTTTTAATCAAACCAGCGCTATACACATTTTTATATCGATTTAATCGAGATGAACAATTAAGCATCGATCTTGTGCAAGATACGTTTTTGACGTTAGAGCGTAAGAAACATATGTATGAACTTGAAAAAGGAAAAATAAAAACGTATTTATTTCAAATTGGTTATCGTCTAATGATTAATAAATTAAATAGAAGAAAAAAGTGGCGTACGCTTTTGCCATTTTTAGTGCCAATTCAGGAAAAAGAATTTTCTCACGAAGATCGGCTCACAGTAAGAGAGGCAATTTTGAAAGTTCCGGAAGAGCAGCGAGCTGTCCTTATTCTTTCTTATTATCATGATATGCAGCAAAAAGAAATTGCAGAGATATTAAACATTCCAATTGGAACAGTGAAGTCGAGACTTCATAACGGGATAAAGAAATTGAAACAATTGCTGGAGGTGGATGAAATTGAGCGAAAATCCCTTTAAGAGTGAATATAAATTAAGACAGCATTTAGATAGTGACTATGTAGAAGTACCGGACTTTCCAAAAACGGTAAGTCGCTTCGATCGATTAATCGGATTTCTTGGTTCTCCAGCGAAAGATCCTGTGGAGGCTACGATTGGGAATGATTTATCGGTTGTATTTCACGTATCGTTATTAGTTGGGGTTCCGGTGATTTCTCTTATTACGATACTCTTTGCGACGTTGTAAAGGATTGGGAAGAAGAGAAACTCGACCTCTATTTGACACGCCTATATAAATGATGGTATAAAGAAAAGTATATGAATAATTGAGCGTGGAAAGGGAGAAGTAGTGATCATTTCCCTGTTTTAGAGAGCTGATGGCCGGTGAAAATCAGCACATAGATGATCGCGAATTACGCCCCTAGAGCATCTTTTTTCGATTGAATGGTATTCAAAAGGGAAAAGACGGTGCTAAGCCGTTATGTAAATAAGGTGGTAGGCTTTTTTGGCCTGCAACTAGGGTGGTAACGCGATAATCAAAATCGTCCCTTATTTGAAGGGGCGATTTTTTTATGTTTTCAACCTTCACGCCAGTAATGAACTTAAAGGAGAGTATGTAGGATATGGGTATTTTACAAGATCTTGAATTTCGCGGTCTAATTAATCAGCAAACAGATGCTGAGGGACTTGAGCAATTATTAGAAAAAGAAAGCGTTAAATTATACTGTGGTTTCGACCCGACAGCGGATAGCTTACACATCGGTCATATGTTACCAGTGTTAATGTTACGTCGTTTCCAATTAGCTGGTCACCAACCGATTGCACTTGTTGGCGGTGGTACTGGTATGATCGGTGACCCAAGTGGTAAAAAAGCGGAGCGTACATTGAATACGAAAGATACAGTTGCTTACTACACAGAAAGCATTAAAAACCAACTTTCAAACTTCTTAGAGTTTGAAAACGTGGACAACCCAGCAACAATGGCTAACAACTATGACTGGCTTGGTAACTTAGATGTTATTTCATTCTTACGCGATATCGGTAAAAACTTCGGTTTAAATTATATGTTAGCAAAAGATACAGTAGCATCTCGTTTGGAAACTGGTATTTCATTCACTGAGTTTAGTTACATGATTTTACAATCATACGACTTCTTAAACTTATACCAACAACATAATTGCCGTCTGCAAATCGGTGGTAGTGACCAATGGGGTAACATTACAGCTGGTCTTGAATTAATCCGTAAATCAGAAGAAGATGCGAAAGCATTCGGTTTAACAATTCCACTAGTTACGAAATCTGACGGTACGAAGTTTGGTAAAACAGAAGGCGGCGCAATTTGGTTAGACCCAGAGAAAACAACTCCTTACGAATTCTACCAATTCTGGATTAACACAGATGACCGCGACGTTGTTAAATACTTAAAATACTTCACATTCTTATCTCATGAAGAAATTCTTGAACTTGAGAAGCAAGTAGCTGAAGCACCAGAAAAACGTGCAGCACAAAAAGCATTAGGTGCAGAAATGACAAAACTTGTTCACGGCGAAGAAGCATTAGAGCAAGCGATTAAAATTTCAGCTGCATTATTCAGCGGTTCTGTAGCAGAACTGACTGCAAGCGAAATCGAGCAAGGTTTCAAAGACGTACCATCTGTAGAACGTACTGCAGATGATACAGTATTAATCGACTTACTAGTAGAAAGCAAAATCTCTCCATCAAAACGTCAAGCACGTGAAGATGTAACGAATGGCGCAATTTACGTAAACGGTGAGCGTACACAAGCATTAGACTATGTTGTAACAGAAAACGACCGCATCGAAGGTAAATTCACAATCATTCGTCGCGGTAAAAAGAAATATTTCTTAATTCGTTACTAATTAGAAACGAATATAAACAAATAGTACCCTGAATTATAGGCTGAAAAGTTTATGATTCGGGGTTTTTATGTATGAATTTAGTTTACCTTACGAGTTCTTGTAAATAGAATATGAAGAATTAATACGAGCATATAAAGTAAGCTAATGAGCATAACAATAAATGCTGTTGGATAAAATTTTGCTGCATATATAAAGAAATCGATTTGATAAATATCTTCGTAATTTGAAACGGTGCCTTTAAAGTAATTCGTAAACTTAGCGCTATATTTCCATTCATCAGGATTATCTATTAAATTATTCCCCTGATACCAATTAATAAGTGCGGAAGTAATAAACAACATACATGCACTACCTAATTGAACCATTTGGTTTATTGTCAAAATGAATCAACCTCCTATTTACTGGTTATTATAGCGTTCATTCGTATTCCTGTAACCTTTTTGTTGTAATCTCCTTTTCGAGTTCATACGGAAATCACATGTAAGCGGTATGATAAAGGTATAACAACTAGAAAGGAGTGGTAAAACGAAATGTCACTAGAAGCGCTCATTATTTTTTCTTTGCTAAACGCGGGTCAGCTTGCAGAGAATTCGAAGGTGGATGTACATAAAGAGCAGAAAGATGCTTATGTATATGTTCAGAAAGAGGAAAATAAATAATTTTATTTTATATATAACGAAAAAAGCCAATCCACAGGATTGGCTTTTTGTCATTAACGAGAGTAGAACTCCTTAGTATTAAAACCCCTTATATTATCAAGGTTTCGAGGTATGATTTTAAAAATCCCCCCCAAAAGTTCCCCCAGCTGTAAGTAAACTTGTACTAAATGCAGCGACTGACTCTTCTTCTAATTCCTTAAATGAATGACCATATATATCAAAAATCATCTGCGGTGTATTACCTAAACGATCAGCAATAACTTTTACTGGTATCCGCTGGCTAATTAATAATGTCGCATGTGTGTGTCTTAAACCATGTGGAGTGATTTTTTTCAAAGTTGTATGTTTTAATATGCGTTGAAAACTATACATTAAAGGGTTATCTGTTATAGGTGTTCCAGATTGATAAGATATGAAAATAAAATCATCGTCGTTTAAGTGCAGGCCGAAAGAGAGCTTTGTTTTTTTACACCATGTTCTATAGGCCTTCAATTGATTAATGAGAGTATCATCAATTAAAATCGTACGGAAGCTATTTTTAGTTTTGGGTGTGCGTGTTCCCTTGTTATCACGAGTGCGTTCTACAGTTAGAGTTTTTTCTTCGAAATTAATGTTTTTCCACTGTAACCCGAGTGCCTCACCTTTTCTTAATCCAGTGAAAGCAAGTAACAAAATTATGCTATAGTTTGTGATGTTTTCGTGCTTTTTAGCAGCTGCTATGAATTCATTTAACTCTTCAGCTGTGAAGAAGTTTTCTACTGTCTTTTCTTCATTTGGTATTGTAATTTTATTAAATCTATTACGAGGAATAAGTTCATCATCCACAGCTGCATTGATTGCAATTTTAAAAAGTCTGTGAAAAAGTTGAACGGTACTAGGTTTATATCTCTTTAATAGTTCATTGATATAAACACGCTTGTAAGTTGATTTATCTAACTCAGATAATTTATATTTACCGAGCAGTGGTTTCATTTGATATTTAATAGCATTTTCTCGTTGTGAACATGAAGAGATCTTCCATTCATTTTTGTGAGTTTCATACCATATATCTAACCATTCTGAAATAGTTAAATTGGAGTTTTTAACCTGTTTAACTTCACCATTTAAGATACTTGTCTTAACTTCAAGTAACCCTCGGTAAGCTTCATTTTCAGATTTATAACCCTGTTTGTATTTTTCTCGCCTTTTTCCTAATGAATCATAGTATCTATGTCTAAAACACCATAGTTTTACACCTTTGGTATTGAAATAATAGTATAATTCAGGATCTTTCTTTGTTTTATATAGTTTCATTATTTATCTACCCTTTCGTGCGTGAGCAAACGCTATTAAAAGGGAAAGGATACTTATAATTATTTAATTATGAAGTTTTCAATAAACTTTAAGATATCTTTTTTATTCTCATTAGTTAAGGTTTTTTTGTCATAGCAAATGTCTACATCCATCTGAAGTAGATAATGTAAATCAAATAGATGTTCTTTTGTAGTAGGAATCTGACTTTCTACTCCGTCTTCTTCATCTATAATATTTATGAATTTGGGTACAAATGAAGTTATAGGTATTGTCTTTGAAGAATTAAAAGGATCATTAAAAATATTACCAGGTATTTTATGAATAGCTTCTTTTATCTGCTCTTCTTTTTCTTCATTTGTTAAAGTTTCATCATTTTCGATAAGTGGATAGTTAATATAACCAGCTAGATAGGAGAGATAATTAAAATGAATATCTAACCCTTCAGCTATTTTCTCTAATATTTCTGCTGATGGTTTTTTATGACTACCTGTCTCTAATTGAGATAAATAAGGATGCGATATACCAGTCAATTCTGCTGCTTTTCTTAATGAAAGTTTTTTGTCCGTGCGAACTTTTCGTATATATTCACCTAATTCTATTTTAATCACCTTCTTTTATTTATTTGTCTAAATTTTACTTTAGGGTGGTAGTTATGTCAAACAAATTTAAAATAATGGTTGACGATACCAAACGGTAGATTGTATACTATGACCAAGCAAAGAAAAAGTTGGTGAGCAAAAATGATTGAAATAAAATTGAAAGATGAAATAACAACTAGGCTTTTAATCGCCAAAACAGGTAAAAGCTTAAGAAGTTTTTCTAAAGAAAATGGTTTCTCTCATGCTTATTTAAGCCAAATTTTAAAAGGGGATTGTAATCCATCACCAGTAATAGCGACAAAAATTTCTAAAGGTTTGAATCTCAAAATAGAAGATATTTTTTTTGTTAAAGTGGTTGGTGACAGCAAACAAAGTGAAAGGGAGATTCAATATGGAATTAGCAACAATTAATGTCGATGTTGACCAAAAGCAGTTGCGTGATTACATCCAAAAGAAAATTGATGAGAGTATCCATCAAACCTTTTTTACAATTGATATTAATAAAATGGCTGAATTAACATGCATTTCTAAATCAAGTCTTGAACTTGATATACTCCAAGATCCGAGAGTCAAACAATTCGAACGTCGTAAACCCGGTGGAAAAAGATACTGGTTTTATGAGCCGACGATGGAAGCAATTAAACAGATTATGGATTCTTGGTAGAAGTAGAAAATTAAATCAAAAGCGTGAGCAAACGTGAAAATTAGAAGTTTTATCAAATTTAAAAATAAGTAATTTTTTTGATATTCAAAGGGTTGAGGTGAATACATGTGGGCGAAGTATCAGTTAATAAATTAATGTCAGCTGCTGAAATACGTGAAGACAAGTTACATATCATCTTAGAAAAAGCGGAGAACGGTGATTCAAAAGCAATCAAAGTTTTAGAAGAAATTAATCGAATATTAAAGCAAGTATGATATTTACTTTTAAAAACATTATTAAGAGAAAAGGAGGTGCTCATTTTTGAAAGTTACCATGCCGCACTATATAACAATAATTGATGAAATGTTACCTGGAGCAAAAATTATCAAGTTAACTGGATATGCAAATGGAAATCAGGGGTATCAAAAAGCGAAAACGCCAGTATGTAAGTGGAAAGATAGCCAGGGATTAGATGATTTAGAAATAAATAAATGGATAAACCAAGGCGGATGGATTGGAGCAGTTATTCCCCAGGAGCGGATTATCATAGATGTGGATGACCAGGTTCAAGGAGAACTTGTGAAAGATTTGCTTGAAGGAGAAAACAGGCATCACCATTCGATTAAAACACCAAACGGATGGCAGTTCGTTTTTGCAGCTAAAGAGAAAAGGACACAAGACATTAAACAGATTACGAAATATTTCTCTCAAATAGGTGTAGTTATTGATACCCGTACAGCTGGAGCAGGATATATTGTTTTTCCTACAAACAACACAGAAGGACGCTATATAGCAAATAATAGCATAGATCAGCTGGACGAATTACCACACTATTTAATACCTGTTAGAAATACAGATAAATCTAAAGATTATATGTTTCCAGTACCTATAGAAAGCTCAGGTAGCAGAAATGACACAATGTATAAGTTTGCTACGCATTTAAAAGCGTGGAATGTTTCTAACGAGGAAATAATGCAGGCAATGGAGCTTATATATGAGTATTTTCTTTTAGATAAAACTGATTTTCCTTATAACGAATTAAAGAGCCTTACGCAGTCAGCTATTCAATGGAAACCAGACCAGACAAAAAGACAGCATACATCTGACAGTAATTTTGAAACACATGCCGAAGGTAAAGACGAAAATAAAATCATTCCTAAGCCTTTTAAAGTGGGAAATAAAGGTACACTTTTTGAGACGAGAGAGGATAAGGATGGAAATGAGATAACAAAACTCGTATCTCGCAAAACACCATATATTACAAAGGAATTCCACAACATAGAGCGTCCACAAGTACTTTATGAAATTGAATGGAAGGAAAGTAATAGAACTGTAAGTGAAGTTGTGCCAGCTTCTACTATTGCTGTTAGAAAAGAATTATTAGAGCTAAGTGATAAAGGCTTTTCCGTTAATGATAATAACGTTAAAAAAATCATTACTTATTTTGACCAATATCTATTGATTAATAATATAGAACAAAATTATGCGGTAGAGCGTTTAGGGCATATAAAGGATACTTTTATCCATCCTTTAGTTACTAAAGATGTTGAAATTATGGCGATAGATCATGGTGAGAAACAATTACTTGAAGCCTTTGAGGTGAAAGGAACAAGTGATACTTGGAAAAAAGAAGTGTTTGAACGAATTAAACAGAATCCCAAGGCAGTATTTTTTGTTCTTTCTAGTTTTGCGAGTGTCATTATAAAGGATTTACGCTTGCAACCTTTCATTGTTGATTTAAGCGGAACCACCTCACAGGGGAAAACTACTACATTAAAAGTAGCCGCAAGTGTTTGGGGTAATGAAAGCTTAATGAGTGAATGGAATGCTACAAAAGTATCTATTGAGAGAAAATCAGCATATTTAAACAGTTTTCCTTTATTAATGGATGATACACGAAAAGCCGATGAACGTATTTTAAAAGATGTTATTTATTCTTTCAGTGGAGGACGTTCAAAAGGAAGAGGAAGTTTAAAAGGAAGTCAGCGGGAGTATACTTGGCATAATATTTTACTAAGTACAGGTGAAGTTTCTCTAAATGAGTACGCTAAAAATCAAGGTGGAGCGGCTGCAAGGATTATCCCATTAATTGACGAGCCATTAAAGAAAGATCATAGCAATATCATGGGACTTTATGAAGCAATGGAAAACAATTATGGAGCGATAGGAATAGAGTTCTTAAAAGTTTGGTTGAAACATAAGAAGGAGCTTACTCCAGAGTATCACAAGTTTAGAAAACACTATGTAGATAAAGCGAAAGGTAATGAAGTATTAAGCCGATTAGCTGGATATTATGCAGCAGTTCATTTTACAGGCAGTATATTGAAAAACAAAATGGACTTTGATATTGATCTAAAAGCCATTTCCTCATTATTTGATGATATAGCAGAAGAAAATAAATCCATTGATAAGCCACTTCAATTTTTAGAAGAGATACTTACGGATTTGGATAGTAGTAGACAAAATATATTTTATGATTATATGCCTAAAATTATTAAAGCAATCTATAAAGATAAACAAAGACAGTTGTTTTTGACCCCAGCTTATACTACCGATTTCTTAGGTGTTGAAGAAAAGCAAGTAAGGCGTGAATGGTTAAAGAGAGGCATGACAATTCCAGTTGAAAAAGGAAGTAAAGTAGTTGATTACAAACTTGTAAGCCATAAGGGAAAGAAATTTAATGGTATACCGTTAAATATGGAACTTGTAGGAGAACTAGGATTTGACTTTTATGAAGCTAATATAGATTTTTCAGATTAGTAGTAATAAGAGTAATAGGGAATTACTTTATTTAAAATTTCTTATTACTGTTTAAAACCCTTATAAATCAAGGGGTGAATCAGTAAAAGTAATAAAAGTAATAAGAGTAATAAGGATTTTGATATATACATGTATTTAAAAAAAGAAAATAAAACCAGTTTATATATGTAAGTGTTTTGATTTTAAAAATGTATTACTTTTATTACTGATAAGTCAAATCCCTTGTGGGAGTAAGGGGAAATAAGGTAATACGTCCAAAACCTTATTATTACTCGTACTACTGATATTTTATAGAAAAGGCAATAAAGCTTAGAGCCGTAAGCATTTCAAGGTTTTAGCAAAAAGTAATAAACATGTATTACTAAAAAAATGGAGGTAAGTAAATGGCAACTAAAAAAGCTCCAATTGTATTAGCGATTGAACGTGATGAAAAAGGAAATCTTAGTACATGGTGTCAATACTGTAGAAAGTTTCATCATCACGGAACAGGTGAAGGACACAGGGATGCACATTGTTTTGAGGAAGATAGCCCATATATTCGTACAGGCTATGTCCTTAAGAAGATGAAGTTATCGGGTAAAGAGGTTGTTACAAAGAGTGAGCCTAAGTAGGTGATACGTAATTGGTTTGCCTTAAAGATTATCAAATGTTAGAAGAAGAGATCACTTATTTGGAATACAAGTTAAATAGAATACATGCTGAATTAAAACGTCAGAGCAAATGGGGTAAAGATATATTATTAATTAATACAGGCAATGAAGAAACAGAAAAGATAATGGATCAACTTAAGAAGAAACTCACATTTAAGAAAAAACAATTGCAACGGCTCGATGACATATTAAGTAATTTCAAAAACTTAGAACAACAGATACTTAAGCTGAAATATATTGATGGAATGACGTTAGAAGGCATAGGATTCAAATTAAATTACAGTACGCATTATATTAAAGTGAAACATGCTGAGATTATGAGAAGAATCAAGTTTGCAGAGAGATTAAAGGCAGGAGGATAAAGAACTTTGGAAGGAAAATAAAATATTTTAAAAGCTATTTAATTAATTAAACAAGAATTGAATTGTTCATTTGTAAACAAAAATTAAAAATAAATTTTTCTATAACACCCCCCCCATCTAAATATAGAAACAATTTTGCTGGGGGACCGAGCAACGCGGGGGGGAGATTTGTCTTTTTATTTTTTGCTTTTCGCGCGTGAAAAATAGAGAAAAGGCCAAAAAAAGATGCTTTCCTATTTTTTGAGGAAAACATTTATGTTTTTAATCGGTAAATTAAATTGTTACTTATGAACCTATAAACCGCATGAAATCAACGTTTGTTTCGTTGGATTTAGATTATCGCAACTCAAATATAAACGTCAAATAGTGATTTTTATTTAAAAAAATAATAAAACAAGTGATGAAAGGGTGATGAAAGTATGATTTCAAATGAAGACAAAAAACAAACAGCTTATGAAATGTATAAAAGCGGAAAGTACTCATTTAAAGAAATCGCAGCAGAATTAGAAGTCAAAGAGAGTACGCTAAACAATTGGCGTCACCGTTACAAGTGGGTAGAACTATCGGCAAATGTAGATCGTCAAAAGCTTTATGATTTATTGATGGCTAAATTGAAAGATAAAGGTCTAGAAACCGAAATGCAATTCGTAGACATGGTGAATACGTACATGAAATTTTTCGATATCAAAAACAAATTGATTGAAGATATTGAAGAACGCGGCGTATCTGTAATGGGTGTAACGGGATCAGTCAAAAAGAATGATTCTATTTCAGAATTAACAAAAGTTATCACGTCTATGTCAAAGTTGTTGGAGTTTTTAGGTATCGACATTGAAGAAGCTGAAGACGATGAAGAACTTTATATATAAATAATAATATAACAGGAGGTCATGAAAACATGGCACATTTAGAGAATAGTTTAAAATTGAAAGAATTATTTTATCAACAAATCAAAACAGAAGAAAGAAGCCTTCCGGTCCTGGAAAAGCTAAAATTAGCGGAAGAGTGTCAAAGAAACGTTACGTCACGTGATGAATATGACCACATTACAAAGATTGTTGAAGAACTAAAAAAAGAATATGCAGCCGAAAGGAAATTCGGTTACACACCAACGGTTATTTTTAGCGAAGAAGAAAAAGCCCAGGCGGCGAAAGTGATTAAGAAAGATATCAAAGAAATGGACAAACGTTATATCGAGTTACGCAAACGAAAAGATGACTTAGAAATGTCTATTGCTGATGAAGTTGCCGCTATTAATGTAGAACTAAATGAAATGCATGAAGCTCACAGAAAGTTAATGCATTGTAACGAGACTTACGGAGGATATTACTGTGAACTATATGAAATGGTTACATCTACGAAATCGGAGGTATTACGATAATGATTACAATATATGAAAAAATTCTATCGGCACGAGAAAGAAAACATGCTTATCATACTTATGATATTGAACTAACGCCGCTAACAGATGCAGGGAAAGTATTATTCGGTCGTATGGACTTATTAAAGGAAGAAAGGGACGAACAACTTAAAAACTGGTTAAAGAACGCTTTATCACGTAACAAAAGCAACTTCAAACCTAATGACAAATATACTTTTTACTATGATGATCCGAACGAATCAGAAGATCAGCGAGTAAATGAAGTGTTACGTTATGTAGAAAACAAGATTTATAGAAAGTGGGAAACAAGTACAAAATGGGGTAATTTAAAATCTCCTAAACTTGGAGTCGACTATTCAGTGAACATTGGAAAAAGAGTTGACATGATCGACGCGCCGCAAAGGTCAGGTTCGAGACAAAAACCGTTAAAAAATCCAGCGATTGATGCAGAAGGAAAAGAAGTAACCGATACATTAGTTACTGAAGGTTAACGCTTGAAAAAAATTCAGATGGATTAGAAATTGAAATTATGAGAGAAATGTATACGAATGTTAATGAAGTAGGATTGAAATTATACAACCTTCTTGATGGGTGATTAATTTATCTAGAGGGTAGAACCGACTGTGTATCGTTTGTAGATTGAATAAGATAGTTATAAATATATTATTCTAACAGAATTAAAATTATTAAAGAACACTGATTAATTAAAATTATGCAGTGTTCTTTTTTATTAAAATAGAATCAGTTCATCCAGCTGAGGAAGGAATATGAAGAAAATAATGAAAAAATAAAAAGTTGTAATATATTAGAATATTATGTAGAATTTTTCTAAGGGGCTTTGTAATTATTTGTAATAAAGGGGAGGGAAAGCGATTGGATTTTAAATATGTACCTACTTTTAGGTACAGAAGCCAAGAAAGAAAAGCTCTTAATTCAACATCTATTAGCAATAAAATTTTACCGTTAATTGAAATTGTTACTGAAAAACCTACACAAAGGAGTAAAAAGGATTCTATAGAACAATTATTAACGGATTTAAAAGATACAAATACAAGTGTGATGATAGACATACCTATGTACATTAGATTACGGAATAATACTATAGGTAATGTTCGAAGATACTTGACACCAGTTTTAGCAAACCCCCAAACTAGAATTGATATTCTAACAGATAGTAGACTTGTAGATAGTGATAAAGTTATCCCTGTGATAACTTATAATCCAAACGATACATACATACCTAACTATCTTGCGCTTCAAAATCAACAACTAAGAAAATATTATAATCAACTTGCTTATAGGATTTACCCAAATGAATTTAGCAATGCTATGAAGGAATTAGTCAACATTGTTACAGAAAGGGATATTATAATACTCGATTTAGATGAAACTCCGCACACGCACCCTGCAAATGATAATTTGTATAAAAGTGTACAACAGTTAAGTTCATCAAAAAAATGTAAGAGTGTAATACTAAGATCGGCTATTCCAAGAACTGTTTCAAATGTGAGTTTAAATCACAATGCTATTATTCAAGAGGCTGATAATAGTTTGTTAACTGCTTATAGTTCACTTGGTTTTTCAGCATTTGGGGATTATTGTGGAGTTAAAAAAGATGAATTAACTGATGGTGGGATAATAAGCCCTGGTTATATTAAGTATTCATGGGACGATAATTCTTATTATGGATTTAAAGGTATAAAAGAACAGGCAGATACTTTCGAAAGTATGGTAGCTCCATCCATAGTTTCTTCTCAAGTATGGAGTAGTTTTACGAAAGTGCACAAAGATAATTGTCGAGGATGTAAAAGTATAGATGGAATATACAATAAAATTAAAAAAGGTAAAAGCCAACCTGAGTGGAAAGGTTTCGCATGTGGCCATTACCTTTATACTATGGAGGAATTTTTATAATATACCCAGTAAGGATCAGCTTGTGTTGAGAAAAAAGACTGAATATCCACTGGCATAATTTTTTCAAAGTGATTACAAAGGTAGCCCCAATTTTTATTATATCTTTTTTTTAATACCTTCTTATAGAGGGTATTAATTTTTTTATAATTTACTTTCTCGACAATTATTTCTTCTTTTACCTTTTTATTAGAAACAATATTGTCAATTTTACTTGCTTTTATAATCCAATCTAACTCTTTATTTGTTAAAGTTGAAAGTTGTGCTTCTGGTTTCATATTGTCACTTTTTAACGCCTTTTTTCGGAAACTAAATTTACAAACACCATGTTTTAAATTATAGGTAATTATTCCGCAATGCTGCGGGACTAAGTCAGTGACCTTTTTTAAATGTGAAGGATGAATAATGACATAAACATACTCAAATACCTTTGAATAGTCTGTAATTTGTTTATGTAATTTATCCAATGTGTCTAGTTCTGTCTTTATTTCATATGCAATAGACTTACCATTAATCCTTCCGATATCTAACCTACTTGAATTTATTTTTAATTCAAATACAGTAATTTCATTAAGGCGATTAAGGTGATTTTTAATAAAATTGTATTTTATGGTAATTTCACCAGGGAAGTATTTCATAACCAACTCATTTATAATAGCGTGACCAACTACTGTTCGTTTAAAGGGTTTTATTTTATCAAATACGTCATTTGGAATTATTTCTTGTATGTTAGTCCAAATTTTAGAATCGAAGTCAAAAGGGTTATATGATGAGTAAAGGAGTCGAGAGACTCTCTCTAGTTCATGTTGAGGTAAATTCTCTTCTATAATTGTTAAACATTTACGTAGCACCTTTCTATCCTCCTTTTCTAAAAGCCTTTCTCATTATAAATTCATTTATGTATTTTTTCTATAAAAAAGTTTTATTAACCTTTAATTTTATGCTTTAAATTACTCTATGTTATATAAAATAGATGTGATATTAATAAGTCGGCTTAATAGTTAAATTATACCAATTAAATGTGGAGACTGTAAATATTGCGTTTTATAAATTGATTAAAGGTATTAACATACGACAAAACGAACTTATCCATATTCAATAAAAAGCTTACTTAGTCGTATAATCAGTAAGCTTTTTTGTGTAGTATATGTTTATTTATTACATAAAGGTGTAAAAGAAGGGACACTTGCTAAATTTAGAAGTGATAATTCTAATGTTTTTATTCACTTAAAAAATCAATAATGCCATGTTTAATGTGCGTTTTACAGTATTGACCAATTAAGGCGTTCTCTGTTGAGAGCGTCTTTTTTATTTAGTAAGTTGATACAATCCTTCCAACATTTACTTGCTGTACTTTTGTGTGTTAGATTAAATTTAGATAATAAAAAGGGAGAGAGAGTATGGAACGAGCGATTGGAATTAGAGTAAGTCCTACAGAAGTTTATTATACTATTTTGCAGATGGATGAGCAGGGGGCGGTTGATTATGTCAATGAATCTCTTATTATTCCTAAAGCATTAGACATTCCAAGGAAATTATCATATATAAGGACAAGTCTATTTTCATTAATATGTGAATATGGAATTACAAAGGCGGGTTTACGAATAGCAGAAGGAATCTCGCAAAATAAAGATCCTTTCCGAGTAAATATTGAAGGGGTTATTCAAGAGTTATTGGCTAATAGTACTGTAAGCTACTATTTTACAGGAAGATTAGATACAATTGGAAGTAAGTTAGGGAAGCATAAATCTCTTATAAAAGAATGTCGAGATGCAAAAAAAAATGAATTTAATATTCCTGGGTGGGAAAAATTTCATGCGAATCATCGAGAGAGCTTTCTTGTAGGATATGCCACTATTTATAAAGAAGATGGGGCGGGAGACGAGTGATTGTTTTAGAACACATAAAAGCGAATTTATCATTAGAAAAAATTAAATCTATAGGAGGAGAGGGTAGAAATTCTGAAGTCTATATTATAAAAGATCCACAATTAAACGCTCTATTAGTCGCAAAAGAAATAAAAAAAGAGTCTCTTGATGTGGAGGAAATAAAAACTTATTTTCTTGAAGCGCAATTGTTAAATGATGCTAGTCATCCTCATGTAATGCCCGTTCGTTATGCGGCAGAAGATGAGGAGAAAATATATATTACTATGCCTTATTATGAAAAGGGGTCTATTAATAGTTTATTGAACGAGAGAATGCTAACTGTGAGAGAGATAATAAAATACTCACTTGATTTTTTAAGTGGGTTATTATTTATTCACATTAAAGGCATGCTTCATTTAGATATAAAGCCAACTAACATAATAATTAATGATTCAGATAGGGCAATAATAACTGATTTTGGCTTGTCAAGGTACTTAAATGAATACGGTTTAGCGGAGCAAGGATTCGGTTATAATAAGCATGTTTCTCCGCAGTATTTTGAGACTTCTTCAAGAACTATTCAAGACGATATCTATCAAGCAGGCGTAACGCTATATCGTATGTGTAACGGTAATGAAGAATTTGAGAGACAATTTAATAATTATTGTACGGATGATGGTATTGACTACCCTCGTTTAAGAGAAGGGCTATTTAATGAAGAGTTTCCAAATAGAGAAGTGTACTTACCACATATTCCTAAAAAAATAAGAAACATAATTTCAAAAAGTATGTGTGCGGATGCTTCACAAAGGTATTCCAATGTATTAGATATGATCAATGACTTGAGTCGGATTGACGAAAAGTTAGATTGGGAGTATAATTATAATACAGAAGAGAACATTCGTTCTTGGTTTTTGGATACGGAAAATAATCAGTACACCCTGAGCTTATGTGAAAATAACGGAGGGTATTTAACTAATGGTTTGAAATTGTTTAAGAAGAGTGGAAAGACAAATCGGGTTTCAGAGTGGAACAATGTATATACTTCATTAGAAGAAGCGTATAAGGGCATTGAAAAGCTTTTAAACAAATTGAAAAATTGACGTATAATGTAAGGAGAGGGTGATCGAGATGTTGTTTAGGGAATCAAATCAATTGTCTAGAAGATTTTTAGCAAATAAACATCAAAGCGACTCCATACACCAGCGTTTAATTTTAAATAATTCTACTGACTTACGCAATAACATTCAAATCAAGGATTTACAAAATGGTTTTATGCGGATTAGTCCACTAGATGAGTCAAAAAAATATAGTGAAAAGTAATTAGTTAAGTACTTTTTATTTACTATTTAACAGATTAAGGCCATACCTAGGTATGGCTTTTTATTTTACAAGAAGCATCTTTTGAATTGAATAAAGAAGGAGAGATAATACTTTGGATAAACTTATAAAAGAAATTATGAACAGTTTAGATAATAAAAATTATTTATCTGCTTTAGCTTTAACACTTACACTACCTGATATTTGTGGAAAGATTGCATATTCTGAAACTAAGGGAGTAGGGAAAAGATATGCTCAATGGTATAACGAGTATATACATAAATTCGAAAATCCTGATGGAATTGAAAATGTAGATAGATTTGATGGTGATGCAGTTTATAAGTTGCGTTGTAATTTTCTTCATGATGGATCTAGTGATATTAGAGAGTATATGAGAGAGAAGTATAATCAGACAGAATCTAAGGATTTTGTTTTCGAGTTAACAGATACTATAACTTCCTACAGCAAGTCTTGGGAAAACAATGAAGATGATTGTAGTATAAGAATTAAAATAGGAGTAATCGACTTTTGTCGTAAAATGTGTTTAGTCGCTGAGAATTTTTATAATAAAAACTCGAAACAAGATATTTTCAATAATATTATTATATCTGATGATTTATATAAGGTTTTGCGGCTTAATGTTTCAAATGAAGAGTAGGAATACAAATAATAGTTACATAAGGCTATGTTTAAATAACGTGGCTTTTTATTATGTAATAAAGGGTGATTACAATTATCCTGTTTTATACTATGCTGTAGCTTTTAAAGGGATTAGTATAACTCAAAGCGAACTTATCCAAATTCAAAAAAGCTTACTGAGTATGCGATTCAGTAAGCTTTTTTATTAGGTAGAGCAGCTGGAAAATAGAGTGCTTAAATATTCATTAACCTACATGTAGGCTGATTTTTAATTTTATCAAAGTTCTTCGTCTTCTTTAAATATAACCAACTGATTTTTATGATATAATGACGCGCGAATATTTAAATATTTATTGCTGATTTTACTCTGGCTTGCTGTGCATAATGCACACACTACAATATGCTGACCTGGTTCAAAAGTAATAGAAGGTATATCGCTTTCATTGCACAAAATAGAAACAGAAGGGATTTGTTCCACATCTTTTTCTGTTTTACCAAATTTGAGATTTACAGCATAACGATCTCCTTGTTTAAGAGGTCTTATGTCTCTTACTACACCTTCAATGCAAATAGGATGTCTTTTAGTCTTAAGAGTTTGCAAATAGTTATAAGCATCTAGGTACTTTTCTTGATCATAATAGAAATTGGACCATTTGATTTTCTTTCCGTACATTTGAATTTCGATGATGGATTCTAATTCATTTGAATTGTCATCTTCTACCGCTTTTCGTAGTTCAAGAACTTTTATCATTGTTGCTAAATAGGAACTTAGTTTCCCTTTGGAAACATACTTCCTATCTTTTTTTGGAGCTGCAGTTCCGTCATTATTAGTGAAATTATTACTTTGCTTACCTAAATCCCTTAATGGTTCATGAATCATTGTTAATCGGAAGGTGAATTTATTTTTCTTTATATTTTCTAAAATTTTATCATCGGAGTCCTTAGCTATTTCAGTAACTTGTCCTAATGTATTATATTTGCACCCTTCCCTATGTTCTAACCTTGGTTTTCTTGTGAAATGAGTTGGAACTGGACTTTCAACTCTTTTATAACTATTTTTATGAGCCACGCCTATCCTACAAATATGACATTCTAATCCAACTTTTAATTCTTGATGCTGTTCGACATATTTAGCTGTTACATCCTCTTGTTTGATTGTTGAGTAAGCTTTTTTCATTTTTACTGCCATTTTTCATCCTCCTAACAAATAAAATTTACCGACAAAATAATGTAAAGTTATATATAATATTTTAACATTATTAAGATATAGGGTGTTTAAGTTTGGAAATTGATATTTTACATGGGAGAATGAAAAATACATAATATTTGAAGGTAATATTTGGAGTTGAGTTATAAATTTAAGAGATAAACGGAGAGTTTCCTTAGATATGAGTAGATTCTTTTTTATTTAATTTTAGCGGATTATGATAGAAAAGTTGTTCTGAAAGATGGTAAATTACGAACCATACTAACTTACAAAGGAAATAAAAAGAAAAAAGGCAAAAAATCATGAATGAAAGGGAAAATTGTAATGAATATATTACCTGGTGTGCTTCTTTTTTAGAAACGTCAAATGAAGCAGAAAAAACATATTATCAAAATATATCTTACAGAAATCAGCGCTCTATATGGGGGTTAATTGATAAATATATTGAAGAAGAAAATAAATTAATTGAAGAATTAATGTAGTCACATTCGACCAAGTGTGCTCTTTATTATGTATTAGATGTATATGGGATTGAACGTGGAAAGAACCGAGAATATTAGATAATTAGCCAAGTAAAAAAAATGAACGATTACGAAAATATTCGTTCATTTTTTATCCTATTTTTTACGTTAAATGTAGTTCATAATCTCCGTTAATAGTGTTTGGTTTTCCAAACATTTCTTCGTACAGACTAACATGTTTTGAAAATCCATTTTTTAATGCAAAGTGGTAACCTTCTTTAGTTACGACTTGCTGTAATACTAATCGTTCAAAGCCTTGTTCTTTAGCGAATGTCTTAAACCATTCAATAATAATACTCCCCTTACCTTGATTGCTTGGGGTAATACTTATAGCGGTGATCGCCAAGTATGAATTGGTGGAAAATTCACTTCTAAGGTTAATGGTGACCTTATGTTCTTTAGAAGAAATATTTAAAGCATACTTAGAAACCCCTTCCATGAACATTATTTCATCTTGTACCAATTCGTCTAATAACATTTTTAATTTTTGAAAGTCTTGTACATGAAGAGGGATCTTGGTGAATTTTTCTTTCAAAACAATTAACTCCTTTTAATTTGATTAGAATAAATATCATTATATCTGAAATTGTAAGAGTGTGTGGGGAAATTAGCATTTGCTCACGCTTTTTTTATTTCAAAAGTCCCCCCAAAAACCTCCCCCAACTAATTAATTTTATTTAAGTTATTTTACAAACCATAAGAACAGTAAAAAACCCTAGAAAAGGCGTTATAATAACGTTTCTAGGGTTTTTAATACTAGTATCTACAAAGCGATTGAATTAACGAGAGTAGAACTCTACGATTAATGCTTCGTTGATTTCAGCTGGTAACTCAGAACGCTCAGCGTGACGAGTGTAAGTAGCTTCTAATTTGTCAGCATCGAAAGTTAAGTATTCTGGTACGAAGTTGTTAACTTCGATCGCTTCTTTAACAACAACAAGGTTGTTAGATTTTTCGCGAACGCTGATAGTTTGACCAGGTTTTACACGGTAAGATGGGATATCTACGCGAGCGCCATCAACCATGATGTGACCGTGGTTTACTAATTGGCGAGCTGCACGACGAGTGCGAGCTAAGCCCATACGGTAAACTAAGTTGTCAAGACGAGCTTCAAGAAGGATCATGAAGTTTTCGCCGTGCTTACCAGGCATTTTACCTGCTTGGTCAAATGTGCGACGGAATTGACGCTCAGTCATGCCGTACATGTGACGAAGTTTTTGTTTCTCTTGTAATTGTAAACCGTATTCTGAAAGTTTCTTACGTTGGTTAGGACCGTGAGGACCTGGTGCGTAAGGGCGTTTTTCTAATTCTTTTCCTGTGCCGCTTAGAGAGATTCCAAGACGACGAGACAGTTTCCAAGCTGGACCTGTATAACGAGCCATAATTGACTCCTCCTTTAAAATGTTTTTATTTACGTAAAATAAAAACAGACGTAATCGATATTTACGGGCATTTTGTTTTCATGTACCTTCGCTCCAGCAGCAGGGAGTTACGAGATACACCTCCGTAGAGGAACAAAATACAAACGATAAACTCACATTACAAGGCTGCCTTTTTATTTTACACAAACGCTATTATATCTTTTACCCAGAGTTTCGTCAAGCGAGTACGTTTTTGTTTTATGCATATAAATTTTGGAAATGAACAAGAAGGAATTTAAAACGATATAAAAGAAGTGATAGAAACACAAATAAAACGCTTACATAAAATGTAGTAAAAAATGTTCATTAATTTTTTGTTGATGAATATGCGGCAGTAAAAACATAAAAGGGGATGTTTTTATGAAAAAGAAGCATATGGAGACAGCGTTAATTCATCACGGGTATACATCAGAGGAACATAAAGGAAGTTTAACACCACCTTTATTTCAAACATCTACATTTACATTTGAGACTGCGCAGCAAGGAGAGGCGAGTTTTGCGGGAGTGGATCCATCTTATATTTACTCAAGACTTGGAAATCCAACTGTAAAGTTATTTGAAGAACGTATGGCGGTGTTAGAAGGAGGAGAAGAAGCACTTGCTTTCGGATCCGGTATGGCAGCTATTTCTGCAACGTTAATTGGCTTTCTAAAAGCTGGAGATCATATTATTTGTTCAAATGGATTATATGGGTGCACGTACGGATTTTTAGAAGTGTTAGAAGAGAAATTTATGATTACGCATTCGTTTTGTGATATGGAGACAGAGGCTGATATTGAAAATAAGATTCGCCCAAACACAAAGCTTATTTTCGTTGAAACACCGATTAATCCAACGATGAAATTAATTGATTTAAAACAAGTCATTCGGGTTGCGAAGCGAAATGGTTTACTTGTCATTATTGATAATACGTTTTGTTCACCTTATTTACAAAGACCACTTGAGCTTGGTTGTGACGCAGTTGTGCATAGCGCGACGAAATATATTGGCGGTCACGGCGATGTTGTGGCGGGTGTAACGATTTGTAAAACGAAAGCATTGGCTGAAAAAATTCGCCCGATGCGAAAAGATATCGGGGGTATTATGGCGCCGTTTGATGCATGGTTATTGTTACGCGGATTAAAGACGCTAGCGGTAAGGATGGACCGTCATTGTGATAATGCAGAAAAAATTGTATCGTTCCTAAAAAATCATGATGCGGTAGAAGGTGTTTGGTATCCAGAAGGGGAGTTAGCATCTCGCCAAATGAAACGGGGCGGCGGCGTAATTTCTTTCTCAATTAAAGGCGGGAAAGAAGAGACGCAAGCGTTTATTAATGACCTTCACTTTATTACAATTGCGGTAAGTTTAGGAGATACAGAAACGTTAATTCAGCATCCGGCAACGATGACGCATGCTGCGATTCCAGCTGAGTTAAGACAAGAAATGGGTATTTATGATAATTTAATACGTTTATCAGTCGGTTTAGAATCGTGGGAGGATATCGTTTCTGATTTAGAACAAGCGTTAAAGAAAATATCTACTGTTAGTAATCAATAAAAAAAGAGCTAGCTATCGGTTTCGTACGTGATGTACGCAATTGATAACTGGCTCTTTTTCTTCTACATATGTTTTAGGAGTGTTTCCACAAACTTTTCTAAATAGCGCTGATCTACTTCATCGAAGCGATTTTTTTCGGGACTATCAATATCAAGTACACCAATGACAGTTCCTTCTTTCACGATTGGTACGACGATTTCTGAATTTGAAGCGCTGTCGCAAGCGATATGTCCTGGGAATTGATGAACGTCTGCTACAAGCTGTGTTGTTTTCGTTTCAGCTGCAACGCCGCAAACGCCTCGTCCAAATGGAATGCGTACGCAAGCAGGCATTCCTTGGAATGGTCCAAGAACAAGCTGATTTCCTTCTGTTACGTAAAAGCCAACCCAATTCACACGATCTAAAAATTGGTTTAATAATGCGGACGCATTTGATAAGTTTGCGACTACGTTTAATTCGCCAGTTAATAATGCATCCAGTTGTTTAATTACTGTCTCATATTGCTGCACGCGAGATCCTGCATAACTTTCCTTAGTAAACATGGAAACAGCTCCTTTTTTATCGAGATGTGTAAAATATTAGCAAAATACGATGTATTTCACATGACTTTGTCGATAGAAAATTAAAGGAATTTGTCTTAAAAGTCAAGAAATTTAAACTATAGCTGTTCAGTGAGAGGAAGTGAGCGCATGAAACAGACGAAACAAAAAGTAATTGATGCGGCAATATCGTTGTTTAATACGAAAGGTTATGATGGAACGTCGGTGCGAGACATTGCAAAGCGAGCGGATGTGAATGTAGCGAATATTTCATATTATTTTGCTGGAAAGCAAGGCCTATTAGAGCAGCTTATTACTAATTTTTTAGAAGGGTATATTCATGTGATTGAAACGTCCTTTGAACAGAGAGAATATTTGTCGGCTAAAGATGTGATGGTGCAAATGGTGCGCGGGATTTTACGATATCAATTTGAAAATAGGGAACTGACACGTTTCTTTTATCGAGAGCTGTCGCTTGATACGACATTAATTCGCGAAGTGATGACTGTTTATTTTTCTAAAGAAAGATATTATATAGAACAAATCATAAAGCAAGGACAAATGAAACGAGAGTTTAAGAAGGTATCTTTTACAATGTTTATGACACAATTAAAAGGCATGATGAATATGCCGTTTTTATATCCACAATATATATCAGAAGTGCTGCATTCTTTTCCGTCTGAGACATTTTTCATAGAAATGTACACGAAGGAAATTGAACAATGGATGGAACAAACATTATGTATAACGAATATGTACCAAGAATGGCCAAGAGCTGTTCATATGTGAGAAATCCCCACCTAACGAACTGAGGTGGGGATTTCTGTGCTTTCTTTTCTTTGCCATACATTGTTGCATAATAGTGCGATAATTGTTAATGAGGCTCCGGTAATTTCAACTTTGTCGACTGTATAACCTCGAAAGATGGAACCGATAAGTGCAAGTACAGGAACTAGATTCATAAATAATATGCCGTTAATAGATGAAATGTAGCGATTTCCTGTGTTCCAGCAAAATACAGCGATAACACCTGCAATAATCGACATATACAAGAGTTCAAAACGAACGTTCATAATTGTACGTAGTGACGGTACAGTAATGACTTTTGTGTAAGTGAAGAAAGTGACGAGAACGATGAGTGAAATCGAGCCGAATAAACAAGTTAACGTCGTGTATCTAAGTGGTGACCAAGAGTGAAAACGAGCACCGCCGTTCGTGTAAATGACCCAGCAAGTCACGCCGCATAGCATAAGTATATTTGTTGTGAGGTGACTGGCAGCTCCAAATAATAAGTGAATATTTCCCTTTGAAATAACAAGCATAACACCGAGCAGTGCAACGAACATACAAAGGAATGTATAGTTTTGTGGGCGTTTGTTTTTCGTTATCCACTGCAATAATAAAGCGATGAGTGGCATAAGAGATTGAATCATCGCGGCATGGATGGCTCCAGCAGGTCCGGCAAGTTGTTGACCGTAAAAAATGAGAAAACCATATCCAGCGAAACCGACAGTTCCGTAAAAGAATAAAGAAAGTGTTCTTTTCTCTAAGCGGAGTGAAGTTTTCCCTTCAGTGATGAGTAGCAAAATAAGAAAAATAATAGCTGCTGATCCGTATCGGATAGTTGTGAAAAAGAACGGATCGATAAACTGCAGGGCATTTGCCATGACAGGAAACATGAACCCCCAAGAAGTGACGGCAAGTAGGCATAGGAGGGAGCCAAGTAGCATTTGTTTTTTATCCAAGAGTATCTTTCCCCTTTACACTTCGTTATAGTAAGTTGATGAAATAAGTATAAAGAGTAATTGTTTATAGAAGGAAATATCGATTTTTTATGACAGTTATAACTTTTTGTTAGAGGTGTGTACGATGGATTTAGAGGCAGTACGATCGTTTATTGAAGTAAAGAATACGCGAAGCTTATCCAAGGCGAGTAGGCTTTTACATATTTCTCAACCGGCGCTTAGTAAGCAAATTCAAAGATTAGAAGCGGATTTAGAGGTTACTTTACTGAAGCGTTCCGCGCAAGGAGTGGAGTTAACGGAGGCTGGGGAGTTATTTATAAAAAGAATGTTACCGATTTTAGAACACATATATGAAGTGAAAGAAGAAATGAAAAATTTTCAAGAAAAGCGGAAAATTTCTATAGGCATATTGCCGAGTTTAGCAGCACATTATATATCGAAATGTAATGATGTGTTAGGTGAAGGATTCGAAGTAGAATGGAAAATTGAGCATACGAAAGTATTAATGGGACTCTTTAAAGATCGAAAGATTGAAGCAATGTTCATCGATTCGGTAGTAGAAGGCGCTGCGTGTATAAAAGAAATACGAGAAGAAAAAATTGTTTGTGTCGTTTCAAATGATCATCTTTATAAAGAGAAAACAGTAATCCGAATGGAAGATTTGCAAAATGAAAAGTTAATCGTATATCCAGAAATTTGTGATGTAAGAAAAATGATTACGAATATGTTTCAAGGGATAGGTGCGAAACCAGTCATTGCATTTGAAACTTCTTATGCAGAACCGATGCTTGCGATGGTCGGTGCTGGACTTGGTATCACGTTACTTCCAGAAATGTCAGTAGAGCAAGCGGTAAGCCAAGGAAATGTGCATGCGATTTCTGTTGAGCCGCCACTTGTGCGCAAAATTTATTTCGCATCTCATATGGAAGAAGGCCATTTAGTGCATTCATTTGATGATGAGAGGTAATCCAAACGGAATATTGAGAAAGATTACAATTGCATTGAAAGAAACATGAAATTTTAAAAAAAACTAGGTCAAAAACAAACCATTACATGGTATGATTAGTACATTGTTAGTTGTTAAATATAGGGGGATTCCCTTTTTATACATAATGCCTTCCATTTCATAAACGGAACGGACAAAAAAAGAGATATAACTAGGAGGCTTTTTTGCATGGATTCTATCCTGACGATCGTTATCATTGTAGTAAGCTCTATTCTAGTGCTGCTCATGATAGAGCTTGTGATAAGAAATCGTTCATATAAAGATATTGAAGCACTTGAGCAGTGGAAACAAGAGATAAAAGATAAACCTGTGGCAGATGAACTAAAGCGGGTAAAAGATCTAAATATGACGGGTCAAACAGAAGAACTGTTTGGTAAATGGCGTGAAGAATGGGATGAGATTGTATCAACAACCCTTCCGAAAGCTGACAAAGATTTAGCGCAAGCGCGAAAATTCGCCTCGCAATTCTCCTTCCGAAAAGCAAAGCATGCGATGAATGAAACCATAAGTGGTTTAGATGACGCTGATAATCGTATTACAGACATTTTAAATGAATTACAGCAATTGTTAGAAAGCCATGAAAAAAATAGCTCAGAAATTGAAGGGTTACGTGATACATATCGTAGTATGAAGAAGAGTGTTCTTGCTCATAGACATATGTATGGAGCAGCGGAGCAGAAAATTGAAGAGATGCTAGACGCTGAGTCTGAGAAATTCAAAAGCTTTGAAGAAGCAACAAATAATGGTGACTATTTAAAAGCGAGAGAAATTGTTATTAGTTTGGAAGAAGGTTTAGCAGATTTAGAAATCATTATTCACCAAATTCCAGATTTATTGGTAGAGTGTCAAGCGACGTTACCAGTTCAGCTGGAAGATTTATTACACGGACATAATGATATGGTAAGACAAGGTTATGTATTAGAGTATTTGGAAATCCCTAAAGAAGTTCGCGATATGAAGAAACAACTACAAATATGTTTAATGGATATACAGGAGCTTCACATAACGGAAGCGGCTGAAAAAGTAGAAAGCTTAAAAACGATTTTAGATGGCTTCTATGATCAACTAGAACAAGAAGTACATGCGAGACATTATGTGGAGCAAAAAACACTTTCTGTTTATGAAGATTTAGAAGAAATTCGCACTGAAACGATTGAAACAAAAGCAGAAACACAGCTTGTGAAACAAAGTTACCAGTTACAAGATAAGGACATTGAGTCTCAAAAAGTAATTGAAAAGCAAATGCACATTTTAATGAAACGTTTTGAAATGTTGCAATTACGCGTTGCTGAACAAGATATTGCCTTCTCTATCATTCGTGAGGAACTAGAAGAGATTTATGAGCAATGTGAAACATTAAAAGTACTTCATGCAGAATATAAAGAAATGCTGCAAACGATGCGTAAAGAAGAATTTGAAGCGCGTGAGAAGTTACAAGAAATGCGAAATACTATTTTCGAAACGAAACGCTTTATGCAAAAGTCGAATTTGCCAGGTCTTCCAGAGAGTATTATGGAAGATTTAAAAAGAGGACAAATGGCAATGCAAGCTGTATATGAGCAATTAGAAGTGAAGCCGTTAAATATGAATGCTGTAAATAGCAGTTTAGAAGAAGCGTACAAAACTGTTAATGGTGTAGCTGAAATGACAGAAGAGTTAATTGGACAAGCGTATTTAGTTGAAAAATTAATTCAATATGGTAATCGTTACCGCAGTCATGATGAAAACCTTGCAGAGAGCTTAAATTACGCGGAGAAATTATTCCGTGAATATCAATACGATGCTGCTTTAGAGCAAGCGGCTTCTGTACTAGAGCAACTTGAGCCTGGCGTTGTTCAAAAAATAGCTGAATATGTAGACAATGAACAAACCCTTTCATAAGGGTTTGTTTTTTTGTGTAATTTTGCAGGCGATGTTGCTATAATGAATAGCGGAATACAGTAAGGTTATTCGTTTTAAAATATAACGGAACCTTTTAGTAGTCTTAGCGTAATGACACGTATTTGTGATATGATTATATGATGTGACAGCGCTGAAAGGGGAAGAACGATGATCTATTTTGATAATAGTGCGACGACAAAGCCATATCCAGAAGCTCTTCAATCGTACGTAACGGTTGCAGGGAAATATTTTGGGAATCCTTCTTCTATTCATTCGCTTGGAGGAGAGGCAGAGCGTCTATTAACACAATCAAGAACGATTGCAGCGCAGCTTCTTCACGTTAAACCTTCTGAGATTATTTTCACATCAGGTGGAACGGAAGGGAATAACCTTGCGATTAAAGGGATAGCGATGAGGAATCGTTCGCGCGGTAAACATATCATTACAACAAATATTGAACACGCGTCTGTGTTTGAAGCATATAAACAATTAGAAGATCTCGGTTTTGATGTAACATATTTACCGGTTAATGAGCATGGTGTTGTATCGGTAGAGGATGTAAAACGAGCACTTCGTGAAGATACGATTCTTGTGTCAATTATTCACGTAAACAACGAGACTGGAGCAATTCAGCCTGTTGCCGAAATTGGAACATTATTATCGAATTATCCGAAAATAAGATTCCATGTGGACCATGTGCAAGGGATAGGAAAAGTACCGCTTAATTTATATGCTTCTCATATTGATCTTTGCTCAATATCTGGACATAAATTCCACAGTGTAAAAGGAACGGGTCTTCTTTATGTACGTGATGGTGTAAGGTTAGATCCAATTTTATCAGGTGGTCAACAAGAGCTGAAGTATCGCTCTGGTACAGAAAACTTACCTGGTATTGTAGCGATGGTGAAAGCACTTCGCATGACGATGGAACAAGTGAAAGAAAAGGTAGCTCATTTGCAAAGTTTACAAGCAGAGCTTGTTCGTTTCTTTAAAGAGATGGAAGATGTAACGATTAATACGTCGCTTGCATACGCAGCACCGCACATTTTAAATGTATCATTTGTAGGTTTAAAACCAGAAGTGGTCGTTCATGCTTTAGAAGAACACGGTGTATATGTATCAACGAAGTCTGCTTGTTCTTCAAAAGCAAATGAAGTGAGCAGAGTGTTAGTGTCAATGGGAGTACCGCATGCGGCTGCTGCAAGTGCTATTCGCATTAGTTTGGCACCAGAAAACACGATGGAAGAAGTAAAACAATTTGAAGGTATTGTGAAAGAAACAATGCCAAAATTATATGAAGTGATGAGGTAAAGGAATATGATGACATATGAATATATTTTAGTTCGTTATGGAGAGATGACAACTAAAGGTAAGAACCGTTCTAAATTTGTAAGCACATTAAAAGATAATGTGAAGTTCAAACTGAAAAAATTCCCAAATATTAAAATCGATGCAACACATGACCGTATGTACATCCAATTAAATGGTGAAGACCATGAAGCGGTATCTGAAAGACTGGAAGATGTATTTGGTATTCATAAGTTTAACTTAGCGATGAAAGTACCATCAGAATTAGAAGATATTAAAAAAGGTGCATTAGCAGCTTTCTTACAAGTAAAAGGTGATGTAAAAACATTTAAAATTACTGTACACCGTTCTTATAAGCATTTCCCAATGAGAACGATGGAATTATTACCTGAGATTGGTGGACACATTCTAGAAAATACTGAAGATATTACAGTAGATGTTCATAATCCAGATGTAAATGTACGTGTAGAAATTCGCAGTGGTTACAGCTACATTATGTGCGACGAGCGTATGGGAGCTGGCGGTTTACCAGTTGGCGTTGGCGGAAAAGTAATGGTACTTCTTTCTGGTGGTATCGATAGCCCAGTAGCAGCGTACTTAACGATGAAACGCGGCGTATCAGTGGAAGCAGTTCACTTCCATAGCCCACCTTTCACAAGCGATCGCGCGAAACAAAAAGTAATCGATTTAGCACAAGAGCTAACGAAATACTGTAAACGTGTAACACTTCACCTTGTTCCATTTACAGAAGTGCAAAAAACGATCAATAAAGAAATTCCATCTAGCTATTCAATGACAGTTATGCGCCGTATGATGATGCGTATTACAGAGCGTATTGCAGAGGAGCGTAATGCACTTGCAATTACGACTGGTGAGAGTCTTGGACAAGTAGCAAGCCAAACGTTAGATAGTATGCATACAATTAACGAAGTAACAAATTATCCAGTTATTCGTCCGCTTATTACGATGGATAAATTAGAAATTATTAAAATTGCTGAAGAAATTGGCACATATGATATTTCAATTCGTCCGTACGAAGATTGCTGTACAGTATTCACACCAGCAAGCCCAGCGACGAAGCCGAAGCGTGAAAAAGCGAATCGTTTTGAAGCGAAATATGATTTTACACCATTAATCGATGAAGCTGTAGCGAACAAAGAAACAATGGTATTACAAACGGTAGAAGTAGTGGCGGAAGAAGAAAAATTCGAAGAACTTTTCTGAAACCATAAATTACCATATCTAAATCGTGTATGAAGTCATGTTATTTATCACACTCTATACTCACAAGGAGGTGATATAACATGTCACGTAGCACAAATAAATTAGCGGTTCCTGGTGCTGAATCAGCATTAGACCAAATGAAATACGAAATCGCTCAAGAGTTTGGTGTTCAACTTGGAGCAGATGCAACAGCTCGCGCTAACGGTTCTGTTGGTGGTGAAATCACTAAACGTTTAGTTTCACTAGCTGAGCAACAATTAGGCGGTTACCAAAAATAATCCCATATAAGATGGCTTAGAAAGAGCGGGTTCTCCCGCTCTTTCTTTTTGTTGTTTGCATCGGTATATATTCCTTTCGACATAGACATAAAAAATTTGTCAAAAGAAGAGGGTTCAAAATAGACAGAAAATTCTTTATTATATAAGGGAGGCATAAAGAAAAAGGAGGATGTTTATGAAAAGAGAGGAATTGTTGGCGCCACCGTCTTATAATTTAGTTTCTGAAATAGAGAAATATATAGGGGATAAAGATAAGCTTGCTTTAATTTGGCAAGATGATAAAGGGAATAGACGAGAAGTTACATACGCTGAGCTTATGCAAGGTGCGAATAAAATTGGAAACGCTTTTATAAAGAGTGGTCTGCAAAAAGGGGACAAGCTCCTCATTATGATGCCGCGCTTAATTGAAGCGTACATGACGTATATCGCTGCGATTAAAGCAGGATTTGTCGTAATTCCGAGTTCGGAAATGTTACGCAAAAAAGATATCGAATACCGCATTGGACATGGGGAAGTAAAAGCGATTGTAAGTTATGAACCGTACATTGGACAATTTGATGATATAGAAGCGATGGAGTCTCTTCAAAAATTCGTTCTGAGCGAGCAGTCAGTAGATGGATGGAATAATTTAAAAACAGCGTTAGAAACAGAAAGTGATATGTTGGAAATGGCGAAGACAGATAAAGAAGATATGGTCTTTTTATCTTACACGTCAGGGACGACAGGAAACCCAAAGGGTGTTGTTCATACTCATGCGTGGGCATACGCTCATTTACGTACGAGCGCTCCAAATTGGCTCGGAATAGAAGAGAATGATGTTGTGTGGGCGACGGCTAGTCCAGGCTGGCAAAAGTGGATTTGGAGCCCGTTTTTAGCAACTCTCGGATCAGGAGCAACAGGATTTGTATACAACGGTAAATTTGAACCGAAAACATATTTAAATTTATTAGACGATAATAAGGTGAATGTGCTTTGTTGTACGCCGACTGAGTATAGATTAATGGCAAAGGTAGAGAATTTAAGCCAGTACAATTTAGAAGCGTTACATAGCGCTGTATCAGCAGGTGAGCCGTTAAATAGAGAAGTCATTGAAACGTTCCAAAAGCACTTTCATATTACAGTCAGAGACGGCTATGGGCAAACGGAAAATACATTGCTTGTTGGTGTAATGAAAGGGATGGATATTAGACCAGGATCAATGGGAAAACCAACGCCAGGCAACCACGTTGATATCGTAAATGAAGAAGGTATTCCAGTTGCAGTGGGAGAAGTTGGTGATATCGCAGTTCACATTGAAACGCCAGCCCTCTTTAAACAATATTATAAAGACGATGAGCGCACAGCGATGCAATTCCGCAGTGATTATTATATTACTGGCGATAAAGCGAAGAAAGATGAAGACGGCTATTTCTGGTTTGAAGGGCGCGGTGATGATATTATTATTAGCTCTGGTTATACAATCGGGCCGTTTGAAGTAGAAGACGCGCTTGTAAAACATCCTTACGTAAGAGAGTGCGCAGTTGTCGCCAGCCCTGATGAAATTCGTGGAAGTGTCGTGAAGGCATTTATTGTATTAAGAGAGAATATAGAAAAGAACGAAGAAACATTAATCCCAATACTCCAACAACACGTCAAAGAACTTACTGCACCATATAAATACCCTCGCAAAATTGAATTTGTAGATGAACTACCAAAAACGATTTCTGGAAAAATTCGCCGTATTGAACTTAGAAAACAAGAGATGGAGATTCCGTCAAAATAATTTAGAAAATAGTTGAATGAACTGTAAACTATATGATATTATAAAAACGAACATAAGTTCGCGTTTATAAATTAAAAAAAGAGGTGTCCGTATGATTTTAGGTATTAATCCGTATTTAGTTTTAGATGGTAGTGGGCAAGAAGCTGTACAATTTTATAAAGAGGCGTTAGATGCAAAAGTAGAAGTCATGCAAACCTTCGGTGATATGCCTGAAAATCCAGAATACCCGATTCCAGCTGAAGCGAAAGAGCGCGTTTTACATGCTACTTTAAAAGTTGGTAATACGGACCTTATGATTTCTGATACATTCCCAGGTCAAGGGCATGCAATCGGATCTCAAGTAACAATCGCAATTCAAATTAATAATGCAGAAAAAGCGAAAGAAGTATTCGATAAGTTACAAGAAGGTGGAGAGGTTATTATGCCACTTCAAGAAACATTCTGGAGCCCAGCATACGGACAAGTAAAAGATAAATTTAATATTGAATGGCAAGTTACAACGTCTACTACTGAACAAAAGTAATGTTTAGAAAAGCACCATGTTTTGAAATGGTGCTTTTTTTTATACAATAATACAAAGGAGATGGGATATATGGGAGAAATTTGGTATGACGGCACCATTTACACGATGCGAGAAGAGAATGAAAAAGTAGAAGCAATTTATGTTGAAAACGGTATGATTGTTGATACTGGGAATAAGGAAGAGCTAGAAAGTCGATATTCAGAAGTGAAGTTGTACGACTTAGAAGGGAAAACAATGATTCCAGGTCTCGTTGATAGTCATATGCATCTTATTGGGCATGGAGAGAGGTTACTTCGTCTAGATTTATCAAATTGTATATCTTACAGTGAAGTACTGACTCTCGTGCGGAAACGAGTAGAAGAAGCACCAAAAGGTTCTTGGATTATTGGAGAAGGCTGGAATGAAAATAATTTTACAGATACAAAGCAAGTTCATGTACGTGATTTAGATGAAATCTCTAAAGAACATCCAATTTTATTAAAGCGAGTTTGTCGTCACGTTACATGGGTGAATTCATACATACTGCAAGAAGCAAACATAACAGAAATGACGCAAGACCCGAAAGGCGGGAAAATCGGTCGTGATTCATCAAATATGTTAACGGGACTTTTATATGAACAAGGGCAAGAATTAATTAAACATGTACAACCTGAAATTGATGAAGCTTATTTACAAAGGGCTTTGCAAACAGCGATTAAAGACTGTTGGCAATATGGCCTCGTTGGTGGGCATACGGAAGATTTAAATTATTACGGGGGCTTTAGAAAAACGCACAATGCGTTTTCTCATGTCATAAAGGATATGCCATTTAAAGCACATTTACTCGTTCACCATGAAGTAGCACATGAACGAAAAGAATATGAAAATGAACACTATATTGAATTTGGTGCGATGAAAATTTTTTCTGACGGTTCTTTTGGCGGAAGAACAGCTTTATTAAGTGAACCGTATGAAGATGCGCAGGAAACAAATGGAGTTGCAATCTTCTCGCGCAAAGAGCTTGCGGAGTTAGTGAAGAAAGCACGAGACTTACATATGCCAGTTGCGATTCATACAATCGGTGATTTATCTCTTGAATATGTCATTGATGCGCTTGAATTATATCCACCAGCAGAAGGATTACGCGACCGCATTATTCATTGTCAGCTAGCTCGTGAAGAGTTGATTGAGAGAATGAAACACTTGCCGGCTATTATCGATATTCAGCCCGTCTTTCTGTCATCGGACTTCCCGTCAGTCATTGAAAAACTAGGCGAGCATCGTCTTCGTTATGCATACGCGTGGAAGACGTTACTAGAAGCAGGATTACACTGCAACGGTGGGTCTGACGCACCCATTGAACAAGTGAATCCGTTTTTAGGCATATATAGCGCTGTTACACGTAGAAGTTTTATTGACGGTGTATGCTATATGCCAGAGGAAAGATTAACGGTATATGAGGCTGTCTCGTTATTTACGACAGGAAGTGCCTATGCAATCGGAAAAGAAGCGAAGCGAGGAAAAATCACAAAAGAATATGAGGCAGATTTTACGATAGTAGACCGCAATATTTTTGAGATAGAGGCGGAAGAAATAAGAGAAGTACAAGTAGCAATGACTGTAATTGATGGTCAGATTGTCTATAGGAAAGATGCGTAAAAATATATCAGCGATTATTAAAATATATCGACTTATCGACAAGAATAGTGACTGATAGCGAGAGAAATAAAAAACGGCCGAATTATGGAATGTCATAATTCGGCCGTTTTTTTCATGTTATAAAAACGTTCTCTGCACTTTTTCCCAGAAAGAATTGTTTTTCAATTTAACTGTTTTAATTTGTTTATCGCTTAAGCGTACAACAGCTTTTTCTACTTGTTTAATGCTAAGCGCTTCATTATCCATACCGATAACAGGATAATCGTTACCGTCTGGTCTTAGTTTTAAAGTTAGTGTACGTTCGTGATTTAAAATGAACGGTGAACCAAGTGTACGGTATGTGTTGTTATTTAATGATGCTAATTCGCTTACTTGGAAGCACGGAATAAGTGGATCGACAACTGCACCATGTAACGATTTATTATAAGCTGTACTTCCGGTTGGGGTAGAAACAACTAAACCGTCACCTCTAAATGTTTCGAAATATAAATCATCAACGTGAACATCTACAACGAACGTCTTAATAATGCTAGAACGTAATGAGAACTCATTTAAACAATGGAAAGATGTGCTACCATCCACATCTACTTCAATTGTTGGATATTTTCGCACTTCAATTTCATTTTTTGTAATTTCTTGAAGGGCTGTATCAACGTGATCAATATGGAAATCGCAGTAGAAAGAAGTTTCATCTTTCGTAGAAATCCCTGCGTATAAGCAATCTTCTCTAAAACCAGTTTTACGAACGGCTTGTAAGAAAGTTGCATCATCTCCAACACTGACGATAGCGTTTGCATTTTTTGGATGATCTAATATGGTAAATCCATTCTCTTCTAAAATACGATAGATTGGTTTCATTTTTTCAACGAGCGTTGCTTTGTCATCACCATAAAAGAAAAATAAATTGCGACGATCTGCCATTATGTATCCCTCCACTGCAGTTAAATTTTCTGTTCTTCGTACTACATATCATCCAAATACGTTCCCCGACGATATGTTCAAATAATATATTTCGATATAAAATGTCAAAATACCTTTTTATTTTTAGAAAAATTTTTATATTCAATCTTATGGGATTCTGTTTAATTATGAATAAACTTGTCGATAATGGGTACGGAGTGAAAGGATGATACGTATGAAGTGGTTCGTAATTGGAATAATAATTCTTCTCCTTTTTATTTTGCTTATACTATTGTCGAAAATAAAGCTTAAAGTGACATTTTTATATTCAGAAATGGAAAAGCAATGTTTGTTTCAAGTGAAAATATGGATGATTCGCTATACATTTGATGTATTGGAAAGAATTGAAAAGCAACAGAAGAAGACAGGGCAAAAGATTGAGAAAGCTGAAGAGGATGGCGGATTAGATAATAAAATTATAGCCCAACTGGATAGTATGGGGGAGCTGATAAAAAAACTGCAAGAAGTTCATACTATTGTTAAAGATTTTCTCAAACGAGTAAAAATCAATGGTTGGAGATGGCACACACAAATCGGAGCAGGTGATGCAGCTAGCACTGGAATTGTCACTGGATATGCATGGGGGACAAAAGGAATGGCTGCTGGAGTTGTAGGACAATATATGCATATTGTAGACGTACCAGAATTTGAAATTACTCCTGTTTTTCAAGGGAAAGGATTTGCATCAAGATGTGAGTTAACGGCATCTTTTCGCATATTTCGTGCCATAAGAACAGGGATTAAATTACTCGTATTTATGAGAAAACAAAGATCTGGTACGACTGAAAAATCTGTTCAAGCATAAGGGGGGATATAGAATGGACCATCCAATTCAAGGTTTAATGACAACCGCAATGCAGCATTTAAAACAAATGACTGATGTAAATACAATTGTAGGTGATCCAATTAAAGCTGCTGATGGAAGTGTAATTCTTACAGTTTCAAAAGTGAGCTTCGGATTTGCGGCTGGTGGAAGTGAATTTGGTAAAATAGAACATTCAGGCCGTCATCCATTTGGCGGGGGAAGTGGTGGAGGAGTTTCTATTAATCCTGTTGCTTTTCTTGTAATAAATGGAGAAGGTGTAAAAGTGTTGCATTTAGATAAGCAAACACACGTCATCGATAAAATAATTGAATTAGCGCCACAAGCTGTTGATAAAGTGAAAGAAATGATGGATAAACGAAAAGAGGACGATCCTGAATTTCAAATTTAACGAATAAAGAAGCTGATCAATGGATTAGCTTCTTTAATTTTTTTGTAAATAAAGCGATTTTATTTGCATTATCGATAGGGACAAACTATCATTTACATTGTACATATTTTGTTTAAATAAGGGAGGATTTTTAAGTGGCAAACGTAACTTTTAAAGGTAATCCAATGACTTTAGTTGGAACAGAAGTTAAAGTTGGCGATCAAGCGCCGAATTTCCAAGTATTAGCAAACGACTTATCTCCAGTAAGTTTAGAGACATACAAAGGCGAAGTAAAATTAATTAGTGTTGTACCTTCAATCGACACAGGTGTGTGTGATGCACAAACACGTCGTTTTAACCAAGATGCAGCAGGTATTGAAAACGCGAAAGTATTAACAATTAGCGCTGACTTACCATTCGCTCAAAAACGTTGGTGTGCAGCAAACGGTTTAGAAAATGTTGTTACACTTTCTGACCACCGCGACCTTTCATTCGGTGAAGCTTACGGCTTAGTAATGAAAGAGCTTCGTTTACTTGCTCGTGCGGTATTCGTAGTAGATAGCAATGACAAAGTAGTTTACGCAGAATACGTAAGCGAAGGTACAAGCCATCCAAACTATGAAGCAGCATTAGAAGCAGCTAAATCGGCAAAATAATGTGAAGGAAGATGACCTCTTTGTAAGAGGTCGTCTTCTCTCATATATTGCTATATGGAATCGATATACGAGAGAAGACGTTACATCATACATCACGAAAAAGGGAGCTCTTAAAAGGGGTCGCTTTTTCTTTTGGGAAAAAATCAGATTATGGTATGATATAAGTTATGTGTAAAAGAGAGAAGGAGGAATGTACGTGAGTCAGACAGTAGAAACATTATTTTCTATTTTTGATTCTTCTGCGGTAGTTTTACGTAAAGAATTAGATGTAACATATTTAGAGGCGCTTGTAGAAACAGGTGATAACTTGTTTGAAGGAGCGATTTTACAAGAGGAATTATCTGAATCAGCAATTGAAAGGCTGAATCGTGAATATAGTACGTTTAATGAAGAAACATATAAAGGTGAAGAAATTCGTAAAGCATTTCAGTTAGCCATCTTAAAAGGAATGAAAGAAGGCGTACAAGCGAATCACGAAATGACGCCTGATGCAGTTGGTATGTTTATGAGTTACCTATTCCATAAATTTATGAAGGGTCAAAATGAAATTACTGTGTTAGATCCTGCAATTGGAACGGGTAATTTAATGACGACAGTGTTCAATAGCGCTCAAGAAAACGTTACAGTGAGTGGATTTGGTGTAGAAGTGGATGAAGTGTTAATTAAACTTGCTTTAGTAAATGCGAATTTACAAAAGCATGCAATCGAATTCTTCCATCAAGATGGACTAGCACCACTTTATATCGATCCGGTTGATGCAGTCGTTTCAGATTTACCGATTGGTTATTATCCAAATGAAATCGGTGCAAGTGAATATAAGTTAAAAGCAGATGAAGGAATGTCATATGCCCACCACTTATTTATTGAACAAAGTGTGAAACACACGAAAGAAGGCGGGTACTTATTCTTCTTAGTACCGAACTTCATTTTTGAAAGTGATCAAGCACCAAAATTACATGCATTTATTAAAGAAACATGCTTTATTCAGGGGTTATTACAGCTACCTGTTTCCATGTTTAAAAACGAGAAAAATGCAAAAAGTATATTTGTTCTCCAAAAGAAAGGCCCTAGTGTAACGATGCCAAAACAGGCGTTATTAGTGGAATTACCTAAATTCTCTAACATGAAGGCGATGGAAGACATTATGGACCAATTAAATACTTGGTTTGCAACGCATAAATAAGGTTAGGTATATGTAACAGGGTTAGTGATTCATGTAGTACAGTTTTATATGATATGTCATATTTTTAAATATATACTAGATTAAACTGAATTTTTTTGAAATCTGTAATATATATTTTTTCTTGGTGTTACAATTTTTTCACTTGAAATATATGTCGTACGATGTTTAAATTAAAATCGTGAGTATAAAATTTGCTAAGAATGAAACGTTTTCATATTTAGTGAATTTGATCAGATAAAATCGAGCGGTTTGTGGAAACATCCACACAACTACCAAGAGAAAAAGGGGCGAAAGACTAGATGTCAAAAATCATCGCGATTAACGCAGGAAGCTCTTCCTTAAAATTCCAATTATTTGAAATGCCAAGTGAAACAGTATTAACAAAAGGTTTAGTAGAACGTATCGGTTTAGAAGATAGTATCTTCACTATTACTGTAGATGGCGAAAAACAAAAAGAAGTTACAAACATTCCAGATCACGCAGTAGCAGTTAATATGCTTCTTAAAAAATTAACTGAAAACGGAATCGTTAAATCTCTAGATGAGATTGGCGGTATCGGTCACCGTGTTGTTCACGGCGGCGAAAAATTTGCTGACTCTGTTTTAATTACTGATGAAGTATTAGCTGATATCGAAGAATTAAGCGATTTAGCACCACTTCATAACCCAGCAAACGTTGTTGGTATTAAAGCATTCCAAGAAGTATTACCAAACGTACCAGCAGTAGCAGTATTCGATACAGCATTCCACCAAACAATGCCGGAATCTGCATTCCTATACAGCTTACCATATGAGTACTATGAAAAGTTCGGCATCCGTAAATACGGTTTCCACGGAACTTCTCATAAATATGTAACTGAGCGTGCGGCTGAACTATTAGGTCGTCCACTTGAAAGCTTAAGCTTACTTTCTTGTCACTTAGGTAACGGTGCAAGTATCGCAGCAGTAGAAGGCGGTAAATCTATCGATACTTCTATGGGCTTCACTCCACTTGCTGGTGTAACAATGGGTACACGTTCTGGTAACCTTGACCCTGCGTTAATTCCATACATCATGGAAAAAACAGGTCAAACAGTAGAAGAAGTGGTTAACGTATTAAACAAGAAGAGTGGTATGTTAGGTCTTACTGGTTTCTCTAGTGACCTACGTGACATCATTGCGAAAGAAGAAGAAGGCGATCACCGTGCGAAAGTAGCACTTGATGTATTCGTAAGCCGTATCCACAAATACATCGGTTCTTACACTGCTCGTATGAAAGGTGTAGACGCAATCATCTTCACAGCTGGTGTAGGTGAAAACAGTGCAATTATTCGTGAGCGCGTATTAGAAGGCCTTGAGTACATGGGCGTATACTTCGATGCAAAACGCAATAACGTATTCGGTGAGGAAGCATTCATCAACTTCCCACACTCTCCAGTAAAAATTATTGTAATTCCAACTGACGAAGAAGTTATGATTGCTCGTGACGTACTACGTCTTGGAAACATTGGTTAATATATGAAAAGCAAGACGAGATCCTATAGGATTTCGTCTTTTTTCTTTTGGATATAGTTTAAAATTCCATCTGGATATAGTACTTTCTTCCCTTGAATGAATGCAGTAATGGGAATCCATTTCGCATACGATATTATTTGCTCATCTTGTATATTCATTTTTTCCATTTCATATAGTGATGTGTCTAATAAGCGTAGAGAATATAGTTGGATGATTTCATGACCAATTTCTCCGTCAAGATGAAAGATATTTTCTAAGCAACCTAAATAATTGATGATTTCCACTTCTGTATGAAGCTCTTCTTTATATTCACGAATAACGGTATGTGCTGATTTTTCACCAAGTTCAATTGAACCGCCAACAGGTCGATAATATGTTTCATCTCCTGTACGATATTCTTGTACGAGAAGGCGACCGTCATGTATAGCAAGACCAAAAGCTTTTGCACGTGGATACATATACAACCACTCCTTATGTATTTTGTATAAGGATGATTATAATGCAGTGTGTGATAAAAAGTGTCATGTATTTAAGAATGTGGTTTAATCGTAATCCCATCGAATAAGTCTCCCCAAAATGCTTCATTGTACTGAAATACATCCATAATAGGACATTTTATAACACAAATATTTTGTAATCCCCAATCTTCTTCCGTAACAGTTGGTACATCTTCAGGAATGAGTAATAGGACGGAGAATGTATGTGTAACGATTTGAGATAAAATGTGTTCCAAGGAACGTGCTTCTTCGTATGTTCCTCCAGTGCGAATAAACAATATGGATTGTGCTGTGTCAATTGTAGTTAGAAAACGATGAATTCGATGCTCATAGTTTAACTTAATTTCTGTATAAGAAGGCCAAGAAGTTGGTGTATTTACATCTGTTTTAAAGTCGTGGCAAGAGTCGATTTCATATAGGTTGTCACGGAGTCTTAATTTCGCACCATCATCCCAAAATGAGATGAAGGATAAGTTTTCGAACTGTAAAAAACGGTCAAATCGATTTTGTAATAATACATTCACTTTTTCTAATGAAGGGCTTAGCATAAAATCGATAACGCCAAAAAATGGTGATAATTCGAATTGATATAATGCCCAAGCAGGCCAGCAGTTTTGTCCTAAGCTGAATACTGCGTTATATTCTTTTTTTATATTGGATAAATTCATGTGATTCATCTCATCCTTTTTGTTAATATTTTATGCTACTCAAAAATGGTATGTGAATAAAGATAGACAAGCATATTTGCAAAGAATAAGCAGAAATATGTTACAATAGAAAAAAATCGAACGAGGTGGTTGTTACGATGCGATCGAAGCGAGAACAAGCCATTTTAGACAATATAAAAGAATGGGAATCGCAATTAGTTGAGCAAGAAGCGACTGATTTTCAAAAAATGTTTGATAAATGGGTACATGCTACAATTGCGAAACTACCTGAGAAAAAACGAAAAGATTTCTTTACGAAAGCAGACGGATGGCTCTTTCATTTGCATGCATTGATTCAAAGTTCACAATCGCAGTTAGAGGCGCGTAATCGTATTTTAGGAACGTCGAGATTATTTGATGAATCGATTGAGCAACTAGAGGACCTAAAAGAATTATCTATTGATCAATTAACATACATAGCAGAGCAGCAAACAGCACGACATCGTTTATATTCATTCGTACAAGGCGGAGCGACGGGTGCTGGAGGTTTATTATTATTAACAGCTGATTTCCCGGTTATGATTGCGTTAAATGTGAAGGCTGTCCAACTTATTGCAACATCATTTGGGCATGATGTGAACAAGCCTTATGAAATGATGCTTGCGTTAAAGGTATTTCATGCGTCATTACTACCAGGAAGACTTCAGCAATACGCATGGTACAATTTACTGCAAGAGCTAGAGCAAGAAGATTCGTTCTTCTACGAAGGAGACGAAGCAGTGTTGCAACCAGCTTCTACTGAAGTTGTGTTAAAACAAATTTTAAAAACATTTTCGATTTACGCTCTTCGTCGTAAATTATTCCAAGGTATTCCGGTAATTGGAATGGCAATCGGATCTACAGTAAATTATCGTTTAACAAGAAACGTTACTGAATTTGCAAATAGATTTTATCAAGTGCGCCACATAGTTGAGAAGGAAAAAAGAGCGTAAAAAAAGCGAGAGGCCGAAGCCTTTCGCTTTTTAATTTGTTGCATGCTTTTTGGACATTGGAATAGATACTGGTTGCTTTTCTTCTGCTTTTTCTGTTTTTGGATAATAAATTAAATCCAATGTTTTTGCCTGTACGGCAATCGAAAGAATAGTAAAAGCGATTTCTGTCCAATTTAAATAATATAATGAAAGCGCAAGAACAATCGCGTCAAAGACGAAGAAAATTTGCCCAATTGTAAAACGTGTTTTTTTACTTAATACAATTGTTAAAATATCGTCTCCACCGGTTGCACCGCCAAATCGCAATATAAAACCGAGTCCAATACCAGCTAACGCACCGCCAACTACTGCAGCTATAAATAAATTGTTTGATAAATCGACCGTAAATGGAGAATAATTTTCCATAAGAGAATAAAATACTCCGAATGAAATTGAACCTAAGAATGAATAGCCAACCATTTTTCTACCTAACAATGAAGCACATAGTAAAATAATTGGGATATCCATCATTACAGTTGAAATAGATGGTGAAATATCATAAAAATTTTGGATGAATAGTGCGATACCTACAAATCCACCTTCTGTTAAGTGGTTTTGGAAGTGAATGTGATATAGCGCTGCTGCTAAAATAAATGAACCGATTAAAACCATAAAAACTTCTTTAATAATTTGTCGACTTTGGATGTTCCTCATCGTTATTCCTTCTTTCCGTAGTTAGTAGTCCTTTTTGTGTTGTAAACTAACTACGAGCTCACATGTAGCTTCAGTTAGTTTACGAAAAAACTAACTACGCTATATGTCGCTGAAGAAATAACGAATAATCCTCTCGTCCATCAATTCTCCCTACTTTCGTTTTAGTTTAAGTCTTAAAACGACTAAACAAAACGTGGAGTAGGATTCTTCATTTAGCAATCCTGCTCTTCTTTGTTTTGTTTAGCTAGTAACAATTAAGCCCTAAACAAAACGCTATGTGTAAGAAGAGTCTTTTTTTTGCCAAATTATCCTTCGGGCAATCATAATTTCCCCACTCTCGTATTTTTTTCGCTAGACTAAAGTATCTGAGCTGAAAAATACGCTACGTGTATGATTCGTCAATACGATGCCACATGCTCCTTCGAGCGATCATGATATCAAAATCCCTTCCTTCAAGATTTATATTATTATATCATACTTTCAAAAAATGTATGCGGATGGAAACCGACAATAAACGGAGGAAATCTACAAAAATTGTTATGTTTAAATATTTTTGTAGAAAAGCCTAAGTTATTTTGCAGAATTGAACAGTTTTTTAGTTTGTCCAATAAGTAAGAAAAGAAGAGTTTTTATTCAGTTGTATTCTTATCATCACTTTTATCTTTAAAAAACGCATCCCAGCTAATCACACTTAAAAAAGTTAAAGCGATAATAACGAAAGCACGCATAAGTTTGAACCTCCTTTTGTACATAGTATATGAATCGTTCACTTTGGAATGTGTCATTTTTTTACAAGTCTTAACTATTATGAGAGTATATTAATATAGATAGATAAAAGGGAAATGAGAATATGCTAAAAGACATGTTTAAAAGAAAAGAATTAACATGTGTTTCATGTCAGAAAAAGATTCAATATGAAGAAGAGCTTGTTGCTTTTGTAAAGTTGCCGAAAGAAAGGAGTATATTAGTTGGTCCATTTGATGTGTGTTTGGCAAAAACAGCACAAGAAATATATTGTAAATCGTGTTACGACAAAAAAGCATGACCCAAATTAATTGAGGGGCATGCTTTTTTCATTGGTGTGCCTTCCCCTCAGATACATGTTGAGTGAGTCGATACCAAAGCCAAAGGTCATTAATGATGGAAGCAAGATCGGCAATTTCTGAATTCAGCTTGCAAGAAATTTCGAAGTCTTCTTCGTTATTTAAATGATGCTGTTTTGCATTAATAGAGTGCTCGAGTTCTTTTATTCGATCCGGAATCTTTCCTCGAACTTGTTCCCATTTCAATAAAATAGCATGCTGCATTTTTTCGGGGATATCTTCCCAATCTTCTTGTAAATGAGGAATTTCAATTCCTAGATGATCATCGTATAAGAAATACTTTTCCATAAGTTCACCCCCGTTTTCCTGCTTATATTTTACATAAAAACAGAAAGAAGTTCGACGAAATTGTTTGAAAAAATTTGAAAATGACTCTTGATACATTTTGTAAAAGGTGTTAAAGTGTGAATTATTATAAAAGAAAATGAATATTTATTCTTTAGGGGGATGCAAAATGGAGAAAAAGAAAGTTGTATTAGCATATTCTGGAGGTCTTGATACTTCCGTTGCAATTAAATGGTTACAAGAGAAGAATTATGATATTATCGCGCTTTGTTTAGACTTAGGGGAAGGTAAAGACTTAGCATTTGTAAAAGAAAAGGCACTTTCAGTAGGTGCAATTAAATCATATATGATTGATGTTCAAGAAGAATTTGCAAATGAATATGCATTGATGGCGATGCAAGCGCACACGTTATACGAAGGGAAATACCCTCTCGTTTCAGCGTTATCACGTCCGCTTATCGCGAAGAAATTAGTAGAGATTGCAGAACAAGAAGGAGCGACTGCAGTTGCACACGGATGTACAGGGAAAGGGAATGATCAAGTTCGTTTTGAAGTTTCTATTCAAGCGTTAAATCCTTACTTAGAAGTGATTGCGCCTGTACGTGAATGGAAATGGTCACGTGAAGAAGAAATTGCATATGCAAAAGAAAACAATGTACCAATTCCGATTAATTTAGATAGCCCATTTTCAATCGATCAAAACTTATGGGGACGCAGCAATGAATGTGGCATTTTAGAAGATCCATGGGCAGCGCCGCCAGAAGATGCATATGAGATGACATTGGCATTAGAAGATACACCGAATAAACCCGAGTTTGTAGAAATCGGGTTTGAAGCAGGCGTACCGACTACTTTAAATGGTACTGCCTATCCACTTTCAGAACTTATTAAAACGTTAAACGCACTTGCTGGGAAACATGGCGTTGGACGTATCGATCACGTTGAAAATCGTCTTGTTGGTATTAAATCACGTGAAGTATACGAATGCCCAGCAGCAATGACATTAATTACGGCGCATAAGGAACTGGAAGATTTAACACTCGTAAAAGAAGTAGCGCATTTTAAACCGATGATTGAGCAAAAAATAACAGAACTTATTTATAACGGTTTATGGTTCTCACCTTTAAAACAAGCGCTTAACGCTTTCTTACAAGAAACGCAAAAGAATGTAACAGGTACAGTGCGAGTGAAATTATTTAAAGGCCATGCGATTGTAGAAGGACGCAAATCTGAGTACTCTTTATACGATGAAAAACTAGCAACATATACTGCCCAGGACGAGTTTAATCATGATGCAGCAGTTGGATTCATTTCATTATTCGGTTTACCAACGAAAGTATACAGCCAAGTGAATCAAAAGAAGGTGGAAGCGTGAGCAAACTTTGGGGCGGACGTTTTACAGAAGAAGCGGAAGCATGGGTTGAAGAGTTCGGAGCATCCATCTCCTTTGATCAACAGTTAGTAAATCAAGATATAAACGGAAGTATTGCACACGTAACGATGCTAGCAAAGCAAGGCATCGTTACGAAAGAAGAAGCCGAAAAAATAAAGATAGGTCTTCAATATTTATTAGAAGAAGCGAAACAAAATAAATTGCATTTTTCAGTTGAAGCGGAAGACATTCATTTAAATATCGAAAAGATGTTAATTGAAAAAATCGGTGAAGTAGGAGGGAAACTTCATACTGGCCGAAGCCGTAACGATCAAGTAGCGACTGACATGCATTTATATTTGAAAGAAAAAGTAGAACATATTATAAAAGCTACAAAACAATTGCAAACTGTTCTTGTTCATCAAGCGGAAAATAATATTGAAACGATTATGCCTGGCTATACGCATTTGCAGCGTGCGCAGCCGATTTCATTTGCACATCATATTCTCGCTTACTTTTGGATGTTAGAGCGCGATATGAACCGTTATGAAGATTCGTTAAAGCGTATTAACATTTCCCCATTAGGAGCAGGAGCGTTAGCTGGGACAACATTCCCGATTGACCGAGAATATAGCGCGGAGCTTCTTGGATTTAATGGAATCTATGAAAATAGCTTAGATGCAGTAAGTGATCGTGATTTCATACTGGAGTTCCTAAGTAACTCATCTATGCTCATGATGCACTTATCACGCTTTTGTGAAGAACTTATTTTATGGAGTAGCCAAGAGTTTCAATTTATTGAAATGAGCGACCAATACGCAACGGGAAGCAGCATTATGCCGCAAAAGAAAAATCCAGATATGGCGGAACTAATCCGCGGTAAAACAGGCAGAGTGTACGGTAATTTATTTAGTTTACTTACAGTTATGAAAGGATTACCGCTCGCTTACAATAAAGACTTGCAAGAAGATAAAGAAGGAATGTTTGATACAGTAAAAACAGTAGAAGGCTGCCTTCATATTATGGCGGGCATGTTAGAGACAATGACTGTAAACAAAGAAAAAATGGGGAAAGCTGTAACGCAAGATTTCTCTAACGCAACAGAAATTGCCGATTACTTAGCAAACAAAGGACTACCATTCCGTCAAGCTCATGAAATTGTTGGGAAGCTAGTGCTACACTGCACACAAAAAGGAATTTATTTAGTAGATGTACCACTTGAAACGTATAAAGAGATGAGTTCGTTATTTGAAGAAGATTTGTATGAAGTTCTTTCATCATATGCCGCTGTAAAGCGCCGTAATAGTGCTGGCGGGACTGGGTTTGAACAGATTGAAAAGGCTTTGGAGAAAGCGAAGGGATTAGTTGGAGAGTTTGTTGGAAGTTGATTGATAAGAAAGAAGGTACGCTAACCTTAGTAGAGGAAAGCGTGCCTTCTTTGTGATTTTTACAGCTTAAAATGAATCATACTTATGTCGATCTTCCGTAATTCGAATATATTCAATATCCATTAAATCTCGTAGTAATGCACCATTACTTAGTTCCACACCATGTTTCTCTTTGAAATGTGTACGAATTGTATCTAACATTTCAATTTCTTTTCCATTCACATCTAAAATAATACGTTCAGAATCATCCATATAGCATCCTCCTTTTTTAAACATATATATTTTGTCCGTCTATTTCTAAAAAATGTATGTTAATGTAATGTTAGGAAATAAGAAAGGAATGGAAAATGAGACGTATTTATTTTATAGGGTTAATTTTGTATACGTTGGTTGTAGTACATGTTGCATTCCCAAGCGTATTTTCATTTAAAGATGTAGAAACAGTACACGTTGGGATATTTATCTTTACTCTATTTATAGTAGATTGCTGTATTTCAATATGGCTTTCGAAAAGAAAACATGTACAAGATAAAAATGAAATGGAACGAAAAAAGAGAAAACGTTCATTTTGGATGACGACGTATTGTTTTACTTTAGCGATTGCTGCTACTTTTTTTAGTGAGAATATCCCATTAGAAAGATTAAATATTGGATTTGGAGCGTTCGTATTTGCATATTATTTTTTCATGCATTTTCTTCCTTATATGAAAGAAAAGCGAGGAGAAGAGGAAAATCCACTTGTAGAAGAAGCGAGAGAACGAGAGCATAAGAGAATAGAAGAAGACATAAAGAAACTCGGAGAACAAAAATGGTATTTAAAATCTAAAATCATATATGTTCTTTGCTTTATCACACCGCCAATCGGTTATTTGTATGTGTTCTTACTTCGGAAACAAATGACAGAAGATGCAAAGCAAACTTATTTAACGGTAGCGACGATTATGATGGCATTATGGTCTTTGAAGTTTTTACCGCCTTATGTATTAGCAATTACTGTTGTTATTGTGGCTTGTCTTGTGTTTATAGTAAAATATGTGAAATGAAAAACACCAAGTCCATGTGGACTTGGTGTTTTATTTATAAATTAAAGCTCACCTTGCTCCTCATCACCACGAACAACAAGGACATCGCATTTCGCATAGCGAATAATATGTTCAGAGACGCTACCAATTAGGAAACGTTCAACAGCATTTAAACCAGTTGCACCACACATAATTAAATCTATTTTATGATTTGGAGCAATTTCTTTTGAAATTTTAGATTTAGGGTTACCAAATTCTAATACAGTCTCAATTTTTTCAAGGCCAGCTTCAAGCGCAGTTTTTTTGTAGTCTTCTAATAAGTCTTCTGCAAATAGATTTGCTCGTTCAGCAATTGCACGGCTATAAGCTTCTACTGCTGAGTATGCTTTTACATCAACGATATGAGCAATTGTTAATGTTGCATTGTTGCGTTTTGCGACTTGAATTGCTTTTTTAAAGGCTTTTTCTGCTTCTTTAGAACCATCCACCGCGATTAAAATATTTGTATATGTATTATTCATAGTAAATTTCCTCCCAATCATTTTTATTACCTTTTACAACTTTATTATAAAACAAATTTTGGTAATGTGCTTATCGGAAACGTTACAGAATTTTGAAAACTCTGTTTCAATTCATTTTAGTTGTAATTGGTGCGAGAACTTGTTACATATGAAGTATAGCAATTTAAAAGGAGGCATGTTTGTGAGACACGCGCTCATTACAGCCGGTACGAAAGGTTTAGGAAAGCAAGTAACAGAAAAGTTATTGGCTAAAGGTTATTCAGTAACAGTAACATATCATAGCGATATAACGGCTATGGAAAAGATGAAAGAAACATATAAAAATATGGAAGAGCGTCTACAATTCGTGCAAGCGGATGTCACGAAAAAAGAAGATTTACATAAAATGGTAGAAGAAGCGATAAGCCGTTTTGGCAAAATTGACTTTTTAATTAATAATGCTGGTCCATATGTATTTGAACGTAAAAAGTTAGTCGATTATGAAGAAGACGAATGGAATGAAATGATTCAGGGTAATTTAACAGCGGTGTTTCATTTGTTGAAACTTGTCGTTCCGGTTATGAGAAAACAGAACTTTGGCCGTATTATTAATTACGGATTCCAAGGGGCAGATAGCGCACCGGGATGGATTTATCGTTCAGCTTTTGCAGCAGCGAAAGTAGGACTTGTTTCATTAACGAAAACAGTGGCTTATGAAGAAGCAGAATATGGTATTACTGCAAACATGGTATGTCCTGGTGATATTATTGGTGATATGAAAGAAGCGACAATTCAAGAAGCACGTCAGTTGAAAGAACATAACACACCAATTGGTAGATCTGGAACAGGTGAAGATATCGCAAGAACGATTGCGTTTTTATGTGAGGACGATTCCGATATGATTACCGGTACAATTATTGAAGTGACTGGTGCAGTTGATGTTATTCATAGACATCGATAGAGAAAAATAAAGTGAAGTTTCGAATAATTGAACAGTTTATCCTGTATGCAAAGAGGTGCGGATAATACTGTCCTTTCATGTAAGATTAAATCTATCGGAAAACTTGTATTATTTTTTGTCAAATATTGAGATATTATGTTAAAATATAAGAGCGTAGAAAGCGCTTTAAAAAATGATTCAGGGGTCATTTCATAACTCAAGGGGGAACTAATCATGCGTATCGGTATTCCAACAGAAATTAAAAACAATGAAAACCGCGTGGCAATGACGCCAGCGGGAGCAGTACATTTAGTACAAAATGGTCATGAAGTTTTTGTTCAAAAAGGAGCAGGTTTAGGATCTGGCTTTACAGATGAAGAATACGTACAAGCTGGTGCAAAGCTTGTTGAAACTGCTGAAGAAGCATGGAATCAAGATATGGTTATGAAGGTAAAAGAGCCAGTAGCAAGTGAATACGGCTATTTCCGTGAAGGTTTAATTTTATTCACATACTTACACTTAGCTCCAGAACCAGAATTAACGAAAGCATTAATTGATAACAAAGTTGTATCAATTGCATACGAAACAGTACAATTAGACAATCGTTCATTACCATTACTTGCACCTATGAGTGAAGTAGCAGGTCGTATGTCTGCACAAATCGGTGCACAATTCCTTGAGAAAAACAAAGGCGGTAAAGGTATTTTACTTGCAGGCGTTCCAGGGGTAAAACGCGGCAAAGTAACAATTATCGGCGGTGGTCAAGCTGGTACAAACGCAGCGAAGATTGCAGTAGGTTTAGGTGCAGATGTAACAATCATCGACTTAAGTGCAGAACGTCTTCGTCAATTAGATGACATTTTCGGTAACCAAGTAAAAACGTTAATGTCTAATCCATACAACATTGCAGAAGCTGTAAAAGAATCTGACCTTGTTATTGGTGCGGTATTAATTCCAGGTGCAAAAGCACCAAAACTTGTAACAGAAGAAATGATTCAATCAATGGAACCAGGTTCTGTCGTTGTAGATATCGCAATTGACCAAGGTGGTATTTTCGAAACAACTGACCGTATTACAACTCATGACAACCCAACTTACGAAAAACATGGAGTTGTTCATTATGCAGTTGCTAATATGCCAGGTGCGGTTCCACGTACATCAACTCTTGCCTTAACAAACGTAACAGTACCATATGCAGTACAAATTGCGAACAAAGGCTACAAAGAAGCTTGCCTAGGCAATACTGCATTATTAAAAGGTATTAACACATTAGATGGATATGTAACATTCGAAGCAGTTGCAGAAGCGCACGGCTTGCAATACGCTGATGCGAAAGAGCTTCTTGAAAAAGCTCCTGCTTTATCATAATAGAAATACATGTAAGCCCCTCCTTTTGTAAGGAGGGGCTTTTTATTTGAGTTAATTGTCTAGTTTCTTTACGATTCTCAATCCGAACATCATTGTAAAGAAAAGAATGCCGAATAAATAATACAAGGCATACTCAACTCGTATCATCGAATTTTTGTCAGTGATATATAAAATAAATAGTATCGCAGAACCGATTAAATGAGAGAGACCGAAAATTTGCGCCATAAGTTTTAAACTCATCTTCTCGATTCTTTCATCCATTTCAGGTAATGGATATTTTTCGGGATCGTTCTTTTTTTTCTTAAAGAATATCCGTTTCACTACGAATAGTATCAAGGCTAAGAGTATGTATACACCAGCGAATAGAAGGACAGAACTAATTTTTTCTTCAGCATTACTATTGAAATAAAGAAAAGTTGAACCTAACAATAAAATGGTAAGATGCGAAATGAACTTTTGATTAGAAGTATTTTTCATTTTTTTTCCTCCCCAGTTTTATCTAATTGAAATAAATCTTCTACTTTACAGTTGAAAAACTCACATAATTTCAATGCTAATTCTAAACTTGGGTTGTATTTATTCTTCTCGATAGCGATGAGGGATTGTCTAGTGATTTGAACAGAGGAAGCTAATTGTTCTTGGGTGATGTCTCTAACGACGCGGAATTGTTTTACTTTATTTTTAATCAAATATACAAAGTCTCCTTTTTGTAAATTTGTTACATTTATTTTATCCATTTTTAGGTAATAAGTAAATTGAACTTTACAAAAAGTAAATAAAACTTTACGTGAAATATAGCTTGTTATAATGTTATTTTTTGTGATAATTTGGAATTAAATGAAAAAGGAAGACGGAAGAGGAGATTCAATGGGGAGCAAAAAAAGGAAGAAAAAGCAAGCTAAAAGACAAAAGTATATAAAGAAAAAACAGGAACAGAACATACCTCTTTCGAAAAAAATAGTCATTATGATAGAGAAAACATTTCGGTATATTTGTATGGTTCTGTATGTGATTTTGTGTATGTATTCATTTGGGGTGTTTTACAGTTTTGAGATAACTCCCAATATTATTGAGAGCATTTTAGAATTTACACTTGTCGTAATAGAATTAGCCTTATTCGTTATACTCTTTGCTACAGTATGGCCTAGTCATGAAAGTAAGAAAGATACGCAAAGAAAAATGAGTAAAAAATCTTCATATGCTTCAAGCTCATCAAGTGGATTCGGTGACTACAGTAGCAACGATTGTAGCAGCTCAAGTGATGGTGGAGGAGATTGCGGAGGTGGTGGAGACTAAGTTAGTTTTTCAGAAGAACGACTAATGAAAGGGTGGGACGAAATATGGAAACTGTGAATTTGATAGAATTAACAAAGGACATTCAAGATCAACATAAAAACTTCGTCGTTTCAAATGTAAATAATCATTGCTTACGAATCGCTGTATTTACTGGTGAATATGATTGGCACTATCATTCTAATTCGGATGAATTATTCATTGTACTAGAGGGAGAATTACTTATCGATTTTGAAGATGGAGAAACAGCGGTTTTAAAGCCGAATGATTCTATTTTAATTCCAGCATGCACGATTCATAGAACGAGAGCATTAAAGAGAACAGTAAATCTTTGTTTTGAAAATATAGAAGCTGATACGATTAAAGTGGAGCAATTATGAAAAAATTATCTGTAGACGAGTATAGAAAAATCCTTCCGATTTTAGAAAGTAATACAACAACAACGACGTTTGCTTATGCGGTATGTGATCAAATGATAGATGGTGAAGTTTTTACAAACGAGAAGTTAACGGCAGGATTAATTATTACAGCTAACGGTATCTATTATTTATTTGGTGATACGGATGATCACAATTATAACGAAGATTTATTTGTATATTTAAAAATGGCTATTGAAAAACAGAGAAGAGATTTACATTGTTCACTTCGAGTGAAGAGTGGGAAATGATGATAGAAGAACATTTTAGTAATGTACTTCGGAACATTCCGCGAATGAAATTTCAAAGCATAACCTTTGAAGAGAAAAAACAAGATTGTAACAAAAATACATATGAAGTGAAGCGTATTGATAGAAAAGATATAGCACAAAGCAATGAGTTTACAGAGGAATATTATAAAGAATATTGGGGATCAAAAGAAACGTTTTTGAACGGTGGTTTTGGATTTTGTATAGAACAAGATGGGATGATTGTAGCTGAATGTGTTTCGATATTTAATGGGAATGGATTTGCTGAAATTGATATTGTGACGCATGCAGCATATCAAGGAAAAGGATTAGCACAAGCTGTTGCAACACGATTTATTGAACATTGCATGCAAAATGATATTACACCGTGCTGGGATTGTTATGTAGACAATATTCCTTCGCAAAATTTAGCTAGTAAATTACGTTTTTATAATCCAATAGAATATAGATTGTTTGTGCGTAAGAAAACGGGGGAATAAAAATGAATGTGGAGTTAACGAGATTCAAAGTGAAACAAGGTAAAAGTCATCGTGTAGATGAATGGATGCAGCTTCTTAATGACAATATGAAAGAAGTGCTTTTGACATTAAACGACGAGAAAATGTATGTAGAGACAATTTTCCGGGAAATAAGAGATGGAGAAGAATACTTATATTGGTATTCTGTGCAAGGAGAAGGCGGGGCTCTTGTCGAAAATTCTCATCATGAAATTGATAAAAAGCACTTGGAATTTTGGCATGAATGTATTGATGAAGAAGCACCATCTGTTGATATGAAAACGGAAGTTGTTATGATTCAAGATGTTGTGAAGGACGCAATGAAATAATAGAATATTATTTTTGAGAGAAGCACATCAAGGTAGGTGTGCTTTTTATCTTGAAAAAAATTTTGAAGAAAAGCTGTATTTAGATATCTTTAAGTGAAAATAACGGGGGATATTAAAAAAATTTAGGGGAAACTATAACAAGGTGAAAAACTTTAAACCAAAAGATCTACCCATATACGGTGTAGTTGTAACAGGTAAAACAGAGGATTTACAAAGTTTACAAGGAGCACAATATATTAAGGCTGCTGTTAGAGGTGTAACAGTTGAGAAATATTAATTACAGTCTATTAATGTGAATAATCAGAAAATTTATGGTATACTATGTGAAAAGGAGGTTTATATGAGGCAAATACATGGAGCAATTTATATTTACATAACAATGTTTTTCGTGGCGATATCCTATGGATTAGGGCACGTGTATTCGCATCCTATACTAACTTTTTTAAGCGGAGCATGTATGGCGTTTGCGCTTCTTGTCCATCTTTTCTCAGTTTGGATCGTGAAATTTCAATTAAATATTAGTGAAATAGAAGAAGGCACTTTTTAAGTGGCCTTCTTTTTTTAATAATATTTTGGAAGTTCTCGTAGCGATTTTTCAATTTCGCATTCTGTTTCTTTACATATAGACATTGTACGTAATCTGAAAAATAAGCTACGCAAGAAAGATTTTATATTTCCGTATAGGTACTCGTACGATTCAATATGTAATGTTTGTTTTTGGACGGATAATTGGGCTAATAAGTCATGAAGGGCTAATATGAGTACCTCTTCTTTTAGACCGTTTTGTAGCATTGAAACAATCGGATACACGAGGCGCTCGTCTTCTTCATATTTGTAACAAATAGAATGGACACAAACCTTGTTTAATAAAGTTTGTAATATTTCTTCGTAATATAAAGTTTCCAGTTTAGGGCTATTCACAAGCGCTTCAAATGTATCAGAAGCGTGAGCGATACTATGTGCCCAGCCGCGGTCCTGCACATATCCACGGAAATCATGCTCGTTGTTCATATATAGAATTAATTGATCTTTTACAGTTAAAATATCATTCTGCGATAAGAAATTATATTTTGTATCAGCATCAATAATGAGCGCGATTAATAATGTTGTAAAGGCGCGGGTAAATACAGCATCTTCGTCATTCGAATGAATCTTATACAATAAATATTTGTCACTGATACTTTCTAATAATAGTTTCTGTAAGTGTGTGTGTGAAATATAGTCCTTCTTGATTAGATGATAAAAAGTAGAGTAGATAAGTTTATCCCTTAAATAGCTATCAGTATCCCCGATATGCTCCAGCATACTGGAACTTAAAGAATCGATATTGAGGACATTATTGATTACGTAATTATTATTACGAATTTCTTCTAACTGTTGTTGTAACATATAAACCTCATATTTTAGAAAATTCTGTATTTTAATAGTATAATAAGAGGAAGAAATAGACAATAAATAAATGCTTTTGAATGGAGGGGCATGATGAAGAGAGCATTAGTCTTTTTTATCCCGCATTTAACGGGCAGTAAGACCCCCACCTCAAAATTCAG
>NZ_NVEC01000095.1 GCF_002571225.1 Bacillus sp. AFS059628 | reverse complement strand
TAATTTTATTTACTTATATTTAATTATATGGTAATGTATACTTACTTTTTTATATTGCTGCTAATGGAAAAAGTTTACCTTAGTAGAGTGTTGCTCATTACATTTTTGTGAGGCTATCTTCACTTCATCAATATAGAATGAAAAAGAGATGAAATAATTAAGAGTAGTATGTAAATAAAAAATTATTATTTATGTTTAAATTTTTGTAAGGGTGTGAAAATAGAATGAAACCGGTATTGAAAAACATACTCCTTTCCTTTATTTTTTCTGCAGCAGGGATGTGTTGGTTTCTGTTTATGATAGTTAGAGGAGGCGGAGACTGGTTATTGTCTTGGATAGGTGTATTAATGTCATTTTTATCTTTATACACGTTAATAGATTTATATTGTAAGTATGCATACGATAAAAAATTAAGTATATTGTTTATTAAAGCAACGGTTACTACTTTTAGTTTTGCAGTATTGGGAATCACATTTGGTATTGTACACGAGCTATTACAGCCGTGGAGTCTCAGTTTAATGGTTTGGTATTGGTTGTTAGTGTTACTTTTATTTGTAACGACCATAATATTATTAGTGATTTTAGTATTTGTTAGTCGTAAAAATTATAATATCCCTGGAAGATATAGAATACTTATACTACTAAATTTAATTCTTACGTTAGCACCAGTACTATGGCCACTACTTCTTACTATTATTGGAAATGGTATGAACGCTAGTGCAGGATGGTAAAAGTGAATGAACTAAAAAGTTGATATAGGGTTTTAAATATGTAAAAGAACGAGTTTTCATAAATAGAGAACACGTTCTTTTTTTATTCTCATACATTTCTTTTTCCCATCTGGTCGTCTAATTTTGAAAGTAAGTATTTCGTAAGGAATGGATAAGAAAAAAGAGAGTTTTATCATTTAGGATGAAAGTATAGCTTGAATCAATACGATATGAATAGAGGAGAGAAAGCCTTATGAAAAAATGTTATTCTATTAAGTTAACGAGTTTGGCAGTTTTATTAGCGGGTACTACTTTATTCACACCAAGTTTTACTGTAAAAGCAGAGCCTACTCAAAATATTTCTAGTTCGTCAGAAGCACATGATCAAAAGAACCGGAATGGTTGGAAACGAGTTATGCAGGAAACAATCCAAATTGGAGCACCAGGTGTATTAGCTAAGACGTATAATAACGGGAAAATTAGTAGTTATAATGCTGGCATCGCGGATCTAAGTACAAAGAAATCGATGAAATCAGATTATCGCTTTCGGATTGCTAGTGTGACGAAGACTTTTACTGCTACGACTGTTCTTCAATTAGTAGGAGAAAATCGCCTGCAACTTGATGATCCAATTGAAAAATGGTTACCGGGTCTCGTACAAGGGAATGGGTATGATGGCAATCAAATTACGATACGTCAACTTTTGAACCATACAAGTGGTATAGCTGAATATTTAAAATCAAAAGATGCGGACTTTACGAATACAAGAAAACCGTATACAGCTGAAGAATTAGTGAAAATTGGACTTTCTTATCCGCAAGATTTTTCACCAGGTAAGGGATGGTCATATTCAAACACAGGATACGTAATACTAGGAATGCTTATTGAAAAAATAACCGGAAATAGTTATGCGGAAGAAATAGAAAAGAGAATTATTGAACCTCTAGACTTGGCAAATACATTTTTACCAGGGAATTCAACCGTAATTCCAGGAGATAATCATGCTAGAGGGTATTTGAAAATTGACGGAACAAGTGAACTGAAAGACGTAACGTATTATAACCCGAGTATAGGTAGTTCAGCTGGAGATATGATTTCTAATGCGGACGATTTAAATAAGTTCTTTTCATCTTTACTCGGTGGTAAGTTACTGAAGGAACGTGAGCTAAAAGAAATGCTTACTACAGTTCCTACAGAAGGAGAAGGTGTTGGTGATGCATATGGGCTTGGAATATATGAGACGAAACTTCCAAACGGTGTTTCAGTTTGGGGTCACGGAGGAGCAATTCCTGGGTATATGACTTTTGCTGGTGGAGTAATTGGAGGCAAGCATACATTTGCTGTCAATGTGAACTCTTTAGGTCCGGTTGATATTCTTACAAAGTTTAATAAAATGATGCAAATTGAATTTAAGAAATAGATAAATAGAATTAGAATAGGCTCCTGCTTTTAAGGACAGTATTAGCATTCATAGTATGACATCAAGTGTAATTCAATCGTATAGTTTAGTATAAAAAGGATGTCGGTTACACGACATCCTTTTTTATTGAGAATCATTCGTATAGAATTCTGAAAATTGTTATTTTTGTAATCGTTTCATATAATGAAGGGTATAGGGATTATACAGGGGAGTTATAGATGGAGAATACTTTAGTTTGTTAATTGTTTTTATTTTAATAAATAAAAGTAAATTGATTTGGAGTGAAATTCATTGGGAGAAAATCAGTTTAGATGGAGTAACAAGCAATTAAGAGAACATGTTGAAGTAATAGATGGCAAAAGAAGTCCGCACATTTTAATTAAGAATGCAACTTATTTAAATTCCTATATGTGCGAGTGGGTGCAAGCACATATTTGGATCTATGATGATCGCATTATTTATGTAGGAGAAAAACTACCAGCGCAACTACAAGAATGCGAAGTCATTGATTGTGATGGAAAGTATGTAGTTCCTAGTTACATAGAACCGCATGCACATCCATATCAATTATATAATCCAGAAACGTTAGCGAATTATGCGATGCAATTTGGGACGACGACTTTTATTAATGATAATTTAACTTTATTTTTCACATTACAACGTGAAGAAGCATTTCATTTATTAGATGAATTTGAAAAGATTCCAGCAAGTATGTATTGGTGGTGTCGTTTTGATGGACAAACTGAATTGCAAAACGGGGAATCTTTATTTAATCGTGAAGAAATAACAGAGTGGCTAAAGCATAAAGCAGTTCTTCAAGGCGGTGAGCTAACAGCGTGGCCAAAGTTATTACATGGTGATGATGAAATGTTACACTGGGTGCAGGAAACGAAACGATTACATAAAAAAGTAGAAGGACATTTTCCAGGTGCATCTGAAACGACTTTAGCGAAGTTAAAATTGTTAGGTACAGATTGTGATCATGAGGCAATGACAGGGCAAGAAGCTTTCGCTCGTCTTATGCAAGGTTACACTGTTTCTCTAAGAAATTCTTCCATACGACCAGATTTAGAAGTGTTACTGAAAGAATTGCTGGAACTAGGAGTAAAGCAGTTTGATAGATTTATTTTCACAACAGACGGCTCACATCCTTCGTTCTATGAAAATGGAATGACAAACGTAATGATAGCTACAGCGATAAAACAAGGAGTGCCAATAATAGATGCTTATCATATGGCAAGCTATAATATCGCTCGCTATTATAATATGGAACATGTACATGGTTCAATTGCAACAGGTAGAATTGCTAATATAAATATTTTGGAAAGTAAGGAAAACCCGGTTCCAATAAGCGTAATTGCAAAAGGAACATGGGTGAAGCGTGACGGAATAAATAAAAATGAATCAGTACAAATAGACTGGAGTCAATTCAAAGTAACGCCATTACTATTAGACTGGTCCATAGAAAAAGAGGATATGATTTTTTCTCATAAAATGGGTATACAATTATTAAATAACGTTATAACAAAACCATACACAACTGAAATTGATTTAAACCGTGTTGAACTTTCTCAAAATCATGATGAGTGTTTCCTAATGATGATTGCTCGTGACGGTACGTGGCGAGTGAATACAGTTGTCAAAGGCTTTGCAAATAAATTAGGAGGTCTTGCTAGCTCTTATTCTGGTACCGGTGACATCATTCTTATTGGGAAGAATAAAGAAGATATGCTTACAGCTTTTCATAGAGTAAAAGAGCTTGGCGGGGGAATAGTACTAGCTGAAAAGAATGAAATATTACACGAAATCGCATTACCATTACTCGGGATTATGTCTAATTTGAAAATGAATAAATTAATACAGGAAGAGAAACAGATGGTGAAACTACTTCAAGAGCGTGGTTACGCGTATGACGATCCGGCATTTACCATTTTATTTTTTTCTGCGACGCACTTACCTTTTATGAGGTTAACGCCTATAGGGCTATATGATGTGAAAAATAGTAAGGTAACGGCTTCACCGGTGAATTTGATAAAGCAGTTTTAATATGAAAGGCTCTATAAAAGTCCAATCTATAGGGCCTTTTACATTGTTAGCATAAGAATATTGTGAGCCTCAAATAATATAGTATCTAAATTACTTGAGGTGAAACGTAAGTATGAAAAAAATATTGTATATTTTAAGTGTATTTATATTATGTGTATCTATTCAACAAGTGGTACATTCTCAAACAGATGTACCAGAGCTATCTTCTGATTGTCTTGAAAAAAGGAAAATTCGAGATGACAAGCATGTGAAGAATATAATAAGTGATATTAAATCCACATTTAATTTAAATATTGATGAACATAGTTTTTTGGAAGTTAGTAAAAGAAATTTGGAGGCTGCTTATTTGATGTATGGTGGAAGGGAAAATGATTCTTATTATAATTCGCTAACTAAAATTTATGATAGTGGTGGATTTAGTGAGCAGCCTAGCTTATTTGTGAGTGCGCAAGAAGCATTTTTACTTTATAAAGAAAAAGATAATATCAATGTAATGAAACGCCTAAAACTAGACAGTGAAAAAGGGGAATGGATCGTTATAGAAACAAAAAAGAAGAAAGGGAAAAAAGTGAAATTCAAGCCGTTGCAATGTGAAAAAGATTATTTGAAAAAGAGAAATGAGTACCATAATGTAAAATGAAATAACGAAAATCTTACAGGAGAATCTATCTTTAATAATTTATAAACGAGATAATAGATTTTATTAGTAATTTTTCTATGAAAAACGTCATTTTAAACATTAAAATGACGTTTTTTATATGCTTAAATCTTTTGCAACGCACTCTCAATCTTTGCAGCTAAATCAGCAGACACTTTATGAAAATAGCCTAACACTACCTTTCTAATATCATCGGAGATAACTTTCATATCACTAGCTAAGTTTTTAGCAAGATGCTCTTTTTCTATCGGTTTTAACTTCGCATAAAATTCACTAGGCTGCGTAAAGTCATCCTGTTTCGTTATAGAGGTTCTTTCGAGTTTACCTTCAACATATCTTCCATCACCACTTGTTATTTGCTTAGCAGGTGTCCAATTTTGCTGTTGGTTAATCGTTAATTTGCGGAACTCAGGTCCAATTCTTCTTCTTTGAGAATCACTATAAATGTTAGCCCGCCCTTGCAACATTTTATCATCTGATAGTTCTGCGCCGTCTAGTAAATTAGAAGGGGAGAAGGCGACTTTTTCTACTTGCTCCATATAATTTTCAGGATTTTTATTTAATACCATTTTGCCTACTGGTATAAGAGGATACGACTTTTCATCCCATACTTTTGTATCATCTAAAGGGTCATAAGAAAGATGTTCTTCATCTTTTGGGTCCATGAGCTGGACGTATAATCCGTATTCCACTGGTTTACCAGTTGCGATTGCATCATATAAATCTTTCCCGCTATAATCAGGGTTTTCAGTAGCCAGTTTAATTGCTTCCTCACTAGTAATGAATTGTACACCTTCAAATGGGTACCAATGATACTTTACATATTTTCGGTTACCTTCTGCATTTCTCCAAACATATGTATTAACACTATGTCCCGGAATGTGGCGAAGACTTTTGGCCGTACCAGCATCAGAATATAAATGAATAACGAAATGAATGGATTCAGGTGCTTTAGCGACAAAGCTCCAAAAACTACTAGGGTCTATTAAGTTATTTTTAGGTGAAGGTAATAACGCGTGAATTGTTTCTGGGAAGCGCATCGGATCACGAACGGAAAAGACAGGGATGTGGTTACATAAAAGGTCGAAAATGCCTTCCTTTGTATAAAACTTTGTAGAAAAACCGCGTACATTTCTAGAAGTGTCAGGTGTGCCTTTCGTACTAACAGCTAATGAAAATCGTACCATAACAGGAACTTTCTCATTAGACTGTTGTAAAAAATTTAGTTTCGTATGTTCAGACATTGGATAGATCGTTTGAAAATAACCGAACGCACCAAATCCTTTTACATGAACAGGTCTTTCTAAAATTTTTTCGTGAATAAATTCTTGTAACGTCTCGTGAAGTACACTATCTTGCTCTAGAACAGGTCCACGTGAACCAACTGTTTGTGAGTGAAGTGTAGCTTGTTCATTACGTTCTCTATCTTCATTAAAGTCATTCCCTAGTAAAGATTGCCCTTGCTTATCATAGTTTTCATTCATCGATATAGCCTCCAAATCTTTTTTATCCATTGTTACTAAATATGATTTTATAATCTTGATTATGTATGACATGCAAAGTAGTAACAGACCGCTAGATGAAAAAAATGCACATGTAGTGGACCTGTTGAAATAGAAGAAATTATGGAAAAATGAATATCGTGAAGAAAATTACTATTAAAATTTTAATGTGAAAAATGAATTTATAGAGAATAAACATAAATAAACAGGGAAAATAACTAGGAGGAATTTAACATGTCGGATTGGTTTCAATTAGATAAGGAATATATGATGTCTACGTATTGTCGTACGAAGGTTGCGATAGAAAGAGGAGAAGGGTGCAAGCTTTATGATGTGGATGGTAAAGAGTATGTAGACTTATTTTCTGGTGTCGGAGTGAACGTATTAGGGTATAATCATCCGAAAATTGTACAAACGACAATGGAACAAGTTACAAAATCGTTGCATCTGCCGTTTCATTTTTTAAATCCAGTTGCGATTGAATATGCAAAGAAATTAGTGGATTGCTCATTAAAAAATGGAAAGGTCTTTTTTACAAACTCTGGTACGGAAGCGACAGAAACAACGTTGAAATTAATTGATAAATATAGAGCTAATACGAATGAAGAACGTGAAGGAATCGTAGTGATGAAGAATAGTTTCCATGGGCGTACATTAGGAGCACTTCATTTTACGAGACAAGAAAGTGTATATCAAAATTTCCCTAAAACATCGATTCCTGTATATGAAGTAGAGCGCGAGAATATAGAGCAATTAGAAGAAACAATTGTTAAAGAAAATCCAATTGCGATTATGTTAGAACCTGTATTAGGCAGCGGGGGTATCTATCCTTTATCGCGTGAATATTTACATGATGTTCAACACTTATGTGAGAAATACAATGTACTACTTATTGTTGATGAAGTACAAAGTGGTATGGGGAGAACGGGGAAACTATTCGCTTATCAAAATTTCAATATTACACCAGATATTATTCAAATTGGTAAAGGAGCAGGAGGCGGGATCCCGCTTGGAGGAATTATTGTAGGTGAAAAGTTATGTGATGTATTTGCACCAGGAGATCACGGCACAACGTTTGCTCATTCATCTATGGGAACAGCTTTAGGGTTAACGGTATTAAACACATTGATTGAAGATGGTTTAATGCAAGAAGCGTATGAAACGTCACTATATTTAAATGATAATTTGCAAGAAATCCAGAAAGAAAATTCTTATTATATTCAGGAAGTACGTCATGCTGGTATGATGTTTGGGATTAGTTTGAATGATACAAATGAAAATGTGAAGAAATTACAGGTAGAGCTAATGGAGAAAGGAATGTTAGTTGACGTTACACAAGGGAACATCATTCGTTTACTTCCTCCGTATATAATTACGAAAGAAGAAATTGATGCATTTATTACTCAATTTATTTCTTGTATGGATAAAGTTGCTGCTGTAGTAAGTGCTTAAAAGTTAACAGCTAAATTTTATATAAAGTGCACTCTAATTGTTAAAAAAAGTTTTACAATTGGGGTGCATTTTTTATAATTGAATTTTATCCCGCTTTAACGG
>NZ_NVEC01000094.1 GCF_002571225.1 Bacillus sp. AFS059628 | reverse complement strand
TAAAGTTTCACTTTATAGTTACTCTTTTCTTTTTAAAAATTTTGCTTGCCGAATCTTTCACCGAGTTTAGCTAACAATTCAGGCTGATCTCCTTGGCTCATTACAACTTCAATAAAGATAAGTTGATTCGTATTTAAAGTTATATTCGTTAAGACTTCTGATAACTCTATTTCATTTTCCACTTTCCATGTTAGACTTTTTTCTTCTGATCCAAATATGTTTGCAAGTTTCATGTAATCCCACATTTGTATGTCATTATACGGTTCGTTTTGGCCGTGAATTGCACGTTCAACAGTATATCCATTGTTATTAATCAAAAATATAATCGGTTTTAAATTTTGACGGAGTATAGTCGATAACTCTTGAACAGTTAATTGGAAAGAACCATCACCAATAATTAAAATGTTACGCCGCGATAAATTAGCAAGCTGTGTACCAAGTAGGGCAGGTAATGTATAACCAATTGATCCCCATAATGGTTGTGCTACATAAGTAGTGTTATTTGGTAAAGGGATAGCAGCACTACCGAAGAAAGGCGTTCCTTGCTCTGCAATTAAAACATCGTTTTCTTGTAAGAAATAGTATATTTGTTGCCAAAAACGTTTTTGTGTAACCATTTGTGCTTTTGGTTTGAACTCTTCTGTCATAGATAGGGATTCTGAAATAAATGGCTTAATTTCTAGTGTTTCTTCTTTGCGATATTCAATTAAATCACTTAACAGTTGTAAAACATCTTTCATTACAACGGGTCCATATTTTTTATCTATAATTTTCACAGTATAGGGATGGATTTCTATTACTTGCTCTTTCGTAAAGCCTTGTGTAAAGCCACCAGTAATAGTATCAGTTAATTTCACCCCAATACTAATAATACAGTCAGATTCATCAATTCTTTTTCGTAAGTATGGAGAACTAACGTCACCAGTATAAATTCCTATAAATTGAGGGTGTTTTTCAGGGAATATTCCTTTCCCCATACTTAATGTTGCGATAGGAAGCCCGGTTTTTTCTACGAACTGATGCAAATATTCTTCTGCATGAAAACGAGCCACTTCAAAATCAGCTAAAATAACAGGGTTTTTGGCACTGTTTATTTTTGAAGTCGCATGTAGAAGCATTTTATCCAGCGCATCTTTATTACTTACAACTGGTTTATGTAAAATGGGTTCCGTAGGTTTATTAATTGGTTTATTATACACATCAATCGGTAATTGAATATGAACAGGGCGTTTCTCACGCCAACATGCACGTAACACACGGTCAATTTCTTCAGCGGCATGCTCAGGTGTTAAATTTGTTTGTGCCACCGTGATTTCTCTATACATATTTGAAAAATGATCGAACTTTCCATCACCTAACGTATGATGAACGAGTGCTCCATTTTCCATTACTGTCGTTGGTGGTGTCCCCGTGATTTTTATAACAGGTACGTTTTCTGCGTATGAGCCAGCAACACCGTTAATGGCGCTTAATTCTCCCACACCGAAAGTAGTAATAAGAGCGGCGATTCCTTTTATACGAGCGTATCCATCAGCAGCATATGCCGCATTTAATTCATTACAATTACCAACCCACTCTAACTTTTCATGTGCTACTACATCATCTAAAAAAGCCAAATTATAATCACCAGGGACACCAAAAATATGCTCGATTCCTAATTCGCTTAGTCGGTCTAATAAATATGTACTTACAGTATATTGCGTTTCCAAATGAATCATCTCCTAATTGTGCAATGAATATTTCAATAGACGAAAGAAGTTCCAATGCGTTCATTAAAATATTGATTACTGGATTGTGGTATAATTTACATACAGGGGGAAAGTAGATGACACAACATAAAGAAGAACAGATGAATGAAGCATTAGCATTATTTTACTTTGCATATAAAACATTTACTGAAAAGCCAGATGAAATTATAAAAGAGTATGGCATACAACGAGTACATCACCGAATTTTATTTTTTATCGCACGCTTTCCGGGGATAAGTGTAAATGAGTTATTATCACTATTAGAAATAAGTAAACAAGCTCTTCATGGACCACTAAGACAACTTGTAGAAAAGGGTTTGATTGAGAGCAATGAGGCCACACATGACCGTCGTGTGAAACAGTTATCATTAACAGAAACAGGTACCCAATTAGAGAAAAAATTGAGTGATGTACAAAGACAACAAATGGGTACTATTTTTTCAAAATTTGGTGAATCGTGTGAAGAAAATTGGCATCAAGTTATGAATGAAATGGCAAATAGCCGATCAGGTTTTGATGCATGGATGTCGAAACGAGAAGTTGCAATCGATCAAACAAAATAAGAAATATATCTGTTTTATAGTTTGAAAAAGAACAAATTTTATCCATACATTTGGCAACTATGGTTTGATCATAGAGTGAATGGATAAAAAGATACATTACTAGATACTTTATACGTGTACGCAATAGAACAATAAAATTCACATTTCCGAGAGGGGAATTATTATGATAAAACTTGTACTTATTCGTCATGGACAAAGTTTATGGAATCTTGAAAATCGCTTTACAGGATGGACAGATGTAGATTTATCAGAGAATGGATTAAGTGAAGCGAGAGAAGCAGGAGCGATATTAAAGAAAAATGGCTATACTTTTGATGTCGCTTATACCTCTGTATTAAAAAGAGCAATCCGGACGTTATGGATTGTACTTCATGAGATGGATCTTGCCTGGGTCCCAGTACATAAATCTTGGAAGCTAAATGAAAGACATTACGGTGCATTGCAAGGGTTAAATAAAGATGAAACAGCGAAAAAATATGGTGAGGAGCAAGTTCATATTTGGAGAAGAAGTATTGATGTAAGACCACCTGCTCTTACTGAAGATGATCCTAGATATGAAATGAATGATCCAAAATATAAAGCACTTAAAAAAGGTGAGTTTCCATTGACTGAATGTTTAGTGGATACGGAGAAAAGAGTACTTAATTATTGGCATTCAGAAATTGCGCCATCATTAAAAAGTGGTGAAAAGGTGATAATTTCATCGCACGGTAATACAATACGTTCGCTAGTGAAATACTTAGATAACCTTTCAAGTGATGGTGTTGTTTCATTAAATATTCCAACGAGTATACCACTCGTGTATGAATTAGACGATAATTTACGACCAATTCGTCATTATTACTTAAGTATGGACGGAGAAGTACCAGAAGGGGAAATTCCGAAACATATTTCTTTTTAACATGAAAATTTGAAACGTATGCTTGTCTACATATACAATGTAGATTCAGGATAAAAGACGTGGTACCTTCTAATGTATATGCGATATTGCTAAATTTAGAAGCTTGTCCACGTCTTTTGTCATAAAGAGAGCTGCTTGTGCATGTAATGATATCGTGAGTAGTTTTTGAATGGAGGGTGATGTCATTGGTGATCTCTAACATTCGAATCGGCCTATTTATTTTAGCAATTGTTTTTCTAGTACTTATTTTCTTTTGCTGGAGAAATGAAGAGTTGTACGAAGAGAAGAAGCAACGAATTAGAAAGACTTGGTATGGGTTGTTTATAGTATCAGTCACCGTGTATTTCATGATAAAAGGAATTGATTTAACCCTCTGGAAAAATCTTTTAATGTTCACTGCAATGGTTATTTTCGTTGATATTGCATTTATTTTAACACCAAATATTTCAGAAATATGGGGAGCGAAATTTAGCGATATCGGCAAGACTGTTCAATCGATAAAACGGTCATTAATTGCTTCTAAAGCAAGAGGAGAAATATACACAACAATTATTCAAAATGTCAATCCGGCAGTATTCGGTACGATGGAATGGCATACGGAAGAAGAATATACAAAAAGCTTAAACGCATTTTTAGATTCGTATGGGGAAAAGATTAGGGCAAAAATTGTTGTATTTGAAGCGGCAAAGGAATTAAATACAAACTTTCGCGGTATCCGCTCACAATTTAGTATTATCGTTCCGTTTGAACACATTGAGCAATTGAATGAGCAGAAAGCGGTGCAAGTAGAAAATGTCGGAATTATACCAGCAAAAATAGTGAGTGATGTTTTCATTGTTATTGATGGAAAGAAAAATAATCTGCAAGATCGGGATTTTGAAAATGTATATAATTTAACAATACATCATAGTTATTTTAGTAAGTAGGACAGAACTTTCTGTCCTACTCTTTTATACATAAATTCGGAATAAATCGGGAAAAGTTGAATAAAATCGGACAATCATCCCTACACTAGCACGTAGAGGTGATTGTAGTGATAAAAGATTATGACAATGATTTTTTTAAAGAAGATAATGAAGATACAACAGATTTCTCGTTAATAAAAGGAGATACATTACAGCAAGTAGAAGAATTAGAAGAAGAATTAAAAAGAAAATGATACTTGTACATGCTGCGTACATTTACGATATAATATAAATAGAAGGTTGTATCTTTTTGAAAAGGGGGAGAAGAGATGGCTGAAGTAAATATACAAAAGTCTTCATTTTTTAAAGAAAAAAAAGAAGAACCAAATACAGATTTCTCTCTTGTGAAAGGTGCGTTAACGGAAAATATAAATCGTTTAGAGAAATTAATGAATAATAGCAGTTCAAAATATATACGAGTGAAAAAAACAAAAGAAAATGCATAGAGCATTTTCTTTTGTTTTTTATTTAGCATTTAACTTTTCTTTGACTTTTGCAGGTAAATCAGCTTCCTGAACTTCTTCATAGGACTTCACTTCAATTGATGATATTTCATTTTTGCTCTTATCATCTTGATCTACATAAAGACATAAAAATGCATTTTCATTTAATTTATGTTCGTTTGATGCTTTCTTACTTCTAAATGTAATTTGTTTTTTTACTCCGTCTTCGTCATAAGCAGGCAGTGTGTAATTTCTTAAGTTTTTACCTTCAACTTTTTCGATAGTTCCTTCGCCTTGTATCTGTACGTAATATACATCTTTACCAATTCGATTTAGTGATGCTCTTTCACATCCAATAGTAAAACTAGAAAATAATAAACATAGTGTAATAATCACTAAAAACCTTTTCATTTTCTTTATCTCCTTCAATTTGTTTCTTTACACAGTATACGGCTATTATGAAATGAGAAAAATCGATTTAGATTACAACACCCTTACAGTGTTGTAAGAGTGTTGTCCATAAAATGAACAATATATTAAAAAGTTAAAAGAAAGGTAAAATAACGAATCATGGTATAATGATAAAAGACTTACATATTATTTTGTCATTTTGAGAGGAGCTTAAAAATGTATTCTACTTTAGAACAATTAACAAAGCACCCTGTATTTTATCATTTTGCAGAAATTTCAAAGATTCCTAGAGGATCAGGTAATGAAAAGGAAATTAGTGATTATTTAGTTGGCTTTGCAAAAGAGCGTAACTTAGAAGTGATTCAAGATGAAGCATTAAATGTCATTATTAAAAAAGAAGCAACTGCTGGTTATGAAAATGTACCAGCTATTATCATTCAAGGTCATATGGATATGGTGTGTGAAAAAAATCAAGCAACCGTACATGATTTTGAAAAAGATCCAATTGAATTACGAATCATTGGGGACATGTTATATGCAAATCAAACGACTTTAGGCGCTGATAATGGTATTGCAGTGGCGTATGCGATGGCTTTATTAGATTCGAAAGATATTCCGCATCCAGCACTTGAAGTAGTTATTACTACTGAAGAAGAAACAACAATGGGCGGGGCTTTTGCTGTTGATGCAAATCACTTTGATGGTAAGATTTTTATAAATATTGATTCTGAAGAAGATCATAAATTACTTGTAAGTAGCGCAGGTGGTGCGAAAGCTGTTGAAACAATTCCAGTGATTTGGGATGAAGCGCCAGCGAATACGGATGCATACCGTCTATATGTTGGTGGTTTAAAAGGCGGACATTCTGGTATGGAAATTGATAAACAACGTGGTAATGCGAACAAAGTATTAGGACGAGTATTACGCGATTTATCAGCAAATATTCAATTTGATATAAGTGAAGTTCACGGCGGATTAAAAACAAATGCAATTCCGCGTGAAAGTGTAGCTACAGTTGTATTACGTACAGAAGATGTAGAGAAAGTAGAAGAAAAACTAGAATCTTGGACGAGAGTATTACAAGAAGAAATGCGTGCTGTTGATCCAGATGTTCACGTTACACTTACAAAATTGGATGAGAAAGTAGAAAAAGTATTTGCTAAAGAGACACAAAAGCAACTTATTTCATCATTATTCTTAAGTCCAAACGGCATTCAAAGTATGAGTATGGATATTAAAGGTCTTGTAGAAAGTTCAACAAATTTAGGCGTTATTGAAACGTTACAAAATGAAATTAAATTACGTAACGAAGTGAGAAGTTCTGTAAGTAGTTTAAAACAACATGTTGCAGATGAGATTAAATGTATCGCCGAGTTAGTTGGTGCAACATTTGAAATCGAGTCAGAGTATCCAGAATGGCCATACAATCCGAATTCACAAATTCGTAATTTGTTTGAAAAAGTGCATCAAGAAAAATACAATAAAGATGTTGAAATCTTTGCTGTACATGCAGGAATCGAATGTAGTGTATTCGTTCAAAAGATGCCTGAATTAGATGCAATTTCATTCGGTCCAGATATATTTAATGTTCACACTCCAGATGAACATATTAGTATTTCTTCTGTTGTGAATAACTGGGGCTTCTTCGTTGATGTAATGAAGAGAACGAAAGAATTAGCTAAATAATAGTAATGAAATGAAAAGTAGCCTATAAACTTCATAGGCTACTTTTTTGTATAGCGTTTTATCCTTTTCGGCAAGAAGACTCCATCTGATTTGTGTTACGGGTGAAACCCAACAATTCAGGTGGAGATGAATTGCCGTTAGAAGGTAGGCTGAACTCTTTTGTTTTTTTGTCTTACGATACAATCTGCCCTTAGATAAGGAGGAAATATCTCTTAAGATAACGAAATTGGATCATAATCATCATTTGGTTACTTGCACCAAAAGTAATGAATAAGTTGAATGAACTCTCTAAGAAAGGAGGTGAAAACAATGGCTAGAAAGAAAGCAGTGAAAGTATTACGTAAACAAAAGAAAAGAGAAAATATACAACGATTCACGCAGAAACAAAATATCGGGCGAACTTGTCTCTCGGCTAAAGAATTTCGCTTACTGCAACGCATGTCACATAGTTCAAAAGCATTGCGAAATGTTGGATTGTACACGATGAAACAAAGTTACTTTTACAATAACAAGATTGCTACTGTAAAAGAAGTAGATACTGCTATGCAAGCCGATATGAACTACTGGGGCATGCAATCAAACTCTGTTCAAGCCATTCGTAGAACCTTGTGTGCAGAAGTAAAGAGCTTTTTTAAAGCCTTGGAACATTGGAAGAAAAATCATGAGAAGTTCACAGGGCGCCCTAAGTTTCCTAATTATTCTCGTTCCACTGACAAACGAATCATTGAAATCTATCAAGTCCCAAAAGTTGATGATAACGGGTATTGGATGATTCCGATGAGTGTTGCGTTCAGGAAAAAATTCGGTTCCATTAAAATACGTATGCCAAAAAACTTAAGACATAAAAAAATCTCCTACATTGAGATTGTACCGAAGCAAAAAGGTCGGTTCTTTGAGGTGCATTATACATATGAGATGCACGTTTCTCATATGAAGAAACCATCCACGACTACGAGTAACGCTTTGAGTTGCGATTTAGGTGTAGATAGATTAGTAAGTTGCGCAACAAATACAGGTGATACCTTCTTAATTGATGGAAAAAAATTAAAATCCATTAACCAGTACTTCAACAAAATGATACGTAATCTCCAGCAGAAAAATATTGAAAACGGAATTTCAAAACGAGTTGTAACGAACAAAATGGCTGCACTTTGGCATAAGCGAGAACGACAAATAAATGGTTACATTTCACAAACTGTAGGTCTGTTGTTCAAAAAAGTGAAAGCATTTGGCATAGATTACGGTTGTAGTAGGATATAACGCTGGTTGGAAACAAAAATCTGATATGGGAAAAAAGAATAATCAACAATTTGTTCAAATCCCATTTCATAAACTGATCGCGGCAATTGAGAATAAATGCAAAAAAGAAGGCATCGGATTTTTAAAACAAGAAGAAAGATATACTTCTAAAGCTAGTTTTCTTGATAAAGATTCGGTTCCAGTTTGGACTAAGGATGATAGGACACACTATCGCTTTAGTGGCAAAAGAATGACTCGTGGTCTGTACCAAAGTAAAGCAGGAACATGTATCCATGCTGATATTAATGGTGCATTGAATACATTGCAAAAATCCAGGGTTGTACAATTGGATGGCAATCTCAAAGTGAAAACGCCGATTCTATTAGAAGTGCAAAAACGTAAGGCTGTTGCTTCGCGCATAGCTTAGTGGGTGCGTCAACCATCCATGTGTACTCGACTTGTCGGGGCTTGTAGCACACGCCAGATTCATCTGAGTGGTGGCTTCTTCTGCAAGGAAGAATTGCTCTTTTTCGAAAGGGTGGTGCAAGTGGGAAAACAATCATTCGTTGTCAGTACCAACCAAAAACTTACTTGGGGTGTTACCATAAGGTGGCATGGATGTTAGAGCGTCAAATTGTCTAGCAATAGACGAAAAGACCTAGCGTTCAAACTCAAGCCCCCACTGGAACATTTCATTTCAGTGGGGGTAGTTGACTAGAAATTCACTTTTACGTTAGTATTTAATTTTTGGTTTTATTTCTAGAGGAGATCGTACCAAAGACCGCTCCAGAAATTGCTCCGATTAAAGTCATAAAAATTGCACTCCATGCTGCAAATGACATTTTTACACCTCCAAATAATCAATTATCGTTTCTTAGTCTTTTGAATAGAAATGCTAATTGCAACAACTATTAAGAAAATAAGAGGAGACCAAGAATAGAAAGACATGTAATATTCTCCTTTTAGTATTAATTTAAGATATTTTTATAGATAAATTATCACATATTTAAAAAGTTAACGTATAGAATATGCAATATTGCATATTAGATTGTAGAACTTAATTAGGTGAAAACAGTTTTTGAATAAAAAATATAATTTATAAAGAAAGTAAGATTTTTTATATCTTAAAAAGGGCAATTAATCCAAAAGCTCCTCTATTATATAAGATAGAGGAGCTTTTAAAATGGTTTTTGTTCAATAAAAATAATATCCAATATTTTTTGATGAGATTTAATTATTTTGAGATTTTAAAACTGCCTCCATAATAATAATTTTCTCCAAGTTTCATAACAGCTACATATGTTCCAGGATTATAGGCCTTAGTAATAGGCGTTACAAATCTACCATAATTATGTTTCAAACCCGAGTCATAAATGGTTTTATATCTATGCAAGTTTATTTCATCATTTTCATTCCCACTCAATTGATATATTTTTACAATACCAGTATCTTTACCACCAGTATATATAGTAACATCGAATGTATCTCCATGTTTTAAGTCACCAACTGCTAACTCTTCTATAAAATCTGCATTATGATGTAATAAAAAATAGCTTTGCCAACGCCAATTATCTGAAAATCGTGATTCTTCTTGTGTAAGTTGCGATTCAGCAGACACAGGTGGGGGTGTACCAATTGTATTCGAAAATAAAAATCCTCCAACAGTCAATGCACCAATAATTGTGGATTGCCTTAAAAGTTTCATGTTCTAAACCTCCTATTTACTTAAGGATTCAGAAATCGTTTTGTGAAAAACTAGCTGTGAAATCTAATGGATGATAATATCTTCTATAACCATATTAACATTTATTGATTTATCAGACAAATTAAAATGTAATAAGATTATATCGGGGAAGTTATGGCTAATACAGGAAAGAAGTTAGATGTATAGTTAAGAAACCTTTATCATATGTAATTGGAATTTGTGAATTAAAACTCGATTGTTTTAATGTTTAAATTTCAATTCACACTTTAAGTTTTAGTACATCATTTTACAATTTGACTTATGTAATTTAACACGTTATGATTTTTTTATTATAACAGAAAGGCTTGAATATAATGATTCGTCGTTTAAGAAAGCTAAAAAATGTAGCAGTCGTATTAAGCTTCTAAGTGAATTACAAAGATCTACAATACTTAGAAGCGAGGAATAAAGGTATGAAGTATCCATTATATAATCATTGGTCAGAAACGAAGTATTTAAAAGATATAGTTACAAATCCACTTATTGAGGTAGGGGAGTACTCCTATTATTCAGGGTATTATGGTCACCAAAATTTTGAAGATGGCTGTGTAAGGTATTTATGGGGGGATGCTAAGTCACGAGCACTTTTCAATCCAATTGAACAGATGGGATGGCATCTTGATAAACTCATTATTGGGAATTATGTTTGTATTGCCAGTGGAGTAGTCATTTTAATGGGTGGTAATCATAATCATCACTCAGAATGGATTACAGTATATCCATTCGCTGAGCAAATTGAACATTCATATGAACCGAAGGGTGATACAGTCATTAAAAGTGATGCTTGGATTGGAATGAATGCTATAATAATGCCTGGCGTTACAATTGGTGAAGGTGCAATCGTTGCAGCAGGATCTGTCGTAAGTAAAGATGTTCCGCCGTATACAATAGTTGGTGGAAATCCTGCTAAGGAAATAAAGAAGCGGTTCACTGATACAGAAATGAATATGCTAATGGAAATGCGTTGGTTTGATTGGAATAGAGAATTAGTTGAGAAGGCAATGCCTATATTATCTAGCTCATCTATTGAACTATTATATGATTTTTATAAAAAGGAAGTAAAAAATAGATAGGTCTGTGAAAAAACTACATTCTATATAGGATGTAGTTTTTTATTATAAAAAATTAATAGTCTAGACTAAGGAAAATTCATCTCTATTATGAGTATAGCAAATAGCTGAATTAAATAATTTAAATCTTTGATAGGTAATAAATGAATGTTTAGCTGCCAGTTTGCCTCGATATTTAATCAAGACACATTTGTTTTATTTTTTTGTAAATATGGAACAAATGTATTACTTAGATTGTCTATTAAGTGTAATCCTAAAAAATATGAAAGTGGTCCTAATGTCTTATATTTAGAATTTGATAACGTTGTCTATTTTTTGAAGGATTATGTTAGAATAACGTTTTTTGAGTGCGAAGATATTGGAGGTAACGGAAGTGAAAGATGTGTTGTGCAAGAGATTTATTGTAATAATAACAGTGCTTACACTATTTAGTAGCATAGCTGTTATATCTGGAAGTGCATCAGCGGAAACAGTTTCTGCTATAGAAGTAGAAGCAGGATCAGCAATTTTAGTAGAAGCAAATTCCGGAAAGATTTTATATGAAAAAAATGCAGATGAATCATTAGCAATTGCTAGTATGACAAAGATGATGAGTGAATATTTAGTTCACGAAGCGGTGGAGAACAGAAAACTTAAATGGAATCAAAAAGTTAAAATCTCCGAATATGCATATAAGATTTCGCAAGATCGTTCCTTATCAAACGTTCCATTAGAAAATGGCGGTTCTTATACGGTCAAAGAGTTATATGAGGCAATGGTAATTTATTCTGCAAACGGTGCAACAATTGCTTTAGCTGAAGAAATTGCTGGAAAAGAAGTTAATTTCGTAAAAATGATGAACAATAAGTCAAAAGAGTTTGGAATGAAAAATTATAAATTTGTAAACTCAACAGGTTTAACAAACCATGATTTAAAAGGACATCACCCAGAAGGGACAACTACAGACGAGAAAAATAAAATGTCCGCAAGAGATTGTGCGATTTTAGCACAACGTCTTATTCAAGATTTTCCTGAAATGTTAGATACCGCAAAAATTCCCAAAAAAACATTCCAACAGGGTGGTAAGTATCCAATTGATATGACGAACTTTAACTGGATGTTAAAAGGTTTAATTAAGCAATACGAAGGTGTAGATGGATTAAAAACAGGAACTACCCCAGAAGCTGGTGATTGTTTCACTGGTACAGCAGAAAGAAACGGTATGCGTTTAATCTCTGTCGTGATAAAAACAAACTCTCATGCAGCACGTTTTGATGAAACGAAGAAATTATATGATTATGGATTTGCGAATTTTGAAATGAAGAAAGTTTATGGAAAAGATTCAGTAGTAAACGGGCATGAAACAGTGCGAGTAGCAAATGCAAAAGACAAAGATGTAGTTGTTCAAACGAAGCAAGCTGTTTCATTTCCAATACCAAAGAGCAACAAAGACGTATATAAAAAAGAATTTAAAGTATTGAATAAAGAACAAGAAGCGCCTATTAAAAAAGGTGTAACAATTAGTAAAATGATTATCTCGCCTAAAGATAGTAAAGATCCTGGGTTTTTATTAGGTAAATCATTACAAGTAAACCTTGTAACAAAGTCTGATATAGAACAAGCAAATTGGTTAACACGTTTTATGCGTAACATCGGATCTTTTTTTAGCGGTATGTGGGATAGTGCGTTTGATATAGTAAAAAGCTAATTTTATGTGGATAGCTTGGAATTGAAGAGGCATTAATTTTCGAATTTTTTCCGTCGGAACTCTTGGTATTGCTATTAAGCTAAAATAAATTTGTGTCTATATAATCAAAAAACGCTATTCTTTTTGTAGAAATATACAAAAAGAATGGCGTTTATTTTGATTTTTTAATTTAAAGTATCCTGGTACAAGGATAGTTTAATAAAGTTACAAAGGATGAAATGAGATTCATTATTCAATTAAATTACAATGAAAATAGATATACGCTGTGAACTATTATATAGTTTAGATATGAATAACAAAAAGGGGGAGTACATATGTGGAAGCGATTTGTAGCGATTGGTGATAGTTTTACCGAGGGCATAGGAGATGAAGTTGAGGGAATTGCATTAAAAAGCTGGGTAGATCATTTTGTTCAACTGTGTGTAAACGATATAGAATATGCTAATTTTGCAAAGCGTGGGTTAGTAACTAAAGAAATTCGCTCGCAGCAATTGGAAAAAGCATTAACGTTTAATTCAGATTTGGTAAGTCTAATCGCAGGTGCAAACGATGTATTAAAAGGACGTTGGAATCATCAAGAATATAAGAACGATATGGAATTTATGATAGATACATTAAGTAAAACAGGCGCTGATATTATTATAGGAAACCTTCCAGATTTTACAGTTAGGCTTCCTTTATCATCTAAAAAAAAGCAAGTAGTAAAAGAACAATTATTAGAGGCAAACGAAGTTATACGTTCACTGAGTAAAGAGTATAAGCTTCATCATGTTGACTTTTGGAATCATCATTTAGTTAATGATGATACGGTTTGGTCTAAGGATTTAATTCATCCAAACTCAAAAGGATATGTGAAAGTTGCTGAATTAATTCATAGTAGTTTACCTGTACATGACTCTTCTAAATAAGCTTTAGAGTGAACGAATCCCCAGTCGCATACAGCATATGGGTTTCGATGCGGAAAAGAAGATATACAGCGTTTATAAATTAAACTTTAAGTAATTCTTTTTTATTGTATACACTTTGTTATTTTTTGTTGAAGAGGTTGTCCCAAAAGGT
>NZ_NVEC01000093.1 GCF_002571225.1 Bacillus sp. AFS059628 | reverse complement strand
TCGTGGGTCAGTTCACACTTAGTATGCGAATTCAGGAGGTGTTTTTTCATGTACCACTATTCGGGTTCACCTCACAAGGCAGGGGGGATCTTCCCATTCCTATTTCAAACTACCCGCAATCTCCGTAAAGATAACTCCAAGTGCATGTGCACCTACATCTGGATAGCCTAAGCTTCTTTCGCCAACTGTACCGGTGCGGCCCATGCGAGCTACGATTTCTTTCGTATACTCTGCTCCTTTTTCAAAGGGAATTTTCACTACATTTAAAATATATGAACACATAAATTCATTTACTTTTTACGAAAATAAAATTGTATTGTTTAGAATTTTAATGTTAATCAATTTGAAACTTTATGAGTTAATTAAATGTGATATTTAAAGAAGGAATTTGTGATGAAGTACTCACATGATAGAACTAATATTAAAAAACAAAAAAACTCTAACTANNTAGTTAGAGTTTTTTTGTTTGAAGTATTCACGAGTATCTACCCTTATCTTTTCAGGTAAAACAATATCAAGTTCTTTATCTAACCATGCAAGAGTCTTTTTACGAAGAAACTCACGCATGTGTTCTTCTGCTTCAAGCATTACTAAGTTAATTGTACAAGAAGAATTGCTAGGTTCACAAGAATTACAAGCATCGTCTCGATATAATAGACCATTCTGTACAATATTTTTACATTGAAAAATAGGTTTTGGACCTTCGACGGCTTCTATTACATCCCAAAAAGAAATATCTTCTGGAGACTTAGCTAACCTATATCCTCCCTTTACACCTGGGACAGAACTTACAATGCCAGCTTTAGATAATTTACCGAAAACTTTTGAAAGAAATGTTTCAGAAAGTCCTTGAAACTCTGCCAAATCTTTTATTCCAACACTTTCCTTGGAAGGAGCATTGATTAAATAAACTAGGCAATGCAAGGCATATTCAACCCCAACACTATATTGCATATACAAATCACCTGCTTTTTATTTTAAGGATTATCAAATTGTATCTTAGGACCAATTAGAATTTTAGTCAAATAAAAAAAGGCTCTTTTAGAATAGTATGTATTTCATTTGACAAAAATAATTTCAGAGTTTATATTAAAGACCAAACTAATCGACGATTAAATTAGTCGACAATAAAAACCTAAAAATTTTTAAAAAGGGGAAGTACAAATGAACAAAACACTTATTATAAACGCACATCCGAAAGTGGATGATACATCATCGGTCAGCATTAAGGTTCTTAACCACTTTTTAGTATCTTATAAAGAATTAATTCCTAATAATGAAACGATTGAACAGATTAATTTATACGATGATGTAGTACCAATGATAGATAAAATTGTTTTAAGCGCATGGGAAAAGCAAGGAAATGGACAGAAGTTAACTAATGAAGAACAAAAAGTAACAGAGCGTATGTCCGAAATTTTACAACAATTTAAAAGTGCAAATACGTATGTTATCGTATTACCTTTGCACAACTTTAATATTCCATCAAAGTTAAAAAATTACATGGACAATATCATGATTGCACGTGAAACATTTAAATATACTGAAACTGGATCAGTGGGATTACTTAAAGATGGAAGAAGAATGCTTGTTATCCAAGCAAGTGGAGGAATCTATACAAATGATAATTGGTATACAGAAGTGGAATACTCTCATAAATATTTAAAAGCAATGTTTAATTTCCTTGGTATTGAAGATTATCAAATCGTTCGTGCACAAGGAACAGCCGTACTAGATCCAAATGAAGTATTACAAAATGCGTATAAAGAAGTTGAAGAGGCGGCTTCTAGATTGGCTAACAAATAAATTTTTTCACTGGGAGCATAATGGTTATAAATAAAGACCCCCTCCACCACAAGGCAGAGGGGATCTTCTCATTCCTATTTCAAACTACCCGCAATCTCCGTAAAGATAACCCCAAGTGCATGCGCACCTGCATCTGGATATCCTAAACTTCTTTCGCCAACTGTACCGGCGCGGCCCATGCGAGCTACGATTTCTTTCGTATACTCTGCTCCTTTAACTGCTGCTTCCGCCCCTTTTTCAAAGGCAGTTTTCATATCTTCTTCGTTTGAATTGCTAGCTAACCAAGAGTCTACACATGGAGCAAGTGCGTCAACAAGTGTTTTATCACCAACTACCGCTCCTCTGCCGAATGATCTTTCTCCAATAGATTGTATACCTTGCAGTGCTGCTTGCAACATTTCAGCGAATTCTTTCACTGTTAACTCACGCTTCTCGCCTGCTGCTTTACTAGCTGCGCGGAATGCGCCGCCCCAAATTGGACCAGATGCGCCGCCGCAATGTTCCATAATAATCATCGAACAACCGTCAAGGAATGATCCGATCGTTACGTTCTCTTGATCTACAATAGAATGCCACTCACGTTTTAATTGCTTAAATCCTTTTGCTACACTCATTCCGAAGTCACCGTCACCAGCGTGCGTGTCTAACTCACAGAATGGTACTTCGTTTTTAATAATAATATCGCTCATTTTATCAACGAGATAAATCATGTTGTTTAATGTAATAACATTATCCTTAATAACAGCGTGCTCTTCTGGCGTTTCTAGTTCAAATGAAACTTCCTTCTCTTCTGTCTCTTCAAGAACATTTACGTACTCTACACTTTCAACTGGTCCGTCTACTTTAAACGCTGGTGTGTTACATTCTTTCGATAGTAATGTTTTTAGCTCATCATCTAATTTCATTACTGTTAAAGACATACCAGCCATATCGATACTCGTCATATAGTTTCCGACGAATACTCTGTTGATTTTAATATTTCTAGCAGCTAATTCTCTCGTCACTGCATTATTAAATAAGTAAAGTTCTTGCAGTGGTGTTCCGCCAAAACCGTTAACTAGAAGCGCAATTTCTTCGCCGTCTTTTACTCCTAAATCTTTTACAAGATCATTTGTCATACGGTTTGCTAATTCATCAGCTGACAACATTTTTTCGCGTTTAATTCCTGGTTCACCGTGAATACCTACGCCGTATTCCATTTCATCTTCCGCAAGTGTGAAAGTAGGTGATCCGCTCGCTGGAACTGTACAAGACGTTAACGCTAAACCGATTGTTCGCACGTTAGCCGCTGCTTTTTCTGCGACAGCTTTCACCGCTGCTAAATCCATACCTGCTTCCGCTGCTGCGCCGGCAATTTTATGAACAAGAATAACGCCCGCAACGCCGCGGCGTCCTACTGTGTACAGGCTATCTTCTACCGCAATATCATCGTCCACTTTTACGTAGTCAACTTCAATTCCATCTTCCGTTGCTAAATGAGCTCCGTTTTTGAAATTCATAATATCGCCGCTGTAATTTTTAATAATTAATAACGTACCTTTTTTACTAGCTGTCTCTTTAATTGCTTGATACACCTGAATTTGTGAAGGCGAAGCAAACACATCTCCGCAAACTGCCGCATCTAACATTCCTTTTCCGACTAGTCCTGCATGCGCTGGCTCATGACCACTACCGCCGCCACTAATTAATGTTACTTTATTTTCGTTCATTTCTTTCTTCTTAATGACTTTATATTTTTTTAAAAGCTCAAGCTCTGGGTGCGCCATCACCATTCCGTTGCACATTTCCATTACTAATGTTTCTGGTTTGTTTATAATCTTTTTCATTGTAGTTCTCCCTCAATTCCTTTAATATATTGTGATATATTTGAAATCTTCTTCTTACTATCCATGTTAAAATGAAAGCGTTTTATAGTAAACGGACAAAATGGACAATCTGTCTAAAGACACCGCTCTCATTTCTCGGTAGGATTTTCATATTAATAACATTCTAGGGATGATTCACATGACCTCTTCTATAATTTCTAAAAAGATAATCGCGAATTCATTGAAGTATTTAATGGAAACAGAGTCGTTTCATAAAATATCAGTGAGCGATATTATGTTACACTGTCAAATGCGTAGGCAAACTTTTTATTATCATTTTAAAGATAAATTTGAACTATTAAGCTGGATTTATAGAGAAGAAACGAAAGAAAACATTATCGACTTTCTCGACTATGAAACGTGGGAAAACATTTTCGATTTATTATTTGATTACTTTTATGAAAATCAAAAATTTTACCGAAATGCTTTTAAAGTCATTGAGCAAAACTCGTTTAATCACTATTTATTTGAGCATACGAAAAACTTATATATGAAGATTATTGATGAATTATCTGTGAGCTGTGGATTCAGCCTTTCTGATGAGACAAAAAATACGATTGCCTCATTTTATAGTCACGGCTTCGTTGGAACGATAAAAGATTGGATTGAAAGCAAATGCGAAGTAGATCCGTCCATTATGTCTTCTCTCATGAAAAATATGATAAACAATCAATTACTACTATTACTAGAACAATCAGCAAAGTAATTAAAGGGTGGCAAAAGCAATGAAAAAAATTATGAATGATGTACAAAATATCGTTCAAGATATGATGCATGGCTTTTATTTTGAACATAACGACAAAGTAAATTACGACGAAACAAATAACATCATTTATGTAAAAGATATCGAAAAACTGAAGCAAAATGTTGTCATCATAAGCGGCGGTGGTAGCGGACACGAACCAGCTGATATTGGCTATGTAGGAAAAGGAATGCTTACAGCGGCAGTAAACGGCAGTATTTTCACTCCGCCTACAGTGGAACAAATTGTGGCGGCAACTCGCCTCATGCCAAAGGATAAAAGTATTTTATTCATCATTAAAAACTTTAAAGATGACGTAGCGAACTTTCTAGCTGCAGAACAAATTGCAAAAGAAGAAGGAAGACAAATTGACCACATCATCGTAAATGACGACGTTTCAATTGAAGATGATGCTTCTTTTAATAAAAGAAGACGCGGCGTCGCTGGTACTGTTTTCGTTCAAAAAATACTCGGTGAGGCCGCTCTTGAAGGTCATTCTTTAGAAAAACTAACAACACTTGGCCGTTCTATCACCGAAAACTTACACACATTAGGAGTCGCACTTTCACCAGCAAACGATCCAGTGAAAGGAAAAGCTTCATTCACATTAAACGACGATGAAGTCTTTTATGGCGTCGGCATTCACGGTGAAAAAGGTTACCGTAAAGAAGCGCTATCCTCCTCTGAAATATTAGCGATTGAACTAATGAACAAACTAAAAAGCATTTATCGCTGGCGAAAAGGTGACAACTTCGCTATTCTCATTAACGGATTAGGCGCAACGCCATTAATGGAACAATACATTTTCGCAAATGATATTCGCCGTTTATGTGAGCTGGAAGGCTTACATGTGGAGTTCGTAAAGGTTGGTACATTGCTAACTTCTCTAGATATGAAAGGTGTTTCGCTTAGTTTGCTTAAGGTGGAGGATTTGGATTGGGTGAAGTGGTTGAAGGCGGATGCTGGCGTAGGTAATTGGTAACTAAAAATTATGATGATAAAAGCCTTTAACTATAACGAGTTAAAGGCTTTTTGCAAATTGAAATATCGTACGGGCATTAACAAGAAATTCTTAATCGCCTCACTGAATGATGACAGGCCTTCCAAATAAAGCTGGATGATAAATTAACATTGCACCTACAAATGAACATACTAAACAAAAAACAGCCTCGTATTTTATGACAAAAGAGGAGTTCGTATCCAGCTTTTTTCCCTCTCTTTTCAATATCAATTTAAATAACACCGTATATAATACATACCCAATAATGGCCCCAAGGGTGTTCGTAAATACATCATCAATATCTGTAATTCTATTATTTAGTAATTGATTTAACTCAATTGCCAATGAAAAAAAGAATCCGGCGCATACGGTGTTTTTCATTTTTCTAAACTGCGGCCAAATAGCCGGTAATAAAAAACCGAACGGCATAAACAGTACAATATTCAAAAGATACGTCGTACTACCTGCCGTATCAAATAGAGTCAAGTTAATTTGATTTACACGAATCCAAGTTTCATATCTACTTATATCCCATACAGTCGCGATCTGCGTCACTTTATACACTAACGAAAGGTAGAATAGAAAAACATATACCCATAGAAAATGCAGAATAGATATATTGTTTTTCGCTTTAAAATAACGTCCAATTTGAAACACCACACAAAAAATAATAGTAAAAAAATAAGTATACAAATAACTCATCAAAACTTCTGTATGCATGTAGAATCCCCTAACTTTACATTTTCATCTATGACTTTGTTGTTTATAGGATAGGAGAAACTTTTAAAATAAAAAGTAGGGTAAACATAAAATTTTTCTAAAATCTTCACATGCAACTCTTGTAGTATTTTCATCAATGCAGGATATATAGTCATGTGAAAGTCTAACAAGAGGAAAACAGTAAAATAGCTACTTTTAAAAACTCCGATTAAAGTTCTACTTTATTCCTTCTCATCCCTCATACTGTAATACCCCAAATTAATAATAACCAAGAAATACCCACCCATAATTCCAGCAGCAAATGTCCACATGTACTCACGGTGTTCAATTTCATACATAATAATCGCACCGAGTATGGCAGCTGCGAACCGATTTATCATGCCAAGCATTGGTGCTTTTTCTTTTTTTACGATGCTATTTCCGAACTTTTCGATACGTCTTCCTAAAATCCAGGCGCAGTACATACTAACTAAAAGGCCGATGCTTATCCCTACAAACTGGGCTCGAAAAGGTGTCATCGCCCATCCCAATAACATCACGCCTAGCAAACAATATATTTGTATGTTGAATGATTTTAATGCCATACGAATCATGTTATGCTCCTTATCTTTCCTATTAATCCCATCTTTCGGACTTCAAGCTTTCCGATATATCTTTCTTAAAATGGGGGAATTTGATTTTGCTTACCATTAAATAAGCGAGTGCACATGTGCCAACCGCCACGGAAACTGGATTATTTAGGAGGCATAAAATGAGGAGACACATTGCTGCAAATGGAATCGGCATTCCGATGAATGTTGGGAGTTTACTTTGTTGCGTGTTAAATCTAGCAAGCCGAAGCATTCCGCAAATACTATACGCGAGCGCACATATCATCCCGATAGACTGTAAATCTTTTAAAGCGACACTATAGGCAAGAATAGATGGTGCCACACCAAAGGTAACTAGATCCGCAAATGAATCTAATTCTCCGCCAATGTCCGAAACAGCATCAAGTTTCCGGGCAACCATGCCATCAAACAGATCAAATACCATCCCTGTAATAATGAATAGAACTGCACCATACATATCTTGAACGAAAACAGCGTGAATAGCTAAAAGCCCACACACAAAATTTGCTATCGTAAGCATATTCGGTATGTAACTCATCACATGCTTCCCCTCCTTTCTACTAATTGCTTCTTACTCATTAGATTCAAGATCCTTCTGTTTTTCTTCCAATATCACCTTATTTATTTTCGTTAACGTATCAGTCATTTGCTGCAAAGCTTCAATATCAATTTTCGAGAAATACTTCTCAATTAATACATCATCTAACTTCGACAATTGCTCCATATACTTACTACCGTTTGGACCAAGTGTAAGGAAATACTCCCTTTTATTATTCGGATTCACTTGTTTTGAAATCATCTGTTGCTTTTCTAATTTTGATAAAACTTGGCTCACAGCACTTTTCGTTATATTAAACGTACTCGCAATGTTATTCGCTGTTGTGTTTTCATTTAAATTGATATGAAATAGCATGCTCTCTTGCTGCCCAGTAAGACCGAACTCATCCTTTAAATCTTGAAATAGTAAAATGTAGAGTTCTGTGTAGGCTCGATTCATTTCATTAATTACTTCTTTATATGATCTCGTCATAGCGTTCTTCCTCCAGTCACGATTTTATATAGTTTAGTTTAGTTAACTAAACTATATTATACCTTTATGTTCGTGTAAAGGGAAATATAGCTCCGTACTTTATTCACAATGAAAAAAGAAGACACCCATTAAGATGTCTCCTTTTCATGTTGAAAAATATTAACCGTTAATCAGCTGTTGCTTAAATTCATCTAAAACTTTTTTTCTCTCTTCATAATCTTCCATATCAGCTTCTTCCCAAAGCTCAAGGTCAGCCCCTCGCTCAATTAAGGCAATCGTATTACTACGAACTTCCTCTTGAAGACAACCTTTCTCCAATTGTATTGCCGCAAGACCAATGTAGACTAAAGACATTACTTCTAAATCTTCCTCTACATCAAACTCATCTACATACTCTTCTAAAATGAGCTTAGTTGCTTCTTCTACACTGTTACCTTCTTCTATATATTCAATAAACTGCTCTTTCACATCACAAGTCGTGTCATCATCAAATAATCCAGTTCCCCAAGCGCCCATATGTTACAGCTCCTTCTTTATACTTTTTCCATTTTAATCTTAAATATAGTAAAAATTTATTACAAGACTATTTATATACATCGTTATATTTTACAATTACTGTAGGTAACATATACCTTTCACTATATGTATTATTCCGAATAATCAAACATAACCATTAATAAAATTCCATATAGACCCATTAATGGTTAAAATGTTATAATAGAACTACCCTATATAGTTACTCATATTCATACTGAGGAACTAGCGTCTTATTAAGCAATGCGCATAAATTAGATAAAAAAGACCTGCTCACGTTTATGCTTCAAAACATAAAGTAAATGGAATCCGTTAATAAACACGAGTGACCCTTTGTTTTCCCCTCTTATTAAAGGAGGAACTATTATGGGATTTGGTGGTAGTTGCGGCGGAGGCTGCGGTTTTGCTGGAGGATTTGCACTATTAGTTGTATTGTTTATTTTATTAATCATCGTTGGAGCTTCTTGCTTCTGCTAAAAAACTATTGGAAAAGACACTCTTATATGGGTGTCTTTTCTTTGTAAGCGAAAGAGTATGTGAAATGAAAATATAGTAAAAATGGGATACTTACTCAAATTGTTTTTCACCTAATAAATTATATCCAAAAAGTTGGATAGCTTCTTTTACTGCTCATATTATTAATAAATAAAGCAATAACTACAATAACAAGAGAACCAACTAAAACTGGTGTTACTAAATAACTCCAACTGTATGCTCCTAAAATAACGACAATTGGATCGGCCCCTGCCGGAGGATGCGTTGTTCTTGTTAACATCATAATAGCAATCGACATACCAACTGCTAAAGCAATTGTCCAATATTCATTCCCAAACAAATGATATATTGATAGACCAATAAAAGTTGAAATCAAATGTCCTCCGATAATATTACGCGGCTGAGATAGCGGTGCATTCCAAACTCCAAACGCTAATACACAACTCGCTCCAAATGGGGCCATTAGTAATTCTGTAGAAGTTATACTCGTTAAATATGTTAAGGTAAGAATCGTTAAAAATCCCCCCAATAATCCCGTTAAAGAGTCCTTTATATTTACTTGTAATGGACTTCTTCCTTTCCCTTTCATTTTTGCAAAATATCGTACACTTATTGGTTGAGCCTCTTTCTGCTTAGCTGCTGTTATATTACTCATCATTCTCCTCCTTTATTTACCAATAATTATATTCCGAACAAACTAACCAGTCAATATTAATTTTAGGGGTTAGTTAAAAAGTACAAAAAAAGAATCAACTGTTATAAGTTGATTCCCTAAACTTCTTCAGATTTTCGAACTTGAAATTTTGCTACCTTTTTTCGATTCCCACATATTTTCATAGAACACCATTTTCGTTTTCCACTTTTATCTATAAATAATAAAACACAGTCAGGATTTGAACACCTTTTAAGAGAAATAAGCTTGTTTTCTGCTATTAACGTTAAAGCATCAAGCGCAATTAACGATACAAGTACATCCTCAATTTCTCCAACTGGAATAGGTACTAAACTCTGTTCAATAACTTTATATGTAAATGGTGCCTTCTCAATTTGTTTTTCTAAATACGTAATAAAATCATCCGAAATTTCGTGCTGATCAGCAATTGCCTCAAACTGTTTTCTCAATAATTCTCTTAGCTCTAGTATGCTAGATGTAACTTGATTCACTCGCTCTTGAATTCCTATAAGTGTTTTTTCATTCCAAAAAGGAAGATTAACCTTTATTACATGTAGCCATTCTAATACATCTTCATCTGTTATTAATAAATCATAACGTTGTCCACGCCTAACTAACTCTGTATTCACTAAATCTAATGAGAGATTTCCAGAGATAAGCGGGAATTGTTTTCTTTCCTGCATGTACTCATCACCTACTCTTTAAACAATCATATTCCAAATTCATACATAAGTGCAACTTTTTTATAAACTACAAAGTATGAAGACCAAAACCTTTAGCCATAATTATGACTAAAGGCTTTTTGTATATAACTTAAAAAGGAGCTAACTGTATGGAACATAATAAAAACGGAATACTTGCCTTGATTGTTTTGTTTGTAGGACTAGCATTTTTTGTTTTCGGTATGGTTTATCATTTATGGGGAACGGTTTAAAAATAAATAGTAATTTATTTAAGAAAAAGTACTCGTATGAGTACTTTTTCTTGAGATGACATATAAAAACATTCTAAACGTACTTACATGCATACAATTATCAATGATGGTTATATAATTGAGAAGATTATAAATTATCAATCTATATTTATATGATTTGGAAAGGAGCTAAAAGCTAAAAATGTTAGAAATCATTTTTGCTGCTGTATTGCTTGCATCTAGCATCACTCCCATCTTTATCGAACGTGGTTTGACGAAAAAAAATGTAGTCATTTTACTGATCAATTATGCATTCTTATTTGCCACCATCATTGTAATTGGCGCAAACTGGCGTATGATCCCCGCCTATTTCTTATTGTTCGTTTTAACATTACAAGTTTTTTTGAAACCAAAAACTACAGCTGTTTCTAAAAAGTTAGTGATGAAAGTTTTAAAAGGTTTAGGAATTATCGTAACTGCTATCGCAATGTTTACATTACCTTTACTTTTTCCGATCATAACACTCCCTGAGCCTACTGGAAAATATACAGTAGGAACGAAAGCTTTTCATTTAATTGATACAAATCGAAAAGAAACCACTGTACCAAATAATCATGGAAATCGTGAGTTAATGATACAAGTATATTATCCTGCCGAAAAAGGATCTGGGAACCCTTCTGCCTATTTTGAAAACATAGATGCTCTCGCTGAACAATTGGCAGTAACAAACGGTGCTCCGTATATCGTAACGACACATTTAGGGCTGACAAAAACACATTCTTATCAAGATGCTAAGCCACTTCAAGCTAAAGAAAAATTCCCTCTCCTTTTATTCGGCCATGGAATGGGATTATATGGTCAACAAAATACATTCCAGTTAGAGGAATTAGCTAGTCAAGGCTATGTCGTAATCGCTCTTAATTTCACAGGATATGCAGCAACAACGATTTTCCCTAACGGAAACCGTGTGGACTCTATACCAATTGAATATACACCTACGGCCTTAAATACTATAGTTCAAAAATGGGAACAGGATACTACTTTTGTTTTAAACGAAGTAATAGAGGGGAATTTCGATAAAAGTTTTAAAACGATTGCAGACTTAATCGAATATAACAAAATTGGAATGTTCGGTCACTCTATTGGCGGAGCAACTTCCGCACAAATGTTAGTAAAGGATCATCGTATTAAAGCTGCAATTGATATGGACGGCGGATTGTATGGAGACCCGTTGCCTAAAGATGGTCCTCAGAAACCATTCATGTTGATGAACGCTGAAGCTACCATTCGTTATATGAAAGAAGCGGAGAATCAAAAGAGAACCGGAATCCAAAATGAATTATTGGAAATATCCTATTTAAGAAATAAAACGATTGAAAAACCTGGTGTATACACAGTAGTAATTCCAAAAACAAATCATACTAGTTTTACAGATTTAGCAGCATTTTCACCTATTATTAACGAACCAGACGAGGATGTAGCCGCAAATTATACACTCATCAATAAACTAGTAACTAGCTTTTTCGATCAAAATTTAAAAGGGATAAACGAAAATCGTTTAGAAGAAATTCAGAAGCAACATCCTGAACTTCCTCTCATTAAACACAAATAGCCATTTTCCTAGTTATGTAACCCCTCCGTATGTTTGAGGGGTTTCTGCTTTCACACCATAAAAAAAGGCCCCATAACTGGGGCACTCAAAAAATAATATAAGTAAATGAATTAAAACAAATAACAGACAACTAAAATATATACGATTTAAATTATACAATCTATATATATGCAAAAATACATAAAAATATTTACTATTACATGTTATACTAAAAAAGGAGTCGACAATCGTTATTTTCTTCTTAGTTTTAAAGCAATATGGATATATACCTTCTTGTCTCATTTGGATTGTACTAGCAAAAGAAGACATCACAATTGATGTCTTCTTTTCTTATATTTTTATGAATTTTTTTGCGAAGATGGTCTCTAATTACGAAAAGATGTTGGGCATCTAGAATAAGCTGCCGTTTGTTAAAAAGAAAAAATATTGCTTTTTGAAAAAAGTGATAACATATATTTCTTTCTCTTTGTTCAATGTAACCTTATTTTTCTAACAATAAGGCTATAGTTTGACTCCCTCCGTTGCCAGTTTCACCGGAAACATCATCGTAAATTTCTTTTACAGTAAACCCTACAGCAGTTACCTCTTTGATGAATAATTCTTTTGTGAAGAATTGATACCAAATGTTGTAAGTTTCTATTTTTTCATCGGTTACCACTGTTGTTTGTTCAAATGTTACTCTATCAGGATATTTGAGATTTCTCCCGATAGCTAAATAGCAATCCTTTGACCAGAAACCACCATTTTCATTCATACTCCAATATTGTTCTTCCTTGAACTGATCAAATTTATTTTGAGAGAAAACATCCAATAACAACTTTCCTCCATCCTTCAGACTGTTCCAAATGTTAAAAAGTAATTTACTACGATTTTCAGGCGCAAGAGCACCATAATCACAATATATCAATAGGGCCAAGTCATACATATTTGAATCATTTAATTCCAAATAATTTTCATAGCGATATTCAATATTATAATCTAACTTTTTTGCTTGTTCTTTAGCGTAACGAATTGAATTTTCAGAGAAGTCTATCCCTGTTACTGTATAACCTTTTCTAGCTAATCGCTCACTATAAAGGCCTGGGCCACACCCTAAGTCTAGTACTTTTTGATAAGATTTTTGGGGAGCTATTTGTTGGATAAAATCAATAGATTTATCAATAAACTGAAAACTCCTACTAGCCCCTTCAGTATCAGAGCTTAAATGAACTTCTAATAATTTTTTAGCAATATAAGGATCTTGCCAAAAAATATTATCAGTTTGTTCGAATCGTGAAGGTACCTGCAATTGATTTAATAAATTATTCATAAAAACTTCCTCCTAAAAATTTTTAAACACAAAAAACCGCAGAGCTTTACTCTGCGGTTAAAAAAGAGAACAAGTCCGTAGAGTAAAAAATCAAATGGGCATACCGAATAAACACATAAAAATGCGTATTTCAGTTTGCTTCAAATTGATTTATTTACTCTTTTCCAGTCATAACAAAGTTCACGAAAATCAAACTTCTGCTATGCCGAACTTCTTCACCTATCCTTTTAGTGTTTGTATAAATATAACAGACCATAAACTACGAGGTCAACTGCTAGTTTAACCCATTATTCAAGGATATGGTCCGATTGTTCAATGGAATGACTTGCATTTTTTAAAAGCTTTTTTCACTTTTTACATGTAGAGTTTTTTATGAATAAACACCTATAAAAAAAGAACGAGATATAACAGATCACTAAAATATATAAAACGAAACATCATATAATTGATATATATGCAACATTACATAAAAATTCTTTATTATTACATGCTATACTAAAACAGGAGTCGACAATCGTTATTTTCTTCTTATTTTTAAAGCAATATGGATTATACCTTCTTAACACATTTGGATTGTACAAGTAAAAGAAGACATCTTACTAGATGTCTTCTTTTCTTATAGTTTTATGAATTTTTTTGAGCAGCTGCTCTCCAAGCACGAAAAGATGTTGGGTGTCCAGAATGAGCTCTTTGCTTTGCAGCAGCAACAGCTGGTTTTTCTTCAATAGTCATTGGTTTTTCTTCCACAATCACTGATTTTTCTTCAAGAGTATTCACAGCTGTTTGCATTTTCTCTAGCTGCTCTTTTAAAGCTTGCTGTTCAATCTTTAAATCCGTAAGTAATCGTAAAATCATTTCAGAATTGGCCATAAAGATCCTCCTTCCCCCAATACACAGAATAAAATACAATATGTCATCAGCATAATACCCGTGACAAAAATAAATTCGTCAACTCCTTTAAAATCTAAGTTCTTTTTATTTTTCAAAAGGACCTGCTCAAGTCTATCCGTAAAAACATAAAGTAAATTAAATCCATTAATTAATGGTCTTTATGGAAGGAGGAGTTAATATGGGCTATGGCGGTACTTGTGGCGGAGGCTGCGGTTTCGGTGGCGGATTCGCTTTACTAGTTGTACTATTTATTTTATTAATCATCGTTGGAGCTAGCTGTTGGGGCGGCGGATTCGGCTGCTAAGGAGAGGCACTCTTGAGAGTGTCTTTTTTTATGTTTTTGGATGTACAACCCCTTTGAAATTCACACATTTTAAAATTGACATAGTACTTCATACACCATATACTGTTATTAACACTATACTGTCATTAACAGTATAAATCCTAATTCATCCTAGGAGGAAAATCCATGAAACATACAGGAAGACATACAGGTGCATTTCTTTTGTTATTTCTAGCTGAGGGAGATAACTATGGGGGGCAATTACTACAAAAGTGCGAAGAAGAACTTCCCGTCAATCCAATTGATAGCGCCATTTTATATCGTACGCTAAAGAAATTAGAAAACGAAGGTGCAATTGAATCTTACGTAAGTACAGAGCATCAAGACAAACCAAGAAAGATGTACAAAATTACGCCTGCTGGAAAGGAACAATTGGCAGATTTCCAAATGGATATTGAAGAAAAAATGAAGAACTTATCCTTTTTCATAGACAAATATAAAGACTTAAAGGAATCCAATCATGATTAACGGCGTGATTCTTTACACTTTAGCCATTATTCTTACAGGGATTTCTTTTATGAAAGACCGCACGAAGACGAAAAAAGCTCTAATGAAGTCATGGAAAATGTTTCGCAATCTTCTACCTGCGATGCTCTCCATCATGCTTTTCGTTGGCTTATCGCTTTCTATATTAACGCCGTCTTTCATCTCTTCTATTATTGGGGAGCAATCTGGATTCATCGGTATTATTTATTCAGCAATACTCGGCTCCGTTGCACTTATTCCAAGCTTCGTCGTATTCCCACTTGGTAATACGTTAGTACAACACGGCGCAGGCCTTCCTCAAGTTGCGGCACTTATGTCTACACTCATGTCAGTAGGGCTTACAACATTACCGATGGAACAAAAGATATTCGGGCGAAGCTTTGCTTACGCACGTAATGCATCTGCATTACTCATGTCCCTCCTATTCTCCTATATCATTTGGGTGGTGATGGTATGAAGGAATTAAAAAGATATCGCTTCTTTTTCATTTTATTACTGGGGCTATTTTCCTTAACCTTTATAAATCAATCTTTAGGATGGAGCGCATTACAATTAACAGGCAATAGCATTTTAGATATGTTGTTTCTCCTCCCACCTGTCCTACTATTTGTAGGATTACTTGATCAATGGGTGAAAAAAGAAACGCTCATGAAATATATGGGCAAAAATTCCGGCATATACGGAATCATATTCTCTCTATTATTAGGCGGCATTGCAGCTGGTCCCCTCTATGTTGCCTTCCCAATTGCAGCACTACTCTTACAAAAAGGCGCAAGCATTCGGTACATCGTCTTTTTCTTAGGCGTTTGGACAACTGCGAAATTGCCGATTCTCGTGTATGAATTCTCTTCATTTGGAGCTACTTTTACACTCATTCATATTTGCTTCGGGCTAGTATTCTTTTATGTAATGGGGATTATTTTTGAGAGGTTTTATGATCAGGGGCAGTTACTTCGGTATGATGTTACGGAGGAAATGTAACATTAACAACATGTTACCCTTTTAACAACATTGGTGACGCCCCAGATCGATACATCATTGAATTATCTTTAATTATTACTTATAAGGAGCTGTCCCACGAGTCATCTTTTGACCATGTGACACCTCCTTTTTATTTTAGAAACATTACCATAACCTTAATTCGGCACAGTATAATAAATGTATAATACAAAAATTTCCATGTTCTTGTTTTGTAATATTTTTTGGAGGTGATTATCTTGAGTAAAAACGTGAATTTACTTCTTCAAATAGGAATTGGAATTATCATTATGATTGCACCTATTATCATCATAGGATTAATGTATGATGGATCGACAGCTATGGGCAATTTATTAGTTGCCGAATTTATAATGAGAATACTTTCCCTTATTATCGGCCTTTTAGTCATTAGCAAAGCTTTACATCGTTATTCCCAATAGTTATTCATCCTCAAAAAGGAAAGCCATTGAACATACAACATTTATACAAATAAACTAACGATTATATTGTGTCCTCCATTGTGATTACACCGATCATTCTTCTGTATTAGAATATCCAAGACAAATGTTACGAAAGAAATGTAAAAAGACACCTTTCCTAGAAAAGATGTCTTTTTTATTTGAACCTTAATTCTCGTTCTGTAAAACCCTCGCTGCCTTTACTTCCTTTTTCTCTTCCTTTAAAAACAGTGATACGATACATGCAACAACGATAAAGACTAACCCTAGTGCAAATGCACCTTGGAATCCAGATGTTAAACCGTTTAACTTCTCTACTGGATCCATTGGATTTGCGGAGCTTTCCATATAGCTAGCTGTTCCTGAAGACATTTTCGAAATAAAGATAGCCGTACCAATTGCGCCAGCTACTTGCTGCAACGTACTAAACAGTGCTGTTCCGTGCGGATATAAATCCGGTGTTAACTGATTTAAACCGTATGTTTGTGCCGTCATGACAAACATGAGTCCAACCATTAATACGCTATGCATAACAATAATTTGTACCATTGATGTATCAGGAGTAATGCCTTTAAATAAGAACATTGCAATCCCCACTAACACAATGCCGGGAACGATAATAACTTTCGGACTAAATTTATCAAATAGTTTACCTGCAATTGGCCCCATTATAGCGCTAATAACACTTCCTGGAAGCATGATGATTCCTGATTTAAAAGCTGTAACGAGTAAAACTGTTTGCAGGAACATCGGTAATAACGTCATCGTTGAAAATAACGACATCATCACAATGACGATTAATCCAATTGATAATGTAAACATCGGAACTTTAAATGCGCGTAATTCTAAAATTGGATTCTCAATTTTCAATTGTCGAACGACGAAAATACATAATGAGATAAGCCCAACAATTAAAGTGCCATACACTTTTGCATCGAACCATCCTAAGTCACCTGATGCACTAAAGCTATACACAAGTCCGCCAAATCCTAATGTCGATAAAAGGATAGATGGATAATCTACTTTTGGCCTTGTTAACTCTGAAACATTTTGAATGTACTTCATTCCAATCATAATGGAAATGATCACGACAGGAATAACAATATAGAATAACCAGCGCCAATTTAGTGAGTCTACGATTACTCCAGATAATGTAGGACCAATTGCTGGAGCTGCCATCATCACAAGTGCGATTAATCCCATTGTCGCACCACGTTTTTCAGGCGGACAAATGATTAAAATCGTATTCATTAATAACGGTGAAATTAACCCTGTCGCTACTGCTTGGACGATACGGCCAACTAATAAAACGGAAAATGTCGGCGCAAATCCCGCAATTAATGTACCAGCTAAAAACGTTACCATAGCGATTAAAAACATTTGTCTCGTTGTGAGCCATTGCTGAAGTAACGCTGTAATTGGGACTAAAACACCAACTACTAACATGTAAGCTGTAGAAAGCCATTGAATTGTTGAAGCTGTTACACCAAATTCTTTCATTAATACCGTTAACGCATTACCAAGTAACGTTTCGTTTAATAATGCAACCATTGCCCCTAGAAGTAATGCAATTAAAATGGGAGTATGTTTCAAATTAGAAGTATCAACTTTGCCACTTGTAGGGCTCTTAGTTGTCATATTCATTTACAAATTCTCCTCCTGTTTCTTACTTAAAAAACTTTAAATACACCGGAACACATGTAATATAATATACATATGTAGATTAAAAAGGGAGAATCAATTTTCAGCCACTGTATACTTAATCTACAAAAAAGGAGAATTGTAGATGAACGATAATGAAAAACAACTTGATTTACGTATTAGACGTACACATAAATTACTATGGGATTCCTTATTTGAATTAATGACGCAATCAAAACAGAAATATAGTACCATCACGATTAACCAAATATGTGACCGCGCGATGGTACACCGAACAACCTTTTATAAACACTTTGAAGATAAAGACGCTTTATTAGCATTTGGATTTAAACGATACAGCAAGATAATTGCTGAAATACCAGTTTCAGATCGATTAAGTAAACCATTTCAAGTAATGGAACAATTTCTACATCATGAAGAAATCGGTAAAATATTAGAAACGCAAATGTCTGATGAACAATTTATTAACCGAACACAGTATTTAAGTCACGAAACGAGAAAACAAGAAATAGAAGCGTTACATCAACTGCGCAAAAATCATACGATGCCAAATGATTTAATCATTGAATTTTATTCAGGGGCAATCACCTCATTAAGCGCATGGTGGTTTAAAAATGAAAGAAGCGTTTCTGCTGCTGAAATGGATAAGTATCTCCACCAACTTATTAACCGGGATATTTTTCAGTTTGAGAAGGAATAACTTCACCATCAAAAAAGGCTGTTTTATAAACAGTCTTTTTTTAATGGAATAAAACGTCGATAAATTTAAGTTACAAATATTCAGAATTAATATTAAAATATAAAATGGGTATAGGGGTATGGGATTTAAAAATTTATACATAACGAGGAAATAAAAATGAAACTACAATTAAAAGCGGATTTAGGGCTACTACTAATTACATTCTTTTGGGGTGCATCCATCTTACTTACAAAGGTTGGACTTGAAGGCATAGAAGAATACAACTTAATCGCATTACGATTTATTATCGCCTTTCTTTTATCAGGTTTAATATTTTACAAACATTTATTCAAAATCGATTTTAAAACTGTAAAATACGCATTTATACTCGCTTCTGTCTTATTTATCGTTTACATTTTCGCGACTTTCGGCACAAAGTATACGAGTGTTTCTAACGCTGGTTTTTTACTATGTCTCACAGTCATTTTCATTCCGATATTATCAGCTATATTTTTAAAACACATTCCAGAAAAGAAAGTGATAGTAGGAATCTTTTTAACGATAATAGGAATCGGCTTATTAACATTAACGAGCGAATTCAAGATCGGTAACGGCGATATATTTTGCATACTGTCAGCCTTATTTTATGCGATTCACGTCATCATCACTGGCAGCGTAACGAAACATGTGAATTCAATCGCACTTGGAGTCATACAACTCGGTTTCGTCGGCCTATTCAGTCTTATTTTTTCATTCATTATAGAAACACCAAAACTGCCTAGCACAGCCAACTCATGGTTAATCATCTTAGCCTTAAGCATATTCTGCACCGCAGTCGCATTCATCGTGCAAGTTATCGCCCAGCAATACACGACGCCTACACATACAGGACTTATCTTCTCATTAGAACCTGTCTTTTCCGCAGGCTTCGCTTTCGTTTTCACAGGTGAAACACTTACCGGAAAAGGATACTTAGGGGCGACGCTTATATTAGTAAGTGTGTTGATTGCGGAGGTTGATTTTAAGGGGTTGTTGCGGGTTAATTATAAGAAGAATATGGAATAGTTATTTCGCTAAAGTACATAAACATACCCCGAAAATATTCGTTTGCATTATTTTCACCCTCTTACCTTAATTGTTTTAGATGCTACCTTCGAATAAAGTAGCATCTAAAACATGTTACAAGGAATTATTATATTTATGTAGCCTGCATAGTTAACCTTTTCTACATTACTTACTGCACATAGTCATACAGATTTTTCGCTAACAATAAACAAGTTACTGTAATGAAAAGAGCACGAACATACCCGCTTCCTTTTTTTATAGCAAATCTGGAGCCAACAATTCCTCCAGCAATTTGAGCAATCCCCATTATAAAACCATACGCATAGTTTACTTGCCCCACATACATAAATATCAACAATGCACCAACATTACTTCCTAAATTAAGAAACTTCGCATTACCTGCGGCTTTTAAAAAATCATACCCAATAAATAAAAGAGCGAACATTAAAAACGAACCTGTGCCAGGACCTAGAAATCCATCATAAAAACCAATAGCAAAAATAAAAAAGGTAAAAATAATGACGTGTCGACCAGATAATTTCTTATGAGTAGAAATACTACCCCAATCCTTTTTAAATATCGTATAAATAGCGACTGCACCAAGCATTACCAGCATCAATGGCTTCAGTACTTCTGGGTTCATTAAATGAACGGTCCATGCACCTACTATAGAGCCTATGAAAGTGATTGGAAATAATTTTAAAGCCGATTTCAAATCAAGATTACCAGAACGATAAAACACAATATTACTAGTTGCACTCCCCATTGTTGATGCTAATTTATTCGTGGCTACTGCACTTGCCGGATTCAGCCCTGTAAATAATAAAGCTGGTAAGGCAATCAATCCACCACCACCTACAACTGAATCAATAAATGCAGCCACAAACCCAAAAACAATCAAAATAATTAATATAGATGGGTCTAAATACAAATCCATACTAGTAGCCTCCCCTTTAGTCACTATTGTAATAGTAACTAGCAATTTGCTAAATGTAAAGAGTTATTGTAACGTTGAAATATAAAGCGAAACTTTAATCAGTGGGGGGTTTTGTTCATCCCCACTGATTATCAGCCCTCACCNNCCAATCGGGCTGCCCGTTAAAGCGGGATAAAAGCAAACATCGGAGGACGAAAAAGTGAACTACCTAGTACAGCAGCTTAAAAAAATTGGTTTTAATGAATATGAAGCTAAATCTTATGTATCTCTTGTGAAACAGGGGCCTGCTACAGCCTATCAAGTAAGTAAGGATTCAGGTGTCCCAAGAGCGCGAATTTACGAGATTTTGGGTAACCTTGTAGAAAAAGGAATTGTCATGAAGGAAGAAATAAATGACACCACTCGCTATTCCCCTCTACCTGTTGAAATCTTTTTACAGAAAGCTCAATCAGAATGGCAGTCTACTTATGAAGGAATCAGTGATTCATTAAAAAAACTCGAAACTTCCGAGGAAAAAACGGATAATCGAGTGATTACTTTAAAAGACAACAAAACAATCATTAGCTATTGTCAGGCATTAATAAAAAAAGCAGAACACCGTATTGTCATTTCAATGTGGGATGAGATGTATGAAGCATTAAAAGAGGAACTATCTGAGGTAGCTGATAAAGTTTCAGTACAAGGTATTACCTTACATGTTGAAAATCCAATTAAAAATCTAGAAGCTCATCGTATCACACCTTATACAGAAACCCTCTCTACAGAACATTGGTTTATTTTATCGATAGATTCTAAAGAGATGATTTATGGACCATCAATTGAAGAGCGTAATATTGCTTTTTATACAGATGACCCCGTTCATATATACTTACTAGAGGATTATGTATGGCATGATGTTTTAGTAAATCGACTTGTCCGACGTAGCCAAGACGACTTGCAGCAATGGATCACTGCGGAGAGAAGATCTTTCTTTATGGGGAAATAAGGAGTATATTGAAGAGCAAATCAAAAAGTTTGCGTATTAAACCTAACAACTTCTCCTTATAAAAATAGCCGACTATTNNAATAGTCGGCTATTTTTATATAAATTTATACAGACACTGCCATTTTCCCTTTGCGAAATATTCCCATTAATGCAGCGATTAATGAGATAAACGCTTCTCCCACTCTTTCACCTTTTCAATTGTTACATCTAATTTTTTAGCTATTTCCTCTATACTCATTCCTTTAAAGAGCATTCCAGCTGCCGAAAGGGCTTTATCAATTTCTTCTTGCTTCTCCTGTTCATATAAACGGCCCACTTTTGTCATCCGTAACCACTCCTTTACTTTTTTCGCGTAGTCTTCATCAATAAATTTATCTGTAGCTACAAGAATTCCGGCAATAACTTGAATTTGTTCTTGCTCATCGGAGATACATTTTGCTACTTCTATCGTCTTCTCAATTAAAATTTGTCTTTTTTCTCTACTATGCATAAGTGGTACAAATATTAATTTCATGGTTTCTTCATCCGTCAAAGATTTTCCTTCTTCCATTTTTTTAATAACCTTTTGAAGGATAGCATCACCATTATATTCGCTTAGTAAAACCGCTTTGGAATTTAAACGTATACTACATACATCTATTTCTTCTATTGGATTCATTACCTCACTTGTATAAATAACTACGATTCGAATATCCGGTAACTCTTTATTCTTATTATAATAACGATACATAATTTGATTTGCATAATCCATATACTTCAAATGGTTTTCAAGGAAACGGGTATTACTTTCATACTCTAACATTAAAATTGAACCATCTTCCATTTCAAATAAAGTATCTGAGCGCCTTTGATCTGCACGAACTCTCGAGAATTCATTTAATAACAGCTCTTTTATTTTTGGAAAGCCTTTTAATCCATATGCTTCAAGCCCTTTATCCCTATAACATTCACTTAAAAACTTCATAAGAATATCTTTATTATGATAAGAAATATCATTCCCTGCCAATAGCTAATCCCCCTTAACTATTAGTTACCATTTTCTTTATTATATAACTTATGAAATTAGCGTTACAACTTTGGTTCACATGCAAATACTATTTTCAAAACAACTTGCCCTTTCACTACTTTACCCCCTCCACAAACCGCCCAAACTCCTTCGAAAACCTCAATTTAAAACTCCCCACAGGCCCATTCCGATGCTTCGCCACATGAATCTCTGTCATCTCTTTCTGCATCGTTTCCTTATCATAATAATCCTCTCGATACATAAGCATAATGACATCCGCATCTTGCTCAATTTGTCCTGTCTCTCTTAAATCAGATAAAAGAGGGCGCTTATCTTGCCGTGCTTCTACCGAACGAGACAATTGCGACAACGCCACTACACAAACATTTAATTCACGTGCTAATTGCTTAAGCTTACGAGAAATTTCACTAATCTCTTGAAATCGATTGCCCTTATGCTTCGGATCCCCCGTAATAAGCTGCAAGTAATCTACAATAACTAAAACCTTCTTATCACCGTGCTTCCTCTTTAACTTACGCGTTTGCATCCAAATATCTTGCACTGAAATGCCCGCGTTATCGTAAATCTCAAATGGTAATTCCCCAATCTCCGCGAACGCCTTACTCACCTTTTCCCAGTCCTCTATCGCAAAACGGTGCTTCGGGTTTTTCAACCTACCTCCTGACACCTCACCTACGCAAGACGCCATCCTTTTTAACAATTGCTTACTACTCATCTCTAATGAAAATAGTCCTACCGCCGCTCCAGACTTCGCCGCATGCAGTCCAACATTTAAAGCAAACGCAGTCTTCCCCATAGAAGGACGCGCACCAAGAACAACAAAATCACCTTCCTGCAATCCGCATGTCATTTTATTTAGCGATGTATAACCAGTCTCAATACCCGTAATCTCTTTCGCATCTTGATGAAGCTCTTCATATAAATCAACTAGCGCATCCTTCAAATCAAACTCACATACACAGTCCTTTTCCTCTAACTCACAAAGTGCTGTAATCGTCTCACCAATAATCTTCTCATTCTTCTCCGCAATAAGACGCTCTCCCATCTTGTGCCCGAGAACACCCGCCTGATACATTTTCCAGGCACCTCGAACAAGCCCCTCATAATAAGAGAAGTTGGCAGTTGTAGGCACACCATCCATTAACCCTATAAAATACTCCATTCCCCCGATCCCCTCTAAAAACTTCGGATCTACCCTAGAAATGAACGTCACAAGATCAATTGGTTGCCCCTCTTCTTCCATTTTCCGCATTAACTGAAATATAGACTTATGCACTGACAGAGAAAAATACTGCTCCGTCAAACGGCACTCCTTAATAAGCTCTCCATCAATTAATAGAGAACCTAATACCGTCTTTTCCGCCTCCACATTTTGAATACTCATGGACGCCACCCTCGCTCCGCTAAAAAGCGCTGCAACTCTTCCTCAGACGGCGCATTCTTCTCCCACTCCTCACACCTCGCCAAAAACTCCTCCGTCTCCCCCGTACTAACAGACGACTCCTTCTTCCTAAAGCTCGCCGTATCCGCCTCAACCTCAGAAACTTTCGTAAATCCTTTCCCGTGCCACCCTCTCAAAATCCCCTTCACATAAGCAACCATCCGCTTATTATTCTCAAACGCAATTTGAAGAGCCTTCAGCACAAGCTCCTCTGATAAATCTTCCATCCACGCACTCAGTTCCTCCACAGTATGCGGAGACAAACTACCGAAATGTTGCTCATAAAAAGAAAACACACGACTCCCCGTCTCTTCCTCTATAACCTCTTCTTCCGCCTCTGTCTCCTCACAAACTGGCTCAACATCATCCACAGCCAATTCACCCGGCATGCCGAAATGTGCTAAAAGCATCGGAACATTCAGCTCCTCCTCTACGCACTTTTGGAGAAACATATGTACAAACTCCTTATTCTTCACACCCTTAAGCTCACGAAGCACACACTTCTCCACATTCGTATTCGTCACCGGATTATAACGAAGCCAATTCAAAACGAATAACTCCCGCGTATCCGCATCATAAAGAATCTTCCCATAATCAATGAAGCGCTGCACAAGCTTATCAACAGTCTCCCGATTATAACCAGTCTCCATCTCAGCTAACCGCTTCGGAAAAGGAAAAATCCCACACTGCGTCGTCTTCGAACAAGTTAACAAATACACATAAAAATACCGCTCCTCCGGCGTCAAATCCAAAACAAAATCATCCTGCCAAAAATTCACCTGCACCGTACGATACACCGCCATCCCAATTCCTCCCGTCTCCGTTCAAAAGTGAAAACCTCTTCATAATATATATGGGAGGATGGCAGGGTTTTTGGCGTGTTATTTCAAAATTTTTTTCGACTCCTACTACGGTGTTTGTTGGTGTTTTTGTTTTGTTATGTTTTTTCTTAGTGATTTA
>NZ_NVEC01000092.1 GCF_002571225.1 Bacillus sp. AFS059628 | reverse complement strand
GATAAAAAAGATTTTTGGATGCAGTTAAATGAAAAGCGAGCAGCTGCAAAAGTGACAAAAGAAGATGAGAGTAAATTTAGGGAGCAAGAAATAGAAGGAAAAGAATTAGATAAAAAAGTAGAAGAGTTACGCAGGGAAAGAATTACGCAAGAAGAATTAAGCGAACTTTCAAAAGAGGATTTAGAAGTACTAGCAATTAAAAGTAAGATGAATGCGGGATATAAAATGACGCCGCAAATCGTTAAAAAAGATGTAAGTCAAAATGAATATGCAGTCGTAAGTGAAAGATTGGCGAATTTGCCAGGAGTGGATACGACAGTGGACTGGGAACGTGAATACCCAAATGATAAAATACTTCGTTCTATCCTTGGTAGCGTTTCTACTGAAAATGAGGGCTTGCCAAGAGAACAGTTAGATTATTATTTAGTGCGTGATTATAACCGAAATGACCGTATTGGTAAGAGCTACATCGAGAAACAGTACGAAGATGCATTACATGGAACGAAAGAACAGTCTAAAAATATTACGGATAAAGCAGGAAATATTATTCGGACAGAAAAAGTGACTGAAGGAAAAAGTGGAAATAATTTAATGCTAACAGTGGATATGGAGTTACAAAAAAAAGTAGAGCAAAGTCTTGAAAAGAATTTACGAGCATTCCATTCTGCAGAGCCGATGATGGATCGTGCGTTCGTCGTAATGATGAACCCGAAAAACGGGCAAATTTTATCAATGGCTGGGAAGAAGATTGTAAATAAAGATGGTGGCATGCAAATAGAAGACTTTGCTTTAGGAACGATGACAAGTTCTTATGAGTTAGGATCAACTGTGAAAGGGGCTACGTTATTAGCCGGATATCAAACTGAAACAATTAAGCCGTATACACATTTCTTTGATGCACCAATGTACTTTAAAGGAAGTACTAAGCCAAAGAAATCGTGGAAAGACTTTGGAGATATTGATGATTTAAGAGCTTTACAAGTTTCATCAAACGTCTATATGTTTAATACAGCGTTAAAAATGGCAGGTATAAACTATGTGCCAAATAATCCACTAGATATTAAAAAAGAGACATTTAATAAAATGCGCTACTACTTTAGACAGTTCGGCTTAGGTGTACCGACTGGAATTGATCTGCCGAATGAATCGATTGGTCAAATGGGTAGAACAGATGACATACCTGGTTTTTTACTTGATTACGCGATTGGACAGTATGATACATATACGCCGCTTCAACTTGCTCAATATATGTCAACAATTGCGAACGGCGGTTACCGAATGAAACCACAAATTGTACAAGAAGTGAGAGAGCAACCACATAGACCAGAGGATATTGGAAAAGTTGTTCGGTCTATTGAACCAGTTATTTTAAATCGAGTGGATATGGACACTTCATACATTAATCATGTAAAAGAAGGGTTTAGAAGAGTTTTTCAAGAAACTGACGGGACAGGTACTGCAACGTTTAAAGGATTACCGTATAAACCAGCTGGAAAAACAGGAACAGCTGAAACTGTATATGGTGGAGAAAGCGATATTGGAAGAGATGAAAACTATAACCGAAAAAAATGTTATAATTTAACTCTTGCCGGTTATGCACCATATGATGCTGATCCGGAAGTTGCTTTTTCAGTTGTTGTACCTTGGGTAAATGATGACAAATCAGGAATTAATTCCGCGATTGGTAAAGAGATTTTGGATTCATATTTTGAATTGAAAGCGAAAAGAGCGGGTGGAAATCCAGTCCCAGTAGAACAGCCGAACAAGGCCCAGTAAAAATAGTATCACTGCACAGAAACGTATTGTGCAGTGATATATTTTTTGAGTTGAAAAGCGTTTAAATAAGGTGGGAATGGATATGAAACAGGAGATTAAAAGAGGCTGGGGGAAATACATACTCTTCGTGTTTGTTTTGGTAATAGCCTATCATTCTTTTACTTTATGTAAAGTGGAAGGGAAATCGATGCAACCAACTTTATATGAAGAAGACTACGTATTTGTAAATAAAGCAGCAGTACATTTTTCTAATTTAGAGCACGGAGAAATTGTCATTATAAAGGAAGAAGATGAGTCGAAATATTATGTGAAACGAGTAATAGGACTTCCTGGTGACGTAATTAACATAACGAATGGATCTGTATATGTAAATGATAAAAAACAAGAAGAACCGTATACAAATAAAGATTTATTCAATAATACGCAAGTGTTTTATAATTTTCAAAAGACAAAAATCCCGCCAAATAAGTTATTTGTCATGGGAGATAACCGCGAAGTGAGTAGGGATAGTCGCAATGGCTTAGGATATATTGAAGAAGATAATATAATAGGCAGGGTGGAATTTGTGTATTATCCTTTTTCAAAAATGAAAATCATAGAATAAGTGGGGATGTACACCCCCCACTTATTAAAGTTTCACTTTATCTTCTTTAAAAAACCTTTTGGATTGAATGATATGAAAAATTTATGTTTAGACTCGTCGATTATGAAGTTATTGTTTTTAGTTAAAAACTCATCCACAGCTTCCATCGGGCCAGGCCCCCAATCGGGAAGAAGAGGATTTCCATTAATAGAGGTATCTTCTATAATCATATAACTTCCAGTAGTGACGATAGATTTATATAGTAAAAGTTCTTTTGAGACATGCTCTTTACTATGATCAGAATCTAAAATAACTAAAATCACATCATCAGGTTTGCGCATACTTAAAATGGTTTGGACGGCCTGTACAGAAACAGAAGAAGCTGTTAAATACGTAATCCGATTATGTGATGGCCGATTTGGCTGCGGAGTTATATCAATAGTAAGTACATGACCTTTTCCAATTAAATCTAACATGGAAGCTAAATACAGTGCACTACCACCATGAAATGTCCCGCATTCAATAATTAAATCGGGCTTTAATTCGTGAATGATCTCTTGGTACAAAAAAAGGTCAGATGGAAGTTTACAGATTGGAACCCCGAGCCAGTGTGTATCTTTTAACCACACAAGGCTGTCGTAATATTGGTTTAGAAATTCATTGCTTATATTATCGATTTTAAATTCTCCTTTCTATAAAAGATTCTTTCGTTTGACGTAAAGTGTTTACGCATGAAAGTTGTACTATATACTATGTGGTAAGGAATTGTAAGGCGAGTGTTTTTACTTGAAAATAAGCCAAATAACTTATATGAAAATGAAAGGAAATGATCGTATGTACAAGTACACCATTTGTTTTATTAGAAAATGCGATAAAATACTGTTATTAATATAGAAATAAAAAGCCAAACATGGGAATGGGGAATGGTGTCGGAGGAAAAATAGAAGAGAATGAAACGCCATACGAAGGAATTATTAGAGAAACGTTTGAGGAAACAGGAATAGAGCTTCAAAGTGTAACATATAAAGGGAATGTTATTTTTAAAGATAAAGACGAGCCTTGGGATGGTGAGGGAATGTATGTATTTCTTGCTGATTTACCACATGGAGTGCATATGGACACACCATTAAGTACGGCGGAAGGATTATTACAATGGAAAGAAATTGATTGGATATTAAATTGTGAAAATAGAGGTGTGGTTAGCAATTTACAAAAATACTTACCAATCATATTAAAAGAAGAAAATAAGTTAGAACATATATTCACATATGATAACCGGAATATTATTAATTACACAACTGCATGTTTGAAGGAAGATAAAGCGAACAAAAGGTATGAAAAGCAGCTTGTTTCTCAATAGAAAAGTATAAAAATAATCACTCTTATAATCTAGTAGAGATTATTTTAATAGAGCAATCAGCATTTTTATGTTATATATGCGAGGTGATGATATGTTTCAGAAGTATATTTCATTAGGCATCATCGTTATATGTACGGTGTTCCTTTTGGAGTTTGTTTTAAAAGTGATAAAAAACTAAAAGACATTCAAAAAGCAGAGTTTGTCTTTTACTTTATGGAGAATTTATCCAACAATATATATACGTAGTACGTTCTATGCTACAATTTACTATAAGTGAGGAAGGAAGGTGTCTTATGAAAATATCCGTTTATGTTGCAAGTGCATTTAGCAAGGATCATAAAGGCGGAAATAAAGCAGGAGTGGTATTTATGGAGAATCCATTGACCACTACTCAAAAAATGGCAATAGCTAAACAACTGGGCTATGCGGAAACCGCATTTATATCAGAATCTGAAATTGCTGATTATAAATTTGAGTATTTTACACCAAAAGAAGAAGTTGATTTATGTGGACATGCCACAATTGGCTCGTTCGCGATACTGATGCATGTAAATAAACTTTTCAAGAATCACTATACGATTGAAACGAACAGCGGTGTTCTGACTATTACCATAAAAGATGACACTATATTCATGGAACAAAACGAACCGATATTTTATGATGTTATACCTCCGAATGAGTTTATCGACTGCTTTGACATTAAAGATATAGATAATACATACCCAATTCAAATTGTCTCTACGGGTTTAAAAGATATTTTAATTCCTATAAAAAGCGAAATACAATTACATACTATGCAACCTAATTTTGAAAAAATTAAAGAAATCAGCAAGTATTATAATGTTGTCGGAATGCATCTATATACTTTTAATGACAATCGAATTATATGCAGAAACTTTGCTCCACTATACGACATTAATGAAGAAGCAGCGACTGGAACTTCAAATGGTGCATTAGCTTGCTACCTTTATGAACAGCACTACTTACAAAAAGAAGTCTATGTATTTGAACAAGGTTATTCTTTACACTCGCCTTCTGAAATATTAGTTAAATTAGCAACCGATAGCAAGAATAAAATAGAAAAAGTTTATGTTGGCGGCAAAGGCTATTACTGTGAAACGAAGTATTTAACTGTAGAAAATATTGAGTGAAAATAAAAAAAAGAGATGGTAGATCCATCTCTTTTTCATATGCTCCATGATGAACTGCGAATCGCCTTAATCAGAAAACGATGTTGCTTCACATCGAAATACCCTTTTTGTAAGATGACTTCATGCATACGATATAATTCCTCATAATACCTTTCGACAGTAAAATTAGGAATTTGCCATGGAATCGCTTTTAAATAATAGACAATCGCACCAATGTCGTAAAAGCGTTGAAAAGGGAACTCTTCTTTTTCTTCTAAAATAGTAAATCCATTTTCTTTTAACTCACTACATGCCGCTTCGAGCGACCAACTTGCAAATTCGCTATTTAGCGATGCATTAAACTGCTCATTTAGTTCTGCACAATCGAGACCGCCAACTTGTTGTGTAAGAAATATTCCATTAGGAGCAAGGATTCTGTTTACCTCAGAGGCAACATAGGATTCATGTTGATTTATGATTACATCAAACTGACCATCTTGAAATGGTAAAGCGGTATCATCCGTTACCTTTACAACTGTAACCCCTAAAGGTTCTAATTTCTTCCGAGCGATTGGCACGTTTGGAGTGTACCCCTCAGTAGCATAAATAGTTGATGGGAACGGTTGTAACATAGATAAAAACTCTCCGCCGCCAGTACCCATATCGAGCATTGATTCTGCATGCTGCATAAGCTGGAAAGCAGCGTTGCCATACGACCACGATAAAGGCGCGCTCTTCATCCGACCCGTTTCTGAAATGAAAGAAAAATCCCAACCGCTAAAATTTGTATTAGCACTTTCTAATAAAGTTGAAAATAATGGATCACGTTTCATAAATTTGTCCTCCTATTTCATAAATGAATGATATGATGAGAAAAGAAAAAGGGAGGACCTCTTATGAAAGATAAGCGGTTTTACGTTTCATGTTCAAATAGATTCATATACATTCGCTCCTTGTGAGAATGGTTATTTATATATTCGGGATAAGTAAGTGAAAGTCCTTTGAATTTGTGAGGGAAGGTTATGCTAGTCAATAATCGGGCCATAAAATGGGATAGCGCAATACATATTGATTATATGCATTTTTATATTTTTGAATTTTCTTTAATTATCTCTTGAACCTCTAGTTACTTTAGGTTTTATAATGAATTTATAATTTTAATAGGGGGATTTAGATGAAAAAGGATAAAAAGTTTTCTATCGGAGAATTCTCAGAAAAAACGGTAATACCAATTCCTACTTTGCACTATTATGATGAAATCGGGTTATTACAACCTGAAAAGAATCCTTCCTCAGGGCACCGCATTTATAAATATCAAGATATTATAACCTTACAAAAAATTCTAAGTTTAAAATTCCTAGGCTATAGTCTAGATAAAGTCGCTAATTTGTTACACGAATCAAGTTTTGGTGTTGATTTGAATGAAAGTTTGTCTCTCCATTTGCAAGTGTTAGAAAGAGAAAAAGAACAAATTGAGCAATCAATGCAAGCAATTAAAAGAGTAATGAAGTTAGTCGAAGAGGAATGTGAAATAGATAGTACAGTATTATTTAGTCTTATTTACGGTATGAATACAGAACATACACATAAAGAATGGATGAAACGTCATGAGTTAACGGATATCGTGGAAGAGTTATCAAAGAAACGAGAAGAAGATAAAATTGCTTTGGATCAAACGTTTATTCAATTGTCTAAAAAGGTTAAGCAATTATATGGTAAACCAGTTGAGGATTCGAAAGTACAAGAGATGGTAAAGGAATATATAGAAGAGTCTTTTTCATTTCTTAGTGAAGATTTGATACAAAAATTAGCTAATACTAGTGTGGAAGATCTGGATATGCAAGAACTTGAAAATATGATACCTTCGCCTTTCACAGAAGATGAACAAAAATGGCTTAATGAAGCGATGGAATATTATGTGAAGCAAGTAGAAATGGAATAGGAATAGATTTTATGAGTGTTTAGCTTCATCGAAATAATGCTATAGACCTTTCATTGAAGAAGGGGAATATGTTTGTTATTGCTTTATTCAAAAGAAAGAAACGCGTATGCTTTATTTTTGAAGCATACGCGTTTTTGTTTAAAATACTCAAAAATAAAAATCTTTTGGTAAAGTATCAGTTTAATAACCGTTCGTAACCCATTTTTTATAATCCAAGGATTAACTGGATGGTGTTTATCACGTTATTGCTGCAACCATTGAAAAATAAGTTCTTTATCTTCTTTCGTAATATCGTTAATATGATTGGCTATAGATTTTTGAACATATTTAGAAGGATCATTCATTAAAGGCTCAAGAAACTGTAAATTGTACTTAAAGTCACCTTTCAGAGCTCTTATTTTTTTAGCCCAAGGAAGCCTTGGTCTTGTACCTTCAGAAACTAATCTTCTAATGTGGCTGTTTTCATCATGAATCCACTTTTGTAATATGTTTAGTGTGTCTTCATGGTATATTTCAAGAAAAGGACGAATAGCATATTCAGCAGTATTCCTTTTTGTTATTTCATACATGGCGTTGAAAGAGGATTCAAAATCGTTAAGCCCATATTTTTTAACGTATTTTGCGATAGGCATGTACATATATCCGTTTGTAAACGTGCCTACTTCTGTTGTATTTTCTGGGCCTAATGTTTTCAGTAATATATGTATTGCTTCATTAAAATCTTTTTGTAAAGCATTGTGTAATTCATCTGCCATTACTTCAATACGCTGCTTTAACTCTAAATTTTCAACTTTACATGTTACGGAAGATACAAAGTTTCTTTTAGAGAAAGTAGGATCGTGTTTACAAATAGAATCAGCCATTTTTTCTGCTAATTCTTCGTTAAACAAAAATTTTAGCGGAACATATTTACCCATTTTTTCACCTCATTGGTCAGTTGAAAACAAGTTTTAGTTTTTAATCGACAACCCATAAACCAAAGTCTCACTCGGAGTCGTAATACTAAAACCAGTCGTCTTATAATCAAGTTTCACCGTATCACCAGTGTAGTCTCTCGTAAATGAATCCATTTGTACGGTAAAATTAGCATCTTCATATACAACGTCATCTGCAACATATGTATCCCAAATTAAATCAACATCAACGAAAATACTACAAGAGTTTGTCATTGTCCCTCTAATGCGAATGATCTTTTTGTCTTCACGTTCTAATCTATGTATAGCTGCTTTTGCTTCATCAGTAATGCGAATGTTCATCGTATCCCAACCTTTATGTATATTCCCTTTATTATTGCAAAAACAGGAGCAATAGGGAAGAGAGAAGCATTGGAATAAAAAACGAGCAAACAATTTGTTTGCTCGTTTCACTTTATTTTAGTTCACATTTATCAAGTGGAATCACTTTCGTTTTCTTCGTAAATTTATATCCTAACCATAGTACTAAGAAGAGTGGTAAACCGATGTAAGAAACGAGTACGCCGTTCCAGTCGATTGATTCACCCATAAATGCGCCGTAGTTTTGTCCTAAAATTACGATGATACAAAGTGTAAATGCGAAGATTGGACCAAATGGGAACCATTTTGCTCTATATGGTAAGTCTTTTAAATCTTTGCCTTGTGCGATATATGCTTTACGGAAACGGTAATGACTAATTGCGATTCCAACCCATGCGATAAAGCCAGACATTCCAGATGCGTTTAATAACCAAATGTATACAACACCGTCACCGAATAAAGAAGCAATGAAAGCGATACTACCGACAATTGACGTTACGATTAACGCGTTAACAGGTACACCGCGGCTATCTAATTTGCCTAAGAATTTTGGTGCTTTACCTTGGCGAGCTAAATCCCAAAGCATACGAGTTGATGCATACATACCAGAGTTACCAGCAGATAGTACTGCCGTTAAAATAACAGCGTTCATAACAGAAGCAGCAAAGGCAACGCCCGCTTTTTCAAAAATAAGTGTAAATGGACTTACTGTTACATCGCTTGCAGCAAGGCTTTCAGTCGTATAAGGAATTAATAAACCAATAACGAGAATCGCAAGAATATAAAATAAAAGAATACGCCAAAAGATAGAACGAATCGCTTTCGGAATATTACGCTCTGGATCAGACGTTTCACCAGCAGCAACTCCTAACAATTCAGTACCTTGGAAGGAGAAACCAGCTGCCATAAACACACCGATAATTGCCATGATGCCGCCGTTAAATGGAGCATCTGCAACAGTGAAGTTTTTGAAGCCAACAGTTTCACCGCCCATAATTCCAAAAATCATCATGAAGCCGACAATTAAAAAGATAATAATAGTAACGACTTTAATAAGTGCGAACCAATATTCAGATTCACCAAACCCTTTAACAGATAAATAGTTTAAAAGGAAAATAATAGCTAAACATAATCCGCTCCAAATAAGAGAAGGGGTATCTGGGAACCAAAATTTCATAATTAATGTTACAGCTGCGAGTTCAGCAGCAATTGTAATGGCCCAGTTATACCAATAGTTCCATCCGAGTGCAAAGCCAAGTGATGGATCAACAAATTTTGTTGCGTACGTGCTAAAAGAACCGGTAACAGGCATGTAAGCTGCGAGTTCAGCTAAGCTTGTCATTAAAAAGTAAACCATAATCCCAATTGCGGCGTATGCAATTAATGCGCCACCAGGTCCAGCGGAATGGATGACACCACCGCTGGCAAGAAATAATCCGGTACCAATTGTACCGCCGAGAGAAATCATTGTAAGGTGCCTAGATTTTAGGCCGCGTCTTAATTCACCTGTTTCTTTTGTAGTTTGCGTTTTAGAGGTAGCTTGATTCGTTGCGCTATTCATGTTCAACACTCCTTTTCTTGTAAGATAGGAAGGAGCGGGGGAGAAAAATACAAAAAACCGCCAAAGGAATTTGGCGGAACGTTTCACAAATAACCACCCCATCATACCCTTCCGTTAAGATAGCACCCCACGTTTACACGGTAATTTTGTAAACGTGACAGTTCTGTTCCTTTCGGAGACAGCCCCAGCTCATATTTCCAGAGAAGAAATATAAACTTCGGCAACTTTTCCTTTCAAACGGAGTCGGTGACATTCCCTGCGTCTCGTCCGTCTTACTCTTAAAAGTCGCAACCTCTACCTCATCGGATTGATGAGGATTTAATATATTGCTAAGATTTTTAATATATGGCAATTGTAATGAGTTTCTGAATATATTGCAAGATATTTTGTTAGGAAAAGTCAAAAAATATCGGTTATTGTATAGGAAACGCTTGCAAAACTCCACCCGAACCTACTATTATGTAACAATAAGCAAAGAAAAAATTGTTATACAAATGTTTCGCAAAAAATATTGAAAAACCCTTCAAAAATTAAAAGAAAATTCAGAAAATATAATTCGACATTTATAATAAGTTCATATTTTTTGATATAATTAGAGAAACGTTGAATCAAAAAAGGGGAAATCAATATGAAATTAGAAACAGAAAGGCTTTATATAGTACCGTGTACAGAAGAGAGTATTCACGTCGCTAACGAGCAAGGATATAATAGTGGTCCACATATTGTAGGGCATGTAGAAAATGTAAAAAAAGATAAGGCTTTATTACCTTGGGGTGCGTGGTATGTCATTCGAAAAGAAGATGACATCGTTCTAGGTGATATAGGATTTAAAGGAAAACCAAATGAGGAACATACAGTAGAAATTGGTTACGGATTTATTGAGAAATATTGGAATAAAGGGTATGCGACAGAAGCCGTAAGAGAATTAATAAATTGGGCTTTTCAATCAGGAGAGGTAGAAATAATTATTGCGGAGACACTTCTTGAAAATGAAAGCTCGATTCGTGTATTAGAGAAATTACATATGAAGAGAACTGGCACTACAGAAACGATGATTAATTGGAAAATAGAAAAATAAAAAATACCGCTCGACGTATATCGGGCGGTATTTTTATCGTTATGGTAGTATTTGTTTTTGATCATTCGGATATCCGGCTGTCGGCGCGTTAGAACGATTGGAATGATTGCGAACAGCAATGAAAATAGAAATAATAACGACAAGACCAACTGCCACGTAAGAAAGTGAAATAATAGTTGGATCCACTTTAAATGTAGTAAGCAGTGTACGAATGTTTGTAAAGATTATAAGGCCACCGACTAATACGCCAAGTAAATGAGAAGGAACGATGCGCACTAGCCATGCAGCGATTGGTGCCGCTACGATACCACCGAGCATAAGAGAAAATACCCAAACCCAACTTACTTGTTCCCAGCCAAGTGAAATGAAAAAGCCGATTGTTGCAGCGAGTGAAACAGGAAATTCACTCGTATCTACAGATCCGATAACCTTTCTAGCTTCATTTCCTCTTGCTAAAAGTACAGGTGTCGTAATCGGACCCCAGCCACCACCACCAGTTGAATCAACGAATCCAGCGAATAAGCCAAGCGGAACAAGTTGTTTTGCAGACATACGTTTTTTGGAAGCAACAATTTGTTTTTGAATAATGAATCGTAATAAAATATAAACCCCCAAAGTAAATAAAAATACGGAAATGTACGGTTTAATGACATCGCCAGGTAAATTGCTTAAAAAACATGCTCCAATAAATGCGCCAATTGCTCCTGGCAATGTAAGCCTGGAAACTGTATATTTATCAACATTTCCAAATTTGATATGAGACGCACCAGAAGCGGCTGTTGTAACGACTTCAGCTAAATGAACAGATGCGGAAGCTACAGCCGGTGCGATACCAAACATTAATAATAGTGAGGTAGATGTTACCCCGTACGCCATTCCAAGTGCTCCATCAATCAATTGAGCGAAAAATCCAATAATAGCAAAGACAATTAATTTCTGCATAAATAATCCCCCTGTAATAATAAATGAAAAAGACACTTTTCCCGTGTGAGAAAAGTGCCTTTGGTTTTTCCAATCAGCAATAATGAAATTTGTTTCATTATAATACATATTAATCGTATAAATCAACTGGGTTTTAAAGTTTTTTGAATTGAATGAAAGAAAAATAAAATATACAATAAAAGGATGGAGAGAAAGGAGAGAAAGACATGTTACGATTTGATCATCTCGTACACGCAGTACATGGTACACCGGAGGAAGCAGCAAAACAAATGCAGGCGCATGGATTCCATACTGCAATAGGTGGAGAGCATACTACTTGGGGCACTTGGAATAGTTTATGTTATTTTGATTTATCATATATAGAATTTTTAGCAGTACAGCATGAAGATAAAGCGAAGAAAGCAGACAATCCATTAGTACAAGAAACAGTAGTGAAATTACAAGCCGGAGAAGGCATGTTGCAAATCGCAATTCGAACAGATGCCATTGAAGAACTAGCAGTTAAGTTTAGTAACCACGGTTTACATACGATAGGACCATTTGAAGGAAAACGAATGAGAAAAGATGGCCGCCTTTTAGAATGGAAAATGTTATTTGTAAAGCAAGAAGAGAACGGACCAAAATTACCTTTCTTTATACAGTGGAATGAAACGGACGAAGAAAGAAGAAACGATTTACATAACATTGGGACGATCACTGAACATAAAAACAAAGTGCAACAAATTGAAACGATTCATTACGCAGTAAAAAACGTTCGAGAAACAGTACGGAAATGGAAAAAAGTAATGGGGCTATCTAGAAGCTCAGTTGTGAAAAATGAAAAATGGAATGCTGAGTGTCAAAGTGTATCGTTTGGTGACATTCAAGTACAGTTTTGTGAACCGGTTGGAGAAGGTCTAGTGCAAGAATACATAAAGAATCATGGCGAATATCCATTTGCAGTCGAGTTTACAGGAGAAAATAAACGAGAGCATGAAGTGTTAGGTAGTTTGTACATATATTGATAGAGGTGAACGTTGTGAAGGAAATGCTTAGAGAGATAGAGAAAAAGCTAGAATGGCCTCGTATTGTAAAGTGTACAGCAATTTCAAAAGGTTTTTCACATGAAGAGAAATATAAAATAGAATTAGAAAACAGATTAACATATTTTGTAAAAGTATGTGATGCTGTTCATTTTGAACGTAAACAAGAAGAATATACGTATATGAAACAATTAGAGTTATTACATATTCCAACCCCGAAATTAATTCATTTTATAAAAATTGAGGAATTAAATAAATGTGTTCAAGTATTTGAATGGGTCCAAGGTGTAAATGGTGAAAAAGGGTTAAGGAAGCTATCGGTGAAAGAACAGTATTATGCGGGAAGAAAAGCAGGGGAAGTATTAAAGAGGATTCATTCAATTGAAAAAGAAAGTGCAAGTAATAAATGGGAAACGGTTCGATGGAATAAATACGAAAGATACGTAGAAGCGTTAGCAAACTATGAAATAGACTTTCTTGATTTGAAGCTCGTATTAACCTTTGTAGAAAATCATAAGTATTTATTGAAAAATCGTCCAATTACCTTTTTGCACGATGATTTCCATCCAGCAAATAGTATGATTCATAATAAGGAATTTATCGTTATCGATTTTAGTGGATATGATTTTGGCGATCCAATACACGATTTTTATAACGTAGCGATTTTTACTACAAGAATAAGCAAACCATTTGCAGTTGGACAAGTTCATGGTTATTGCGGGGGAGAACCGTCACTTCATTTTTGGCAACTGTACTCCTTATATGCAGCAATGACATTCCCAGCGGATATTGTATGGACAAACCGAAGCACGCCCCATTTAGTAGATGATATGAAAGAAAGATTGAACGGAATTTTAGAAGATCATAATCATTTTTCATCCTATATTCCAAAATGGTATCAATCACAACATGAGGATATAATAAACTGTAAGTAATGGAGGGATTCATATGGATAAAATAGCAGTAATTTCGGATATTCACGGTAATATTCCGGCATTAGATTCTGTACTGAAAGACATTAAAGTAAGAGGAATTGAACGCATTATTTGTCTTGGAGATTTAGTTGGAAAAGGCCCTCATTCTAGCGAAGTAATTGAAATCATTCGTAAAGAATGTGATGAAGTTGTAATGGGGAATTGGGACGATTTTATCACAAAACCGACTGAATTTGAAGCGTTAAAATGGCATCAAAAACAACTATCGGAAGAACAAAATGACTATTTAAGAAGCTTACCATTTTCAATCGAATTTTTTATGAGCGGCAAATTGATCCGTATGTTCCACGCTTCACCGAGAAGTTTATATGAAAGAATTCAACCACACGCTTCAAGAGAAGAGCGTGTTAGTATGTTCGAAAATAGCGATCTGACGGAAAATATAGAAGGAGAAAGAAAGCCAGATGTTGTTTGCTACGGTGACGTTCACCAAGCATTCGTTCAAAATTTCAGAGGGAAAACGTTATGTAATGCTGGTAGCGTAGGCAATCCACTTGAGATTACACAAGCTTCCTATTTAATATTTGAAGGAACGTACAATGAAAAAGAAGCCGCGAGCTTTTCCATTCAACTCGTACGTGTACCGTATGATATTGAATTAGCTATCAGACTAGCAGAAGAACTCGATATGCCAGAAATTGAAGAATACAAACAAGAATTACGGACTGCGTTATATCGAGGGTTTAAAGAAAAGTAAGCCAATCAAAATATATCAACGATTCGACAAAGGATATCGACTTACCGACAAATAGTGAAATAAACTATCACTCATAATAATGTTATGTAAACTGATTGTGGGAGGAAATATCATGAACCGAAAACAACATTTGCAAACGAACTAGCAGAGGAAATGAAAAAGCTCGGAGTTCCAGTAACACGTGCCACCATTGACGATTTTCATCATCCGAGAGCGATTCGCTATGCACAGGGCAAAGAATCAGCAAAAGGGTATTATGAAGATGCACACGATTATACAGCTTTCAAAGAAAGGTTATTAAAGCCTTTAGGACCAGACGGGAATTTACAATATGAAACGATTTCTCATAACTTAATAACGGATATTCCTGTACATAATGAACCACTAGTGGCCACGCAAAATATGATATTGATAGTAGATGGAACGTTTCTATTGAAAAAAGACGTTGCGCATTTATTCGATTACAAAATCTTTGTAGATACAGATTTTGAGATTGCGAGAAAACTTGGTGCAAAGCGGGAAACTGAAGCTTTTGGAAGTTATGAAGAAGCAGAGAAGATGTTTTTGAACAGATATCATGCGGCATGTAAGATGTATATAGATGTGCATAATCCGAAAGAGTGTGCGGATGTTGTATTTCGGAATAGTGATTTAGCAAATCCAGAAGTTATATTTAAAGCGCGAAAGTAATACATAATCAAAATTATATGTATAGGCTTTTATTTATAGTTATAATTCTCGTATAATTAAATTAACTTTAGAAAGTAAAAACGGGGGATAAGGCAATAAAAAAACGTAAAAAGGGGATAGGAATAGAATGAATGAAGTACTAGAGCTAAAAGAAGAACTACTACAAATTAAAAATAATAATTATGCTGTACCAGAAGACGTAGATGCATATCCATATGCGCAGTGGATGCTAGATTATATTGGATCACCTGATGCTGAATTACGTGATGATTTAATTTATAGTACGCTTCACACATGGATTACAAATGATGTATTTAGACAAAAAGAATTACGAGGATTAATGCTACAAGCAATTAGTCCTGATTATTTATTTTATAAAATTGGTGAAAAGGGAACAGACTCTGTATTTAAACGTGCATTCTCCGTATTAATTCCGCCACTTATTTTATCTGTTCATGAAAGAGAACCATTGTTATCTGAAGAACAATTGTACAGTGTGGCAGAACAAGTACTGGAATATGTATATTTAGAAGAAGATGTAAGGGGTTACGTAGAAGAGAAAGGCTGGGCACACTCTACTGCACATGCAGCAGATGCGCTCGATGCTTTAGCACGTACAATACAAAATCGTGAGTTTTCATATGCAATATTAGCTGCTGTTCGTCAGAAGGTTCGCTTACATGACTACGTATACATTCACTTTGAAGATGAGAGATTAGTAGCGCCAATCATGTCGTTACGTAACCAAAATCTTTTAACTGAGGAAGAGTGGAGCAATTGGTTACATAGTATAGCAATTGTTGAAGACATCCCGCATCCTCAGTATGATATTTTAGTACAAAATATTAGAGCTTTCTTAAGAAGTTTATACTTTAGAGTTTTAGAGACAGAGGGTAGTACAGCCTTTACAGATGATATTTTGGAAACTTTGAAGGATTTGCGTAGGTATTAAAAATCCATTTTGCTAAAAGAAAATTACATAAAACCAACACCTCCCAACCATACTAAAAAATGTGTTGGAGGTGAATGTTATGGACAATAAAGACTTTGAAAAAGTTTATAATGATTACTTACATCAAGGAGAAGAGCATGCTCAATTTGAAGTAGACAATGAAGTCAATTCAGGAGCAGAACAAATTGTTGCTGTTCGTAAAAATGATGATGGTGATTTAATTGCTTTTAAAACAAGTAGCGGGAGAGAGTTAGATTATATGACTGCTCTTAGTGAAGCGAAATCTGGGAAGTTAGCTCATGTAGACGTATTTCATAAGTATGGTAGAGATATTATACGTAGTGAACCTGATGGAATAAAGGAAAATAACTTAGATAATTTACCTTCATTTTAAAAGGGTAAACCTCAAGAAGAGAATGTTCATTTGGATATTCTCTTCTTTGTTTTGCGAAGTTTTCCTTGCGAAAAGAAGGTTCATCTTTAATGGGCGATCATACTTTTAAAGAGCGCTCTAAATTTCTCTTTATCTTCTGCTGTAAATGGTTTCGGTCCCTTTGTGCGCTTACCACTTTTTCGAACCATTGCACTTAAATATCGTGTTTGTAACAATTGTTCAATGTTATCATTCGTATACTTATATCCTTTATGGTGTAGAACGATACAGCCTTTTGCTAATGCAAGCGAAGCAAGACCGTAATCTTGCGTTACGATTAAATCTTCTTTTTTTGCTAACTGCATAATTCGGTAATCTGCAGCATCTGCACCAGAATCAACATAAATTGTTTCCACACCTTTAGGCTGTTGGGTATTAGAATAATGAGAAAAGCTAGTAACGAGGGTTACAGGGATTTCTGCATTCGTAGCCTCAAAAATAATTACATCTTTTACAGGACAAGCATCTGCATCAACGTAAACTTTCATTTTTACCACTCCTATAAAGTGAAACTTTAATCAGTGGGGGGATTCATCCTCCACTGATTATTAGTTGAACCAATCGGGCATTTACGGGCAATTGATCTCCCACCTAACTTCTTTGTTACAGCTGAACTTTGAGCTGGGAGTTTTATTGCCCGTTAATGCGGGGTAACTAGGTTCGTGTTGATAATAATGGTAGATTTTTCTTTTGTCAAACGATAGAGCTTTATGTAAAGTTATTTTTCACAAACTAAAATAGCTTCTCGCAAACGAGAAATACCTTCCTCAATTTGATCAATATTTACTTTTCCATAAGATAAACGAATATAACCATCTTTTGACCCGAAAATACTACCTGGCATAAAAGCGATTTCTTGTTTTAAACTTTGCATAATAAGTTGTTTTTCGTTTATTGGTTCTTTTAATTTTCCCCATATGTATATACCGCCGGTCGGGTTTGAAAAAGAGATTTTATCGTGAAGTTGCTCATTTAAGGCGCGAACGATAACGTCTCTTTTTTCTGCGAGTTGTTTTCGTAACGGTACGATATGAGACTGAAATGGTACAGTTTCAAAAAATTGTTGCATAAGCCACTGCGGGAAAATGCTCATACCTAATTCCATTTGGTGCCTTGCATCTGATAACCTTTCTACTACAGACTGCGGAGCGACAAGCCAGCCAACTCGTAAGCCTGGTGCAATCATTTTAGATAAAGAATGTACATAAATGACAGTTCCGTTTTCATCAATTGATTTTAAGGTAGGGCAAGGTTGTTTCTTTTCTAGCGTAAGTAAACTAGAAGGGTCATCTTCCACAATCGCAATTCGTAAGTCTGCGCAAAGTGATAACAGTTTTTTTCTCCGGTTTGGATGAAGCATTGTTCCCGTAGGATTTTGGAAGTTTGGATTTAAAAAAATCATTTTAATCCGATGCTTTCTATATAATTCTTGCACATCATCCGGATTAATACCATGTTCATCGACAGGTAACGGAAAAATACGAATACCTGCTGATTGGAATAACGGTAAGGAATAACAGTGTGAAGGACTTTCGAAAGCGACTGCATCACCTGGATTTAATAAACATTGCACGATAAGGTGAAGGGCTTGCTGTGCGCCAGAAGTAATCATAATAGACTGCTCAGTCGCTTCAACTTTTAAATATTCCTTCATATATTTTACTACCGCTTGTCTTAGCGGGAGATAGCCTTGTGGATGATCGTAACTTAATGAGTGCGTTAACGGTTGTTCTCGTAAAATCGTTTGTAGTTGATCGTGAGGATAGAGGTTACAACCGAGCTCTCCGTTTGCGAAATCAATGATGTTTTCATTTTGTTGTACTTCTGCACGAATATGGCGAAGTAAAGGTAAGTTTGGTAAAAACGTGCCACCTTCTACGAAATTTCTCCAATTCGGCGTTAATGTTGGAGAAACACCCCACATATGTGTACTTACACGTGTCCCTTTACCAGTCGTACTTTCTACAATTCCCATAGCACGTAACTCATTATAAGCAGTCGTTACTGTACTACGGTTTACATTTAACTGCGTAGCTAATTTCCGTTCGGAAGGTAGGAAGCTTCCTGGAGGTAGTTCTCCGTATGTAATACGTTTCTCAATAAAGTCAACAACTTGCTGATAAATGGGGATTTTACTGTCGTTATCTAGCTTCCATTCCATACAAACGCCTCCGAATCTCTTATATACATTCAGTATAACAAATTGGCTGGGTAAAAAAACAGCCAATTGGACGGTGTTATATCCAGCCAATTTTACTATGCTAAATATGGAAGGGGAGATTCGGATGAAAAGATGGCAAATGGAATGGCTCCTAGTATCAGTAGCATTAGTATGGGGAGCAAATTATACAATAGGAAAGTATGGTGTGGCATATATGTCATCCATTCAATTTAATAGTTTACGATTTTTAGTAGCATCTCCGGTATTATTACTTATTACATTTTTAATGGAACGCTCATTACGTATTGAAAGAAAAGATTGGTTACGATTAGTAGCAGTCGGTATCGTTGGTACGGCAATGTATCAAACGATGTTTATGCTATCTGTGAAATATACTTCAGCAACGAACGCCTCATTATTAATTGCGATGTCACCTATTTTTACAGGGATATTAGCAGTATTGCACAAACAAGAACGTTTTTCGATGAAAGTACAAATTGGTTCAATAGTAGCGTTTATTGGTGCAGCATTCGTTTTATTAACAGGACATACAGGAGGAGCTACTTATGAGTATGCGTGGCTCGGAAATGTAATTGGATTAGTCGCAGCAATTGCGTGGGGATGGTATCCAATATTAGCGCAACCTCTTATTACAAAATACTCCGCGATGAGAGTTACATCATGGTCTACTTTAATTGGAATTGTACCGCTAGTGATATACTGTTTATTCAATGTAAATTCTTTAACGTGGCCAGTAGATACGCTAAGCTGGGGATCACTAGCATATTCAATCATCTTTGCGACTATCTTTGGACTAGCAATGTGGTATGTCGGTATTAGTCAAATAGGCTCAACGAAAGTAATGGTTTATATGTATCTCGTACCATTGTTCGCGGTTATCTTTGCGGCAGTAACGATTGGGGAGCAAATCAATATGATGCAACTCGTTGGCGGACTTATTATTTTTGTAGGTTTATATGTTGTAAAAAAGGGCGGAATCAAAAAGCCAGCTCTCAATTTGAAAAAAGTAAGTTAACAGTAAAAATGATCTCTTTCATATAGAAGGAGATCATTTTTTATTTCTTAATATAAGTGCTTGTTCAACGGCCCATTTTTGATGATCATGAAGGAGAAGTTCTACAGCAAGTAAAGGAGACACCCATCGTAAAACATGATCCTCCTCACAATTTTCAGTTTGTTTCTGCACCATGTTCACAATATAAAAGAAACCATCATTCAAATAATATGTATCTTCCTTTTCTGCATAAAAATATCGAGCCGCATTACCGATATACTGATTAATTTTAATTGCCCATCCTAATTCCTCTAGTAGTTCACGGTGCAAACATTCTTCTTTTGTTTCATTACCTTCCATACCGCCACCAGGTAAAAAGTAACGGTCTCCTTTTTCGATAATAGCTACTTTTGAGCAAGTATCGTTAAAAATAACTGCGTAGCAACTAGGTCTTAATACATAATGAGCGGTATATTTTTTCAAGCCAAACGTGAGTTTTGAAATCATAAAACACGACCTTTCTCTATAAAATACATAAAAGGAATATTAAGGTAAATAAAGGGTGGAATAAGTATAATCTTAATAGATTGGAGTGGTAACACCATGATAAATCGAAAATGTTCAAGATGTAAAGAAATAACAGGTACGATGCACGGTGGTAAAAAAATTAAGGAAGAATTTCTATGTGAAGACTGTTTACAAAAAGGAATTGAGAGCGAGGAGATCGAATTATCACAAGTGGAGCAAGAAAAAACTTCGTATCTTTCTATAAAAATATTAAAAATAATGAGTGTAATTTATTTAATAGGATTAATTTTAATGGCTTTTTCTGCTGGATCGCTTATATATGATCCAGGATTTGGGGAAGTATCAATTTCAGGATCAGGTGCAGTTGGTGTAATTATTATTGGATCTATATTCCAGTCTGTTCTTGTATTTTGCGGGATATGGGTATTCATTCTATTAGTAGAAACCGTCATTAAAATTTATGAAAAAATAAAGTGAGTGAGAGGGAGAAACATATGCGAGTAAGAAACATCCAAGGGGAAGATTATGTAAAGATTCATTCAGTTTTAAATGATTGGTGGGGCGGAAGAGATATGGCTGCTATGTTGCCAAAATTGTTTTTTGTTCACTTTCAAGAAACAAGTTTTATTCTTGAAGAGGATGGCGAAACGTTAGGTTTCTTATGTGGATTTTTTTCACAAACATATAAAGATGAAGCATACGTTCACTTTATCGGTGTAAATCCGAAGTATAGAAGAAGAGGAATCGCATCGACATTGTATTCTTACTTCTTTGATGTTGCACGTGCAAATAATCGTAAGATTGTAAAAGCAATTACTTCACCAATTAACAAAAAGTCGATACAGTTTCATCAAGAAATCGGTTTTCGAATTGAGGCTGGGGATGATGAGGTAGAGGGTGTATCGGTACATACAAATTATGATGGGAACGGCGGTAGTAGAGTATTATTTTTGAAAAATGTATAAAAGTAGGCTAGCTTAACGTTAGCCTTTTTGTTGTGAGGAGATAAAAATATGGAGAGTAAACAAAGTAGAAATGAATACTTACGCCGCATTTATAAAGTGCAAGATTATATAGAATTACACATAGATGATCCACTTTCAATTGAAAAGCTAGCGGGTGTAGCAGGATTTTCAAAGTTTCATTTTCATCGTATTTTTAAAGGTATAGTAGACGAGCCATTATCACGGTATGTAAACCGATTGAAGTTAGAAAGGGCAACACATCTACTTACATATCGCACAGATATGACAATTACAGATATTGCGTACCACTTCGGATTCACAGATTCAGCAGTTTTCTCCCGTACATTTAAAAATTATTACGGTGTCAGTCCGTCGCAATATCGAAACGATAATAGCAAGAATTGCAAAGACGTAGGTGAACCTTCTCAATACAATGAATGTAAGAAGGTTCGAGGAAATGTTGAAATTGTATCAGCGGACGATATACACGTTGCATACATAAGGCATATCGGTACATATGAAGAGCTAACGATAGCTTTTCTAAAAATGATAGAGAAATTATTTCATTACGCAGCGGAGGAAAACTATTATGTATTTGAGGATACGAAAGTATTAACCATTTACCACGATCATCATGAATTTACTGAGGGCAATCATTTAAGAACTAGTTTATGCATAACAATTCCGAATGAGTCCGCAGTAGAAACGAGCGACATCGGAATAATGGTTACACCTTCTGGAAAGTATGCGGTAGGTCATTTTGAAATATTCCAAGATGAATATAAAGGAGCATGGGATTTCTTATACGGTGAGTGGCTTCCCAATAGCGGATATAAGCCGAGAGATTCATATCCTTTTGAAATGTATAAAAATGACCCAAGGCAGCACCCGGAAAATAAACATATAGTTGATATATATGTACCTATCGAACCTTTTTAATCATGGGTTAAAGGGGAATGATTAATGAAAACTGCTGAAAAGTTAGATCAGATTATAAAAGAAGAATACAAAAATATTAATGGTATGTTAGTAGTGCAGAGAGGTAATGTTATTTTTGAAAAATATTATAACGGTCACGGTCCAGATGATGCATTTCATATAGCATCAGTCACAAAAACGATTATTTCTGCCTTAATTGGACTATGTGTAGATAAGGGGTATATACAAAGTATTGATCAAAAAGTAATAGAATTTTTCCCGGAATATAACGTTCATTCACCTGAAATAACAGTAGGGCATCTTCTTACGATGACAGCTCCACATCCTTTCGTAGACTGGCAGGAACCGTTAGAAGAACTATGTACACAAGAGGATTGGGTAAAGTATACATTGAATAGGATTGGACAAGGCGGAGAAATTGGATCTTTTAAATATTCATCTGCAGGAGCTCATTTACTATCAGCAATCATAACGAGCGCAACAAGAAAAAGTGCCCGTGAATTTGCGAATGAACACTTATTTCAACCACTCGGCATGAGAGAAATTTCAAACTACAATATGAAAGCATTTGGATTTGATGACTTATTCGGAAAAGATGTAAAGGGATGGGTTCATGATCCAAATGGTATTTCGACGGGCGGCTGGGGACTAACGTTAACAGTTAAAGATATGGCTAAGTTTGGACAGCTGTATTTGAATGAAGGTATTTATAATGGAAAACAAATACTATCAAAATCATGGATAAAAGAATCGACAGAAATGAACCAAAATCAATATGGTTACTTATGGTGGTTACGAGAAGAGGCTGGAATCTTTTCATACTGTGCAATGGGCGATGGTGGGAATGTGATTTGCTGCGTACCAGAGAAGGAGCTAGTGGTGGCGATCGCTTCTGAAGTCATACCGAATGCAGGGGATAGATGGAAGTTAATTAAAGAATTCATACTTCCTTATTTAAAAGATTAATATGGTTATTTTTATAAAAATAAGAATGAAAGGTTTAGTTAAACTTGTTTTATTCTCTATGATAGAAAAAAGTGCTGTATTAACCAAGTTGTGCAACTAAAATTATAAAACTTCAACCCCTATACGATTATCGAATAGGGGTTGAAGTACTTAATGAGCTAATTATTAAGATACATAAAAATGAAATGTTTTTTATTGTTAACTATTTTTCAACTTTTTGATGTATTAGATACATCATGCCAAACACAATTACTAGCAAGATAAATTTAATTAATTCCATTAGGCTAATAGCCCATCTTGTTTCTACTCCATCTGTTAAATAAAATACATTGAACATGCCATGTAAAATTGCAGGTGTTATCACAGAATGGCTATACTCTCTTGTATACGTCAAAATTATAGATAATATAAATAATAAAGAGAGATAGCTTAATATTCCTACAAGCTGAAACTCATAATTTTTATAAAAGATTGATACTGGTAAATGCCATAAAGACCAGAGCGATGCAGTAATGATTGCTGTTTGTTTTAATGAATATTTTTTTCGGAAATGGTAATGGAAATTTCCACGCCATATGATTTCTTCTAAAAATGCAGACAAAGCAGCAATTGTAAGACCAATGAGTAGGAGAAATCCTAATTCATTACAATGATTAAATAAGAATTTTATATTATAAATATAAAAATAGAAATGCAGACATAGCCCTAGAAGTATTGGGAATAAAATGGAGAAAATCAAAGTTCTTATTTTTGGACGTGAAATTCCAAATGTATGAACTATTTTTTGTTTCTTATATAATTTCTGATATAAAATAACAGCTAAAAGCGGAACAACCATCGTAAACCCTAAATAATTGCGACCATTTTCTATGTTCAGTAAGATGATATATACAAGCGATGTGAGGCAATACATACATAATGTTGAATGATAAACTATGTTTCTATTCATATTGTTCACCTACTTACATGTATAAGTGATTAATCAAATATCCGATATTTTAATTATATATGAAATGGAAATTACATATGTTGAACTTGTAGAAAAAGTTAGACTAACCCCGTAACTTTTCACAACAAAAAATCGTTTAACAAAAGAAAGGATTTTCAATCACGAATGGGGGAGAACAATGAAAATTTTAATTCTAGGTGGTACGCGATTTTTAGGAAGAGCTTTTGTAGAAGAGGCTTTAAAAAGAGGGCATGAAATTACATTATTTAATCGCGGAACAAATAAAGAAATTTTTCCTAAAGTAGAGCAGTTAATCGGTGACAGAAATGATGATGTTTCAAGTTTAGTAAATCGCAAATGGGATGCGGTAGTCGACACGTGTGGATTTTCTCCGCATCACATTAGAAATGTTGGAGAAGTGTTACGGGATAATATAAAGCATTATATATTCATTTCAAGTCTTTCCGTATACAAAGATTGGATTCCGCATCATATAAAAGAAAATTATATATTACAACCCGAACCAACGGGTGATCAAATAAAGGATGTGGAGAATGGTGAAGTTTCTCCTTATGAGTATTACGGTGCGCTGAAAGTATTGTGTGAAAAAGAAGCAGAGAAGTATTGGCCGGGGTGTGTTTTACATGTAAGAGCAGGGCTCCTTTCAGGGATGTTTGATTATACAGATCGACTTCCATACTGGATTGGGCGTGTAGCAAAGGGAGGAGAAGTGTTAGTTCCAGGAAGAAAAGACCGTCCAGTGCAGGTAGTTGATATAAAAGACGTCGCAAACTGGGGATTAAACATGGCAGAAAACAATAAAGCAGGTACATTCAATGTAACAGGTCCGAACTATGAATTGACGATGGAAGAGCTATTAAATACGTGTAAAAAGGTTACGAATAGTGATGCTGCATTCGTTTGGGTAGATGAATCGTTTATGAATGAACATAAAGTGCAGCCTTGGACAGAGATGCCTTTATGGCTTCCTGAAACTTTTTCATTAGAAGGTGAGACGAAGCCGTGGAAAGGTGGTTTTTCTATTAGTATTGAGAGAGCTGTTAAAGAAGGACTTACTTTTAGAAGGTTAGAACATACAGTTACAGATGTGTATGAGTGGATGAAGAGTGTGGATGAATGGGAATTAAAAGCAGGTATTTCAGGGGAGAGGGAGAAAGATTTGTTAGAAAAGTGGTATCAATAAATTTATATGAGTCCTTTGAATATACTTGATTGCACATAAGATGGAATCATGAAAATGATAGTAGAACTTGGGTTGCTCCTTCGTTAGAAAATTTCATGAAGTGGTGGGAAAGTGGGAAGATAACAATTTAAACATAGTATCATGAAAAACGCCTTGTTACGAAAGAAACAAGGCGTTTTTGGCAATTAACAAATCTATCACACTATCGATTCTTCCCCATACATGTCCCATAACTTAGGAAACATCTTTTTTATCCTTCTTCGTCATCTTCATTCCAGTCTAACTTGATATCAACTTCCTCAGATTGTTCTTCTGTTTCAAACTCTTTTGCTTTCACACTACCAGCTGTGCCAATTTCTCCGTAAAACACAACGTAGTCTTTATACCGCATTAGATAGCAGTAAGACCTCCACCTCAAAATCGAGCAAATACGAGGAAGACCCGTATAAATAAGTTGTATGAATTACATTTATTATTAGATTGTGTTTGTGGCTATATTTTGGAAATTTTCTGTTGATTTACAATGTACGATAGTATATATTGTATATAAAGTATATATACAATATTTTCAAAAAGAGGTACTTGCATGCAAATCGTTATTACGAACACTTCAAAGGAACCTATTTATGAACAAATTGGTGTCCAAATAAAAAAACTTATTTTACTAGGTGATTTAAAGCAAGGAGATGCTCTTCCTTCAATGCGTCAGTTAGCAAAAGATTTAAGAGTAAGTATTATTACAACGAAAAGAGCATATGAAGAACTGGAAAAAGACGGTTTTATTTATTCAATTGTCGGAAGGGGGTCCTTTGTAGCAGAACAAAACATTGAAACTATGAAAGAAAAAAAATTAAAGACAGTTGAAGAAAAGTTGTGTGAAGCGATTCAAAATGCTAAACAAATGGATGTTTCTTTAAATGATCTAAAAGAAATGCTTACAATTTTATACGAGGAGGAAAACTCTTGGAAAACGTAATAGAACTTCAAAATGTTAGTAAATCTTTTAAAGGATTTCAAATTAAAAATTTTTCGATGGAAGTAAAAAAAGGATTTGTTACGGGTTTTATTGGGGGAAATGGATCAGGTAAATCTACAACGATTAAAATGATTATGAATTTAATGAACCCGGATAGTGGAAATGTCTCCTTATTTGGCATGAACTATTTAACTGATGCGAAGCGAATTAAAGAAAGAATTGGTTTCGTTTATGACGATAATGTGTTTTATGATGAACTCACATTAAAGGAAATTACTAAAATTATTGCGCCTGCTTATAAAAAATGGGATTTTAACCAATTTACATATTATAAAGATCTGTTCGAATTACCATTAAATAAAAAAATGAAAACATTCTCCAAAGGAATGAAAATGAAAGCCTCTCTTGCAATTGCCCTTTCACATCATGCTGAACTAATTATTATGGATGAGCCTACTTCCGGACTCGATCCGGTATTTAGAAGAGAATTATTGGATGTTTTACAAAATATTATGCAGGATGGTGAGAAAACTATCTTTTTCTCATCTCATATTACAACGGATTTAGACCGCATTGCCGATTATATTACATTTATTCAGAATGGGAAGCATATTTTTACAAAAGATATTTATGCCATTGCAGAAGATTATATTTTGGTCAAAGGACCACTAGATATGTTAGATTTTGAAACTGAGCGTGAATTTATATCTGTATGTAAGGCAAATACAGGTTTCGAGGGATTGATTGAAAATGTAAATTCTATCGAAACTTTATTTAATAAAGAAGTGGTGATTGAAAAACCAAGTTTAGAGGATATTATGTATTTCATGAAAAAGGGGGAGTCAAGATGCTTAATTTAATTAAAAAGGATTTGATTTTACAAAAAAACTTTTTACCTGCTTATCTCTTATTTTTAGTTACCTATTTGTGGGCCGGCATGGATGTAGCATATGTCATAATCATTTGTAGTGCCGTTTTTGTAATTAACACATATCAATCTGATGATAAAGATAATGCTAATATTTTAGTAAACTCATTACCGTATACTAGGAAGGAAATTATTAGTTCAAAATACGTTGGAACCTTATTTTTTACAATAGTAATCATTCCATTTTGTTTGATTGGAAAATATTTCGTTTTAGACAGCATGGAATTTCAGCTTTCCTTAGAAAGTTACATCCTAGGCTTCTTGGTAGTCATGTTGATTACTGCATTTTACATCCCATTTTTTGTTGCATTTAAAGTGAAAACACTTGTACCAGTTTTTATATTTTTATCTATTGGAGTTATATATTTAATGCGAAATACTCCATATTTATTAAATAAATATGCTAATGGCGTACTGACTTTTTTAAAAGAGATTTCAGATTTGAAATTATTTCTTATATTTGCTGTCATTGCAGTAGGGTGCTATGGGGTTTCATGGATATTATCTATTCGTATCTATCAGAACAAGGCTCTTTAATAGCAAGTTCTAAAAGGAGGATCATTTAAATGACATCAAAAAAAGGGCATCCTATTCGAATACGAAATTGGCTGAAAACTCTTGGAGCATTTTTCGTTATGCAACTAATTTTTATCGTCCTTGATATGAATTCGTGGATACCGAACTTCAAGGAAGGAGGAGTTGGGGAGCGTCTCGTTAATGCAGAGTTCTTTACGGAATGATTCGCTCCTTATAAAACAAAGCAATTTAACGTATTAACGGTAGTTATGGCTATTTTACTATTCCTAAATGTATTAACAAGTGTAATAAAAGACGCTTTTTCTAGAAAAAAATTAATTAGCACATAGGTTGAACTTGCATCTTTTTAAATAATGTCTTAACAATATTTAAAAACAACAGGGGAAAGATAAAAACTCCACTTATTGAAGTTTTACTCTATCTTTCACAACGATTTTCTAAAACTTATTTGATTTCTCAGTTTGCTGGATTAATAACGTTTCCTCTCGTACCCCCATAATGTTTTTCTAGTGTGCCCTGTGATTGTATCATATGTATATACCTGTAATGATAAAGGATAAGTATAATTATCTGAAAATTCAAAACTTATTGAATGGAATAGAAAAATTTAGTAATCTTATTTGTACAGCACATACATAATAGTTTTATAGCGATTTTTGAATAAAGTATAGGGGGGAATCGGTGTGGATCTAACATTTAAAGTTGAAGAAACATGTTTTAATTATCGCGTCGGAGCAATTTGTAAACAGGATAATAAAATACTCATTTTGCAAGGTGACGGTGAAGATTTTTGGTACGTACCAGGTGGAAGAGTGAAAATGCTAGAAAATAGTGAAGATGCGTTAAAACGAGAGCTTGCTGAAGAGTTAGCCGTTCCTATCGAGGTAAAGAAATTAATATGGTCAGTAGAAAATTTCTTTACACTTTCTGAACGAAAGTTTCATGAAATTAGTTTTTACTATGAAGTAGAGTTGAAACAATTACCTGCAAATGGGGCAGACCAGTATATTCTTGAAGAAGAAGATAGAACATATTTCTTTAAGTGGGTGCCGGTAGAAGAGCTAAATGCATATAACTTACAGCCAGTGTTTATAAAAGATAAAGTAAAGGATGTATCAGTTCATACAGAACATATCGTTTTACAAAAGTAAACGTGTTTGGAGGGGGAAACGGTGAAGGGGACTAAAAAGGAAATACATATAGACGACAAAGTCATTCGTTACACACATATCGAAAAAGGCTCTAATACAGTTTGTTTTATGTTTTCAGGTTCCGGTTACAATTATGATAAACCATTATTCTATTATGCAACGATGCTTATGCTTGAAAATAAAATAGATGTAGTACATATTCATTATTCCTACGATGGACAATTAATGGAAAAACCAATGGAAGAAATAACGAAAATAATGATGGATGATATTAATCCAATAATGAATGAAGTAATACAAAATGAGCAATACAATCATACGATGTTTTTAGGGAAGTCACTCGGAACAATTCCGATTGCAAATGATTTCATGAAGAGAGAAGAGTTTTTAAAGTCAAAAATGATACTACTTACACCTTTACTATCTTTTGATTCCATTTTTGATTCTGTCTTACATAGTCATCATGAAGGAATATTAGTAATTGGAGATAAAGATCACCATTATAATGCAGATCAAATCGATCAGTTATATAAAATGAATTTACAAATTGAAGTTGTCAAAAACGCAAATCATTCTGTAAATGTGGGGGAATATGAAACAGAGAATTCAATTGAGGCGATAGCAAATATAATAGAAAAACTTAAAGAAGTTATTAGGACAAACTAACCTACCAATACATACAAAAAAGAGGTGCAATTTGCACCTCTTTTACTTTAATAAGCCCTAAGCACATGAAGTAAATAATCCTTACGATTCAGCGGATTATAATCGACACGTTTTCGAGTAGGGAAGGGAGCCTTCAGTTTTTTGTAACCAGATGGCTTCGTTGTAAAAATGCCTTCTCCTTCAGTGAATGCATGAAGCATTCGCTTAAAGTTCTCCGTTTTCGCAACAGGTAACGATCCTGTTAAATGGTGGGAGTCATTATTGAATATAGGCTCGCTAAAAGTTGCTGGAATAGCAGCTAGTTTATACATTGCAGTACTAATTGCATGTTCCGGTACAGTCAATTCAAACTCGTTTACTGGTTCATATACACATGTTTCAGCTTGCTTTAAAGCATCCATTAGTACAAGTGGTGTTAAGTTTCTAAAATCACTTGCTGTTGTAACAGGACTAGCATAACCAGTATGGGTTAACGTGACGATAATGTCCGTAACTTCCCATCCGTACAAACCTTGTTTTAATGTTTGAAATACTGTATCTTCAATTGCTTTATGAAATGCTAATGGAAGTGATCCAAGTTCAACACCTAACTTATATGTTATTCCAGAATTAAGTTCACCACGTTCGGTTTTAAAGCCAATTGTTGCGTAAAATGGATTCGCTTTTTCGCCCATTACTTCAACGCTATTACCTATGCCAATTGGTTTCTCGATACATACAACCCGCGTATTTGAAAACGTAACCTGCAAATTATATTTATCATAAAGTGTTGTTTCAATTACTTCTTTTTGTACCTCACCGAAAAGGCGAATATATAGTTCATTATGAACATTATCTTTCCACACTTTAATGAGCGGATCTTCTTCACATAGTTCCATAAGTGCAGCGTATAGATCATGAATTCGTTCTTTTGGTAATGCTTCAATAGCAGCTTCCATTTGTGGTTCGGCAAAGTGAATGTCTTTTATATAATCAGTCCGTTCACCGATAATATCACCAATTTTAACATCATTCAGTCCCCATATTTTGCAAAATTCTCCGCTAGGAACGATAGAAGATTGAACAACATCTCCGTTATCAAATAGGCATATTTTCTTAATCTTTTCTTTATGTGCTAGAGTTTCCCCGCGCTGTATATCAACATATTTTCTAACGTGTAAACAGCCAGAAAAAACTCTTACATATGCAATCTTTTCCCCAGAAGATTCCCGTTCAATTTTAAACACAACACCGGATAATGTTTCATCTTGTGTTGATTTATGAGCAGGAATTAGGGCCGGAAGTTTTTCAAGTAGTTCAGTTACTCCTATACCTGTCATAGCTGAACCGAAAAAGATTGGGTACACACTTGCTTGCTGTATTTGTTTTTCAAGTTCTTTTCTTAATAATACGTCCGGTACAATTTCATCATTTACATATGACGCAAGTAACGATTCATTATATGATGCTAACAGTTCCATACAATCGCCATATGATTTGTATGCAATAATATGGGCATCTTTCGTTCCTTCGTTTCGAGCAGAGTGGAAGGGGAACGTTTCATTTGAAAGAATCTTTTTTATTTGCTTTACAACTTTTTCAGTATTTGCACCACTACGATCAATTTTATTTACGAATATTATTGTTGGTATGTTTAATTTCTGTAATGTGCGCATTAAAATTTTTGTTTGTGCTTGCACACCTTCAACAGCAGAAATAACTAAAATTGCACCGTCTAAAACGCGGAATGAACGCTCCACTTCAGCGATAAAATCAGCGTGTCCAGGTGTGTCAATGACATTTACTTTTAAGTCATTGATACAAAAAGAAACGACAGATGCTTTAATCGTAATTCCGCGCTGCCTTTCTAATTCCATTGAGTCAGTTTGCGTACTTCCGCTATCAACTCGGCCAACTTCTTGAATCACATTCGTTTCATAAAGAATACGCTCAGTCAAACTCGTCTTGCCAGCGTCTACGTGCGCGACAATCCCTATATTTATTGTTGTCATTTATGAATATCCTCATTTCATTTTTCATTTTTATTTCCTCATTTCTATTTGTGTATTGCCGCATTACAATCACTCTCCAGTTCTTTAAATTAGTATTATTATAGTGCAATTAACATTATTTGTAACGCGACAAAGCGCCTTAATTTGGAAAAAATAAATTAAAAACAAAATGCTTGCATTCTAAATCGATATAGATTATATTAATTGACATATCAAATATTGATACATCAAACGTTTTTGTTTTGTATGTAAAGGAGGGATAGTTTGACAAGTTCATGCTCAAAAGAAGCGATTATTTTATATAAATTACACTTTCTAAATAAAGAAGTAAGTTCGAAGTTTGAAGGGTGTACGGGTATGAGCCAGTCGCGATTAGAGCTTATACTTCAGTTATATGAAGTAGGTGAAATTAGTCAAAAAGCACTTCAACAAGAAGTGAATATTGATAATGCCGCAATTACAAGGCATTTAAAACAACTAGAAGCAAATGAAATGATAGTAAGACGTAAAAATCCAGACGATAACAGAATTACGTTAGTTTCTCTTACTGAAGAGGGACGAAATAAAATTCAGGCGTTTCAAGAGGAAAAAGAACGTTTTGCAGCTTCAGCATTTAAAGGATTAAATGAAGAAGAACGCGATAATCTTTTAAATATGTTAAATCACATTCAAGAAAATATAAAAGAATTATAAAAAAGGGAGAATACAACTATGACTAACTCAGTAAAAACAAATGATTTTAACGAAATTTTAACAGGACGTCGTTCAATTCGTAAATACGACACATCAGTGAAAATTAGCAAAGAAGAAATGACAGAAATTCTTACAGAAGCAACACTTGCACCATCATCTGTAAACATGCAACCATGGAGATTTTTAGTGATTGAAAGTGACGAAGCGAAAGCAACACTAGCGCCACTTGCAAAATTCAATCAATCTCAAGTAGAAACATCTTCAGCAATGATCGCTTTATTCGGTGATTTAAACAACTTTGATAACGCAGAAGAAATTTACGGTACAGCAGTAGAGCGCGGTTTCATGCCAGCAGAAGTAAAAGAAGATCAAATGAAAAAACTTTCAGCTTACTTCTCAATGGTTACACCAGAAGTCATGAAAGATACAGTACTAATTGACGGTGGCCTTGTAGCAATGCAATTTATGCTAGCAGCTCGTGCTCACGGTTATGACACTTGCCCAATTGGCGGATTTGAAAAAGACCAAATCGCAGAAGCTTTCGGATTAAATAAAGAACGTCACGTACCAGTTATGTTAATCTCAATCGGAAAAGCTGCTGACAGTGGTTACCAATCAGTTCGTCTTCCAATTGAAAAAGTTGCAGAGTGGAAGTAATTTCAAAGAAAAAAGTGGAATATGAGAGGGGAAACACCATGATTATTATTCACGCAATATTTCAAGTAGACCCAGCAAAACAACAATCATTTTTAGAAGAAATTCGTCCGCTCATTCATAGTTCAAGAGAAGAAAGTGGAAATGTATCTTATGACTTATATAAAGATACAGAAAATGAAAATGTATATACGATGGTAGAAGTATGGAAAGATGAAGCAGCAGTTGCGAGTCATAATACGAGTGAACACTTCACATCTTTCGTTAGCAAAGCAAAACAGTTTTTAACTGCTCCACTTGATATAAAAGTTTATAATGGAGAGTTAGTAAAATAATATAGTGAAAAAGATGACTTTAGCGTGTTGCTGGGGTCATCTTTTTTATTTTCATAAGAATATATTTACTTCTACCACGATGTGTTATAATTTGGAAATATATTATTCTTAATTTTCTGAATAAATAACAGTGGGAGGTAAATATATGAGTACATTAAAGAAAATCATGAACAACATTTCAAAGGTTATTATAGGAAAAGATGAAGCGATTGAACTTGCAGCTATAGCTCTTATAGCAAGAGGGCATATTTTATTAGAAGATGTACCTGGGACGGGGAAAACAACATTAGCGAAAAGTTTGGCTAAAAGTGTAGACGTTAAATTTCAAAGAATTCAATTCACAGCGGATACTTTGCCTGGAGATGTTATTGGCCTCGAATATTTTGATGTGAAGGAATCGGAATTTAAAACGAGGTTAGGTCCTATTTTTGCAAATATAGTATTAGTGGATGAAATTAATCGAGCTGTACCGAGAACACAATCCTCGTTACTGGAAGTGATGGAAGAACGTACGGTTACGATTGCGAAACAGACACATTCATTACCAGAACCTTTTTTAGTAATTGCAACGCAAAATCCACTCGAATCAGCGGGCACATTTCCGTTACCAGATGCTCAATTAGACCGATTTTTACTTACAATTCGTCAAGGTTATCCTACGAGAGAAGCAGAAAAGGAAATGATGAATCGTTTTCAAACGAATGATCCATTAGAAACGTTACATTCTATTATTTCAAGTGAAGAAATTATTATGATGCAAAAGCGTGCAAGAGAAGTGTTAGTAGGAAATGATGTACAAGATTATCTTCTTGAAATCATTGAAGCAACGCGAAAGCATGAGCTAATTGAAATTGGTGTAAGCCCGCGGGGGACGTTGGCGTTTATGAGAGCGATTCAAGCACGGGCAATATTAAATGAAAGAGATTATTGTACGCCAGATGATATAAAGACGCTTGCTGCATCCGTTTGCGCTCATCGTTTAACGTTAACGATTGAAGGGGAGATGAAAACGACGAAAGAACAAATCATGAAAGAAATTCTTCATACGATTAATGTGCCAGTGGAGAATGTAAGATGAATCAACAACTTGTGTATACACCTTTAGCGGAGCCTTTTGTAATTGGAGTTATGTCAGTTGTAGCCGTTATTTTATGTGTATTTTCAAGTAATCTACTTATATTATCACTCGTATTTTTATATGTAATTTTAATAGGTGCTATGCATGTGTACATACGTAAAGTATCTCGTGTTGAATGGGAATACAGTCAAGGGAATTCAAACGTTTTTATAGGTGAAGTGAATATGTGCAAAATAAAAATTTCAAACAAGTCGATATTTCCTATTTTCAATATCGTATTTCGATTTAAATGTGAAAATAAGCTAACTTGGAATCATGATGAAATAAACAAGAATCATAGTACAGGTTCAAATTATTATATGAATTTTAATATAAAAGGAAGAGAGTCAGTTTCATTTGATTTGCAAGCTGTAGCTGTAAAAAGAGGAATTGCGAAATGGGAAGAAGTAGAAATTGTCATTATTGATCCCTTTGGATTCATAACGAACCATATAACATATAAACAAGTTGAAACGCCGTCCTATTTAGTTTTACCAGTTGTTCCGAAAATGCAAGTCCCTGAATTACAAGAATGGTCACGAGGATTTCGAAAAGCGATGTCATCACCCTTATATGATGAAACGAAAGTAATGGGAGTGAAGTCGTATGAAAATGAAGATTTTCGTTCCATCCACTGGAGTGCGACAGCGAAAACAGGGACGATAACTGCGAAAAAGTACGAGCGAACACAATCAGACAAATATGCGATATATCTCAACTTGCAAAATAAAAGTGGCATTTCTTTGAGAAATGATACAGAGGAACTCATTGAATTAACGGCAGGCATATGTAAACAATTGCTCATACAAAACTGCTCATTTGAAGTATGGATCAATAGCGTAAATGATAATGGATTATTGCATATTAAGAACGGTCATAACCGGAAACATTTGCAAAATGTATTAAAAGTACTTGCCTCAATATCGGACCAAGATACGCCTGTATCTTCTACTTATTTTTACACAGCAGGTTTTCGTCGTAAAGAATTGGATGCAGTTCCTTTAATTCTTGGTACTTCCCCAAGGAAATACAGCAGAACGAATAAATGGGTTGTAATAAAAGAATAAGAAGGGGTTTATATCATGGCTAATAAAGGGCGACATATGAAAGTGAAGATTTGGAGTGTTAAAGTATTAATACTACTTTTCTTTACGGTTAGTGCGATAATCTTATCACAAGGTGTTGTGCATATACAAGACATAGTAAAAGAGCGTTTTTTTAGTGAAAAGAAACCTGATAAAATTTATAAGGAAACGATAGACACCGAAAAGGTTGAAGATTGTGGAACACCTTTGGAAGAAGAAAAAGTGGGAGATAATGGTGAAAGAACAACGACGGGTAAAAAATTTAAAGGTTTCGAAAAGAAAAGTTCATGGGGAGACATATTCTCTGTTCTTTCAAATTCATGGATTAGTGTCGTTTTTTATGTAGTTATTGCAGTGGTCATTTTATATGTTTTTTATAAATTAATGAGGAAAAAGGTAACGAAATCAGAAATAGAACAGGATAAACAATCGATAACAAAGGAAAATACGGATAGAACCGAAAAGAACAAGAAAGTGAAGCAGCAGTTTGAACAGCCGTTACCTAAAGACACGATAAGGAAAACGTTAGTTGAATGGGAAAGAACTTTACCATTTCACGAACAGCGAAGATCCTATGAAACGATGCAGCAATGGTTAAGCAGAATTTGTAGAACGCGAGATATTATTCCGATATATGAATCTGTCCGTTATGGAGAGAAGACGTATACGGATTTAGACGTAGAGAAGGCTGTACGATGGATAGAGCGGGACGGGAAAGGATGACATTAATATAAGTAAATAAAATTAATTTACAGTTAATTTTATTTACTTATAT
>NZ_NVEC01000091.1 GCF_002571225.1 Bacillus sp. AFS059628 | reverse complement strand
AAATACAATAATCATATTTAAAGAAAACCTTTATAAAAGGTTTATTTTCGAGGCTTTTTTAACTAAAACCTTAAAAAATCATTACAACATTCTTTTTATTTTCAATACTCTTCGGTTTTGTTATAATATCAACCATAACGTATTATATTCGTTTGTATATTTTCATATTTTGGGGATTTTATTACACAAAAAGACAACTCTTAATTGGAGTTGTCTTTTATTTTTTTCGATATATACAATACTATTCTGATACAAAAACATCAAGATTATTACAACCAAAGAAAAAGTAGGATTTCTAATAAGAGAGATCCTACTTTATTTCCTCATATTCCTTCATTATTTTATGAAACGTGTTTTTCTTTAGCTCTAACATTTGCACAAACATAGTAGCTGTTATTTCTCCACTTTTCCATTTAGAATAAGTTTCTTCTATCATATGCATTTGTTGTTTGCTTAGGGTTGAAAGGTTCACCTGAGGACGTCCTAAATTAGCTACAGCAATCCCTTCTGCTCGTCGCTGATGGATTTTTTTACGCTCTTGATCTGCAACATAGGAAAGCAAAGATAAAAATTGATCTTCAATCAACCGACCCATGTCACACATTTCACGAAACTTACGGCTATCAAATAAAGTTTCATTTTCTAACAGGGGTATGTATAGCAATGGAACAGGATAAAGCAACAAGCATTAGTGGACATAAAATAGCNNGCTATTTTATGTCCACTAATATACGAAATAACCCTTAAAATGAATGTTCGCTAGTGTTTGTTGCGTGATTTTGTTCCATTGCTACACACATCAGATACGTCAATGATTATCATAAAGAAATAGTGAGCTTAATGTCTTTTCTTCACCTTGACATTTATTACAAAAAATGTTATTATTAAAATGAATTATTTTTGTTCGGTGTAAAGGATTTGTAACTTTTCACCTTTCTGATCACTGAGAGCAAGGATAGTATTACATTGTGTGTGTTTACACACTAGGAGGCAATACAAATGGAAAAAGGTAATGTAAAATGGTTTAATGGTGAAAAAGGCTTCGGATTCATCGAACGTGAAGGTGGAGACGATGTATTCGTTCATTTCTCAGCGATTCAAGGCGAAGGTTACAAAACTTTAGAAGAAGGTCAAGCAGTGACTTTTGATTTGGAGCAAGGTCAACGTGGACCTCAAGCTTCAAACGTACGTAAAGCTTCTTAATTTTACAAAGCAGGGAAGGCAGGCTCTTTTATGGGAGTCTGCTTTTCTTTTTTCTGTGAAACAAAGAACCCCCACTCGTAAAGGACATGAAAACAGTAAATCAAATGGTAAACCAAGTCTAGCATATAATTACGGATTATCCTAATTTAATTTTTGAGCTACTCAACTTTATAAGCCTTTTTTCTAGTATAAAAGTACCCCCTAAATGAAAATTCTCTTTCTCTACAGTTAGTTATTTTGAGAAGTCAGCTCATTTTTTGTTTTGGGGGTGTTTACATTCCTTAAGTTGATGGCTATGGGGCGGGACTCTTATAGGAAACTATAGGCCAAAGTATAATATAAAGCACCCACCACATTTGAAAAACTTTCAGATGTGGAAGGTTATTCTTTGAATCATTTCCGTATTCCTATCTAGCTGATTCCTTATGTTTTGTCAGATATTTCAATGCATTTTTTAATATCTGACAAAATATCATTGACAGTTTATTAATTTATACATCATTATTAATAATGAAAATCATTATCGAACTTATCGGAGGACTTACTATGCGTACATATTTAAAGACGATACTTAGTTTATTGTCAGCTCTTTTTTTAGTGTTCATAGCTGCTTGTGGTAGCAATGAAGTGTCAAAAGAAAAAACAGAGTCAAAATCAAACAAAGGACAAGGTTATACCGTTAAACATGCTATGGGTGAAACAAAGATCACAAAAACTCCTAAACGCGTTGTTGTTTTAACTAACGAAGGAACCGAAGCGATTTTATCAATGGGAGTAAAGCCTGTTGGTGCTGTGAAATCTTGGCTAGGGGATCCATGGTACGATCATATTAAAAGCGATATGAAAGATGTTAAAGTTGTAGGGGTTGAACATGAAGTTAACTTAGAGAAAATTGCATCGTTAAAACCTGATTTAATTATTGGTAATAAGGTACGCCAAGAAAAGGTATACGATAAATTAAACGCAATTGCTCCAACAGTATTTTCAGATACACTAGGAGGCGATTGGAAGGAAAACTTTAAATTATATGCAAAAGCTTTAAATCGTGAAGAAGAAGGCAACAAAGTATTAAGCAAATTTGATGCACACCTAGAAGGTGTAAAACAAAAATTAGGTGATAAAGTAAATCAAGAAGTTTCTGTTGTCCGTTTCATGGCTGGAACTTCTCGTATTTATTACACAGATTCTTTTTCTGGAGTTATTTTTGATCAATTAGGTTTTAAACGTGTGAAACAGCAAAAAGAGCTTTTTACTGCTAACAGTAAATTTGGCAACCTTGCTATAGATGTAGGAAAAGAAATGATTCCTAAAATGGATGGAGATGTTCTTTTTTACTTTACATATGCTCCAGAAAATGATCCAAAAGCTTTAGATAAAGCAAAAGAAATGACAAGCGATCCTCTTTGGAAAAATCTAAATGCTGTTAAAAATGGAAATGCACATGAAGTTAGTGATGCAGTTTGGAATACTGCTGGTGGTGTAATTGCAGCTAACAAAATGTTAGATGAACTTGAGAAAATTATGCTTAGCAAATAAGGTTTCAATTTCTTAATTTTTTTATATTAAGGTCGGAGAGTATAAAAATACTTTCCGGCTTTTACTATTTTTTAATGGAAACTTTTGAAGGAGGAGCACCACATTGCTTTCAAGCTAACAAAATTAAATACCCCCTAAAATGAAAAAATACGCTATTCTTTCTGTAGAATCATAGGAAAGGATGGCGTTTTTTTATGGACCTCTCGCTTTCTGAAGAATTACATCTATTCTCACAAGAATTACAACGCTTTCTATCTCCAGTAGTCCTACAAGACATCGCTAGACAAGTTGGCTGTGTAAAGCGATCTAGTAAATATCAAGCAAACGAACTCATTGCCCTTTGCGTATGGCTCAGTCAGGAAATTGCTAGCACGTCACTTACACAATTGTGCAGTCGGTTAGAAGCTTCCACTGGGGTACTAATGAGCCCAGAAGGATTAAAGCGTTGATTCAGTCCTTCTGGGCTCATGAGTGTAGCTGTATTTGTATAAAGCTGACTACATAATCGAGTAAGAGAATCGCTTGCTACGTGTTGACTAATCCAAATACATAAAGCGGCCAAATCTCGTGCGCCATATTTACTTTTACGTTTTACGAACCCCGTCTCCTGTGCGAGCTGTTGAAGGATACTTGGGGATAGATATCGCTGTAATTCTTCAGCGAATAAATGAAACTCATCTTGAATCGATAGAGTCATACAAAACGCCATCCTTTCTGTATTTTTCTACAAAAAGAATAGCGTTTTTTTGATTATATGGATACAAATTTACCTTAGATTGATAGCGATGTATGGTAACCCCAATTAGACCAACGATTTCTCCTTGGCTGAGTTTCGCTCCCCGACTTTTCCTATGGAAACGTAGAAAAACAAATGATTAAACAATTTATATTTTGTCTTTTTGTGGCTTTGTAAAATAGATTGATCATTTATAACAAAGTTTGATAATTAATAATAAAGATTGATGAAATTGTTAATTCAAATAAGACTTGTATTTGAATAAGGGAGCTATTTTTAATTATTCGTAATCTAAAATAATCAAATTTTATTTTACAGTAACAATAAAACAAAATTATTGACCACGCGGTACAAAAAAGAGTATTCTATTCATGTTATCTTTAAAATGAGAGGAGGATACGATTGAATAAACGCGGCAGACCCCGAGAGTTTGATTATTCCTCAATTGTAGATGTTGCAATGAAAACATTTTGGTTAAGAGGATATGAGGGGTGTTCTACACAAGATTTATGCAGTGATACAGGACTTGGAAAAGGAAGTTTATACAATACTTTCGGTAGTAAACATGAACTGTATAAACAAGTATTAGAACGCTACCATGAAATTGGGATTAGGGAACAAAAGAAATTGTTAGATACTCCAATTCCAGTTAAAGAACGATTAAGTAATTTTTTTGAATGGGCATTGAAAGAAGACTTTGAGAATATGGATCAAAAAGGATGTTTGTTGATTAATGCCAGTATAGAACGTGCTAAAAACGATTTAATGGTACAAGAAATTTTCTCGAAGCATGTTGAACTTCTTAAACAAGCTATTGAAGCAGTGATGGAGGAAGGATTGCAAACAGGTGAAATTTCAAAGAAGCAATCAGCTGAGGAATTAGCTAGTCTGCTTTTAAGCAGTTATTACGGATTCCGTGTTCTTAATGTATCGATGCAAAATCGGATGTTGTCTGAACAAGTTATCAAAGGAACAGTAGAGTCTATTTGTGGCGCTTAGTGCGCTCTTTTTTCGCACTGTTTTTGTACCGATCATTACAATAATGAATAAGGAGTGTTTTTATGCCATCGATTATTTATTTATTAGCTTTAGCAATCTTTTGTATGACTACATCAGAATTTATGGTTGCAGGTATGATGAATGAACTTGCTCTTGCATTCCAGGTTCCTGTATCATCTATTGGGTATTTAATTTCAGCTTATGCAGGGGCAATGGTAATAGGAGGCCCCATTTTAACTGCAATCCTCTTACAGATGCGCAGCAAACAAGCATTATTGTTTTTAATGTTCATATTTTTAATTGGTCAATCGCTCGGAGCTATTGCTTGGAACTATGATATTATGATGATTTCACGTATTATAACTGGTATTGCTTCAGCTTCAGCTTTTGGAGTTGCGATTTCCTTTTCTGCGACATTGGTTCACTCTGATTCAAGGGGAAAAGCTGCATCAATTGTACTTGCAGGTTTAATGTTCGCAACTGTATTAGGTTTACCTATAACAACCGTTATTTCGCAATATTTTGGCTGGCGTATTAGTTTTGGGGCTGTTTCTGTTCTTGTGCTAGTATCAGCAATTATGATTCAACGGTTGTTACCATCCTCTTCAAATAAAGAGCAATTAAATTGGAAAGATGAACTTCTGCGATTTAAGAATATTCATCTTTGGGCAGCGTACGTAACAAGTATGTTCATTATTGGTGGTACGTTTGCAGCATTTAGTTATTTCACTCCTATCTTTACAAATGTTACAGGGTTTTCAAGTGCAAGTATTCCATATTTACTTGCTCTCTATGGTAGTGCGACGGTAATTGGGAATATAATAATTGGCAAGTTCGCTGATAAATTTACAATGAAAATACTTATGGGTGGATTAATTATATTAATCATAGCGTTGTCTTTATTTGCTTTAAGTGCAGAGAATAAATACATTGCAGTTATTTCTACGATTTTTATTGGTTTAACTGGTGTAGCATTGAATCCAGCTATGGTTGCGAGGGTGATGAAGACAGCTAGTAATGGAATAATGATAAATACCGTTCATAGTTCTTTTATTACGCTGGGTATTGTTATTGGTTCCTCACTAGGTGGTCTTGGAATCAGTAAAGGATATGGTTTTGTATCTCCGCTATGGATTGGAGCTTGTTTAGCTATCCTTGGGGTAATTTCATTATTCCCATATTTACATAAAGGAAAGGCAGATTAAGATGTTTAAAATTTCTTTATATAGGGTCACCATACATGCCCATCAACTTAAGAATTTATAATACCCCCAAAGTAAAATTTTATCTCACAACAGTAGTTGTCTATGGGAATTGGGTTCATTTTTTGAGGTTTTGGAGAACAAAAAATTTTTTAGCTTGATGGCAAGGGCGTACCATCCCTTATTAAGGTTAGTTTAACTCTTTTGGAAATTAATTCTTTAAATTATTTTAAGTACTTGCTATTATTGGGGGGAAATAAAGGGGGATAAAATATATGATAAACATACGTAGGGCAAAAGTAGAAGATGCAAGAGAAATAGTTGTGATAAAGAAAAAGATTGTTGAAACTACAAACTTTTTTCTTCGATCACCCGAAGAGCCGCAAGAAAAGGCAGAAGAGTATCAAAAAAAGATACAAACCTCACAAGAAAATAGAGGATTGACATTAGTAGTAGAATTTAATAATCAAGTCATCGGTTTTCTATCTTTTTCTAGATCTCCCTATATTCGTTTACACCATGCCGGTTCATTTGGAATGGGGATTAAACCAGGATTTAGTAATATGGGGATTGGAACAAAATTACTTTCTCATTTTATAGAATGGGCAAAAGAACAAGAAGGATTAGAAAAGATATGTCTGGATGTATTTTCAAACAACGAACGGGCTATAAATTTATACAAAAGATTAGGGTTTAGGGAAGAAGGTAGGCAAATAAACCAAATTAGATTCAAAGATGGTTCTTATGCTGACATTATTCTTATGGCACTTTATATAAAAATACCGAGTAACCACTCATTCTAAGGATGAGAAATTACTTGCAGTTTGCATAAATAGAGAAATTGGGCTTTTTTGTTACTTCGTTAAAGCGTTTGATTGTTGAATAAAGGGTCACCTTAAATGCCAATCAACTCGGGAGATTTTAATATATCTAATTACAAAAAAACGTCATCCTTTCTAGTTAGCTTTTTAGAAAGAATAACGTTTTTTTACTCTTGGGGGGGAGTTTCTTAAGTTAATGGGCATGGGGCCTCGCCACATCGCTATCAAGCTAAACTTCTGAAATATCCGCAAAACGAAAATTTCATCCTTTCATAGTTGTCCATAGGATCTTAGGGTGATTTTCATTTTTGAGAAGAATACATTTCTCAAATTGATGGCAATTATGGAGGGGTAAAAATAATGTTACGATGTTTATAAAAAATATGCGAAGAAATATGTTAATAGATTTTTTAATAATATTCATATAAAATACTATTTTGACTTAGATTAAACTTTGTTTCAAACAAACATTAAAATCTATTTTAAAGAAAGGGAAATATGGTAGAAAATGAAAGCAAACATTAAAATTATTGAAAAGCTTAAAGAAGAATCTTGTACCTTCTACATTCACAAAGTAACATCTTTTATTCTAGATATGGTATCAACACTAGAGAATAGTTCTGATAACTATTTAATAGTTAATTCTACTCACAAAGGCGAACAAGAAAAAATTTCTTGCTCAACTGTTATTTATTTGGAATATCTTGAAAGGAAAATTTTTGTTTATACAAAAGAAAATATATTTGAGATAAAAAGTCCTTTATATAAATTACAATCTGAACTTCCAGATAACTTCATTAGAATTTCAAAAACTATAATTATCAATATTCATTTTTTAAATAAATTCTCCGCTAAAGCAAACGGAAATTTGGAAACACTGCTTTCAAACAGAGAAAAAGTAATTGTGTCAAGAAAATATGTTTCTTCATTAAAAAAACAGCTAAAAAAACATTCCCAATAACCACTTATGTATTGATTTTTACCACTTATGTTTAAAAGTATTTCTTTATATCTCCTTTGATGTAAATATTAATAAAAACAAAGGAGGATATACAATGTATACTATGATTAAAGAAGTATTTATAAGAACTCCATTATGGGTATGGATATTATTATTCATTTTAATAAAAAGGGGTATTGCTATTTCTCAAGAAAGACCAATTAATTTATCTAAAATGTTCCTTGTTCCCATGATTTTTATGATATGGGGGTTAGATAAAATTATCACTAAATTTTCTTACTTAGGATATTGTTTAATAAGCTATACGATTTTCATTCTTCCAGGCATTTTGATTGGATATTTGTTATATGCAAAATATCAAATTCTTTTCAAGCAAGAGACGGTTACTTTCAGGAAGAAATGTTACCTTCCATTAATAATTATATTGATTAATTTCTTTGTAAAATATCTCTTAAACGTAACTTTAGGAATTTATTCATCATTTTATGATAATATTTTGTTTAATATAATTTATTCTGCCATAAGTGGACTATCTGTAGGCTTATTTTTTGGAGGAATATTCTACACATTTTATATACAATCAAAATTAAATAAACTTATCTTAAAATCATAAAGTGAAACTTTAATC
>NZ_NVEC01000090.1 GCF_002571225.1 Bacillus sp. AFS059628 | reverse complement strand
AGCAACTAAAAACACAAGTCATTTGACTTGTGTTTTTTTATTTCCCATGAAATAGGTTCGGTTCTGCTAGTAAAAAGGAAGAAATATAGTAAGGGATTTTTTGGGCAGAAATAGTAAGAAATTGATAAATAAATGGGTAATCTTCAGAGCTATAGCTTCCGAGTAAATCATACCACCAATCTGTTTCATATCTAGAAATCATACTTAAATTGTAGAGCAATAAATAATGCACAAGAAGTTCGGGTAATACAGGATTAGGATTTCTAGGGTCAGCTGTAAGTGGTAAGTAATAAGTATCAGCAAGGTATTCGTAGTATAAGGGTGTACTATATATAGGATTCCATGATCGGATAGGAGCTGTAAAAAGTAAATTCGATTTGCTCGTTTTCCCAGGGACATGCTGCATGGATAGATGCTTACAAGTTGATTCAATGTAACGCGAAAATCTTTCTGCAGTCATATGGAGCCGATCTAGTATGCTGACCGAAAAGGAAAGTTCATTTGTATTTATTAAATCAATTTTATATAAAGTAGTACCTCGTTGACTATGGCGAAATAAATTTTGTAATTCAGGAATATTCCCCATTAAATCCAGCATATTAAACTTCTCTGATTCTAAGTGTTTCATGTGAAACAGCTGTTCTGCAACATGAGTGAATAATCCATTTTTTTGCACCTTCACCTCATCTTCTAAAAATTGATATCCCTGTTTTTTTCGTTTACGTGTCGTAACACCATGAGCTAAAACAGTAGTGGATTCTGGATAGTTAGGGTCAATAGTTAGTAAGCAGGCTTTAAAAAGTTGACTCATTCCATAAAATAATAGCATTGGCTGGATCGAAAAGGGTGCTACCTTATATAGTTCATAATAGTTTTTCCCGTGCTCTAAGTAATAAATAAAGGGATAACAGTTTTCGAAACTTTTTTTTTCAGCATCTTGTATGGAGGATTTTTCATAACAACGGGCAAGATAACGTTGTACATTTTGAGATGAAAAGAAGAAACTTAATTGCTGCCAAGTACAATGTGATTGATGCATATATTCCGCTCCTTTTATTGTCTAAAAATTCTAACATATATATACGTCCTTGACAGTATTTTAACCAATTGATAAGCTACTAATAATAATTTCTGGTATCATGGGGGGAACAATTATGTGGGAATCTAAATTTGTTAAAGAAGGTTTGACTTTTGATGATGTATTACTTGTACCAGCAAAGTCAGATGTACTACCAAGAGAAGTAAGTGTTAAAACAGTTTTATCTGAAAGCTTACAGTTAAACATCCCGTTAATTAGTGCAGGAATGGATACAGTAACAGAAGCGGATATGGCTATAGCAATGGCTCGTCAAGGCGGTTTAGGAATTATCCATAAAAACATGTCTATTGAACAACAAGCTGAGCAAGTTGATAAAGTAAAACGTTCTGAAAGTGGCGTTATTTCAGATCCATTCTTTTTAACTCCAGAACATCAAGTGTATGATGCAGAGCATCTTATGGGAAAATACCGTATCTCAGGTGTACCGGTTGTAAATAATTTAGACGAACGAAAATTAGTCGGTATTATTACAAACCGTGATATGCGTTTTATCCAAGACTACTCAATCAAAATTTCCGACGTAATGACAAAAGAACAGCTAATTACAGCTCCAGTTGGTACAACGCTAGAAGAAGCTGAAAAGATCCTACAAAAGTATAAAATTGAAAAACTCCCTCTTGTTGATAACAACGGTGTATTACAAGGGCTTATTACAATCAAAGATATTGAAAAAGTAATTGAATTCCCAAATTCCGCAAAAGATAAGCAAGGACGCTTATTAGTTGGAGCGGCAGTTGGTGTAACGGCTGATGCAATGCTTCGTATTGACGCATTAGTAAAAGCTAGCGTAGATGCAATCGTACTTGATACAGCTCACGGACATTCTCAAGGTGTTATTGATAAAGTAAAAGAAGTTCGTGCAAAGTATCCGTCACTAAATATTATCGCTGGAAATGTTGCTACTGCTGAAGCAACAAAGGCATTAATTGAAGCTGGTGCAAACGTAGTGAAGGTTGGTATTGGACCAGGTTCTATCTGTACAACACGTGTTGTAGCCGGCGTTGGTGTACCACAATTAACAGCAGTTTATGATTGTGCAACAGAGGCTCGTAAACACGGTATCCCAGTTATTGCTGACGGTGGTGTTAAGTACTCTGGTGACATGGTTAAAGCTTTAGCAGCAGGAGCACACGTTGTTATGCTAGGTAGTATGTTTGCTGGTGTTGCTGAAAGTCCTGGTGAAACTGAAATTTACCAAGGTCGTCAATTTAAAGTATATCGTGGTATGGGTTCTGTCGGAGCAATGGAAAAAGGAAGTAAAGATCGTTACTTCCAAGAAGGAAATAAAAAACTTGTTCCAGAAGGTATTGAAGGCCGAGTACCATATAAAGGACCTTTAGCAGATACAGTTCACCAATTAGTTGGTGGATTACGTGCAGGTATGGGATATTGCGGAGCACAAGATTTAGAATTTTTACGTGAGAATGCACAGTTCATTCGCATGTCAGGTGCTGGTTTACGTGAAAGCCATCCTCATCACGTACAAATTACAAAAGAAGCTCCAAACTACTCATTGTAATGTCTCATATACAAATAGACGGAGATTTGATATCTCTGTCTATTTTTTTTTGATTATGTTAGAATAACGGTTATGTGAGTACATAGATATTGGGGGTAGCAAAAGTGAAAGGTATGTTTTGCAAAAGATTCGTTGCGCTAGTAACAATGCTTACATTAGCTTGTAGTATGTTGTTACCATATAGCAACGCATCAGCAGAAACAGGATCTGCTTTAAATATTGAAGCAGGTGCAGCAATTTTAGTTGAAGCGAATTCTGGGAAAATTTTATATCAAAAGAATGCAGACGAATTATTATCAATTGCTAGTATGACAAAAATGATGAGTGAATATTTAGTTCATGAAGCAGTGGATAAAGGAAAACTTAAGTGGGATCAAAAAATTAAGGTTTCTGAATATGCGTATAAGGTTTCACAAGATGCTTCATTATCAAATGTTGCATTAGAAAATGGCGGCTCTTATACAGTGAAAGAGCTATACGAGGCAATGGCAATCTTTTCTGCGAATGGTGCAACAATTGCATTAGCAGAAGCAATTGCAGGTAAAGAAGTAGACTTCGTAAAAATGATGAATGATAAATCGAAAGAACTAGGGTTGAAAAATTATAAATTTGTCAATTCTACAGGTTTAACGAATAAAGATTTAAAGGGAATGCATCCTGAAGGAACAACAGCGGATGAAGAAAATAAAATGTCTGCAAAGGATGTTGCGACTTTAGCACAACATTTAATTAAAGATTATCCAAAAGTGTTAGATACAGCAAAAATCCCGAAAAAAGAATTTCGTCCAGAAAAAGAGAAGTTTGCAATGTCGAACTGGAACTGGATGTTAAAGGGCTTAGTTAAAGAATATGATGGCGTAGATGGCCTGAAAACAGGCTCAACTCCAGAAGCAGGAGATTGCTTCACCGGTACGGTTGAAAGAAACGGTATGCGCTTTATTTCTGTAGTTATTAAAACAAGTTCTCATACAGCACGTTTTGATGAAACAAAGAAGCTATATGATTATGGATTTGCTAACTTTGAAATGAAGCAAATGTATAAAAAAGGTTCTTCAGTAAAAGGACAAGAAACGGTTCGAGTAGAAAATGCTAAAGATAAAGATGTAGCAGTTCAAACAAAACGAGCTGTTTCGCTTCCAGTGCCAAAAGGAAGTAAAGATGTTTATAAAACAGAATTAAAAGAAGCAAGTAAAGGACAAGAAGCACCTATTAAAAAAGGAGCTGCACTTGGCCAAATGGTAATTACACCAAAAGATGCGAATGATCCTGGATTTTTATCTGGTAAGTCATTACAAATAGACCTTGTAACAACATCTGCAGTAGAAGAAGCAAATTGGTTTACTCGTTCTATGCGTGGAATTGGTTCTTTCTTTAGTGGTATATGGAATAGTGCTGTTGATACAGTAAAAGGTTGGTTTTAAAAGCTCCTCATTGTAGGGGCTTTTTCTTATTCCTATTTTTCATACCGACTTTATGAAAAAGTAGTAGACAAGCATCTGATAGTTAGTGGTAGAATGTAAGAGTATTCTTAATTTTCGCCTTTAACGGGGAAAAGCAATTCACCTAGGGGGGTTTTTGTAACATGACAAATGTAACAGGGACAGAACGTGTAAAACGTGGAATGGCAGAAATGCAAAAAGGCGGCGTTATTATGGACGTAATTAACGCTGAACAAGCAAAAATTGCAGAAGAGGCAGGCGCAGTTGCTGTTATGGCATTAGAGCGCGTACCAGCAGATATTCGTGCAGCAGGTGGCGTTTCTCGTATGGCAGACCCAACAATCGTTGAAGAAGTTATGGGTGCTGTGTCAATTCCGGTTATGGCAAAATGCCGTATCGGTCACCTTGTAGAAGCACGTGTATTAGAATCATTAGGGGTAGACTATATCGATGAGAGTGAAGTATTAACTCCTGCCGATGAAGTATACCATTTAAATAAACGTGATTACACAGTTCCGTTTGTATGTGGTTGCCGTGATATCGGAGAAGCTGCACGTCGTATTGCAGAAGGTGCATCTATGCTTCGTACAAAAGGTGAACCAGGAACAGGAAACATTGTAGAGGCAGTGCGTCATATGCGCCAAGTCAATGCAGAAATCCGTCAAGTTGCAAGTCTACGTGAAGATGAGTTAATGACATATGCAAAAAATACTGGTGCTCCTTATGAAGTACTACTTGAGATTAAACGCCTTGGTCGCTTACCGGTTGTAAACTTTGCAGCAGGTGGTGTAGCAACACCAGCAGATGCAGCGTTAATGATGCAACTTGGTGCGGATGGTGTATTTGTTGGATCTGGTATCTTCAAATCAGAGAATCCGGCGAAATTTGCACGTGCAATCGTTGAAGCAACAACTCATTATGAAGATTATGAATTAATTGCAAGCCTTTCTAAAGGATTAGGTAATGCGATGAAAGGTATCGAAATTTCAACGTTATTACCAGAACAACGCATGCAAGAGCGTGGATGGTAATTGAAGGAGAACTTTAAAATGGTGAAAATCGGTGTACTAGGTCTTCAAGGTGCAGTTCGTGAACATGTAAAATCAGTTGAAGCAAGTGGTGCCGAGGCTGTTGTTGTAAAGCGTATAGAACAACTTGAAGAAATTGATGGTCTTATTTTACCAGGCGGTGAAAGCACAACAATGCGCCGTCTTATTGATAAGTATGCTTTCATGGAACCACTTCGTACATTTGCGAAGTCAGGTAAACCAATGTTTGGTACATGTGCAGGAATGATTCTTCTTGCAAAAACACTTATTGGCTATGAAGAAGCACATATTGGTGCTATGGATATTACAGTTGAGCGCAATGCGTTCGGACGTCAAAAAGATAGCTTCGAAGCTGCACTTTCTATTGAAGGTGTGGGAGAGGATTTTGTTGGCGTATTTATTCGTGCCCCTTATGTTGTAAATGTAGCGGATGATGTTGAGGTACTTTCTACACATGGCGATCGAATGGTAGCGGTAAGGCAAGGGCCGTTTTTAGCTGCTTCTTTCCATCCGGAATTAACGGACGATCATCGTGTAACAGCATACTTTGTAGAAATGGTAAAAGAAGCGAAAATGAAAAAAGTTGTATAAGTAACTTGCAACTTGTATAAGATTATAGTAAATTGATGGTAACAATTTTATAAAATAAGCGTGTTGATAGGAAGTAGTAACAAATGTCGTTTCTTATAGAGAGTCGATGGTTGGTGGAAATCGATAGGAACAGTTTGTGAATCCATCCTGGAATGGAATGTGGAATATCTGTATGATTAGTAAACATTCCCGGTGAAGAGCCGTTATTTCTACTTGAGAGGAAGGCGGTAATGCTTTCAACTAGGGTGGCAACGCGGGTTAACTCCCGTCCCTTTATATAGGGACGGGAGTTTTTTGTGTTTTATAAAATAAAAGGAGGAGTATATAATGCTTGATATTAAATTTCTACGTACAAATTTTGAAGAAGTAAAAGCAAAGTTACAGCATAGGGGCGAAGATTTAACTGATTTCGGTCGCTTTGAGGAGTTGGATACGAGAAGAAGAGAACTACTTGTTCAAACAGAGGAACTGAAAAGTAAACGTAACGAAGTATCTCAACAAATCTCTGTATTGAAGCGCGAAAAGAAAGATGCAGAAGCCTTAATTCTAGAAATGCGTGAAGTTGGAGAAAAAGTAAAAGATCTTGATAATGAACTTCGTACAGTTGAAGAAGATCTAGAAAGATTAATGTTATCTATTCCAAATATCCCTCATGAATCTGCACCAGTTGGTGAAACAGAGGATGATAATGTAGTAGCACGTACTTGGGGAGAAGTGAAAGAGTTTGCTTTTGAACCAAAACCACATTGGGATCTTGCTACAGATTTAGGGATTCTAGACTTTGAGCGTGCTGGGAAAGTAACAGGAAGCCGCTTCGTATTCTACAAAGGTGCTGGAGCAAGATTAGAGCGTGCTTTAATTAGCTTTATGCTTGACCTTCATACTGATGAGCACGGATATGAAGAAGTATTACCTCCGTATATGGTAAACCGTGCAAGCATGACAGGAACAGGACAACTTCCGAAGTTTGAAGAAGATGCATTCCGTATTGAAAGTGAAGATTACTTCTTAATTCCAACAGCTGAAGTACCTGTAACAAATATGCACCGTGATGAAATTTTAAGTAAAGAGCAATTGCCTATAAGATATGCTGCATTTAGCTCTTGCTTCCGTTCTGAAGCAGGTTCAGCTGGACGCGATACACGTGGCTTAATTCGTCAACATCAGTTCAATAAAGTAGAGCTTGTAAAGTTTGTAAAACCAGAAGATTCTTATGAAGAGTTAGAAAAACTAACAAATGATGCAGAACGCGTGTTACAATTATTAGAGTTGCCATATCGCGTTATGAGCATGTGCACAGGCGATTTAGGATTTACAGCAGCGAAGAAATACGATATTGAAGTATGGATTCCAAGCTATGGCACATATCGTGAAATTTCTTCTTGTAGTAATTTTGAGGCTTTCCAAGCGAGACGTGCAAATATCCGTTTCCGTCGTGAGCCAAATGGCAAACCAGAACATGTTCATACATTAAATGGATCTGGTCTTGCAATTGGACGTACGGTTGCAGCTATTTTAGAGAACTACCAACAAGAAGATGGTACAATTATAATTCCAGAAGTTCTTCGCCCTTATATGGGAGGAAAAACAGTTATTAAGTAAATTTATAAACATTCATCGGTATGAGTGATTGGTAATTATGAGCGTTGTCAGTACTATAATGTAGGAAAGGAAAAGTAAAATTTTCCTTTCCTCATAATTTATTTTAGTAGGGTTGACTAACTGTTTTTCTTTTGATATTATATTTGATGTCAATATGGAGGTATACCCAAGTCTGGCTGAAGGGATCGGTCTTGAAAACCGACAGGCGGCGAGAGTCGCGCGGGGGTTCGAATCCCTCTACCTCCTCCAGATATAATTGACAACAGCGCATATAAGTGGAGATTGGAGAACTCGTTACCAACACGTAACGAGTTTTTATTTTAAAACCAATCATAAAGTATGGTGTAAGGATATATTGTCCTTATTACACACTCATATTCCGATGATTATCTTCATAGATATGAAAGGAGTCAACATGGATCTTATTATACAAACATTTCCTTTAGATGGAAAAACTTTATATTATGTACAATGTCCTGTCTGTAAGAACAATAGAATTTTAAACAGTGGTGCAAATGTATCACGCATTATTAGCGATGATACATTCCGTAAACTTTGTGGCTGCACTTGCGATGTAAAGCAAACCGCAGCAAAAGTAGAGGCACCAAAAAAGGCTAAAAAAGAAGCTGTAAAGAAAGAAGCAGCTCCAAAACGTACAGGTAAAGTATTAACAGCGGTAATTAACGGGAAAGAAATGACTGTTAAAGAGATTGCTGAAGCGTACGATATTAGTACGAGTACTGTTCGTCAGCGTATTAACGCTGGAAAAACTGAGAGTGAAATTATTGCTCCAACAAAAAAGAAGTAATTTAATAGAAAAAACCCGTGCGTACGCACGGGTTTTTTATTTTACAAGTTTACGTGTTTGTTTTAAAAAATGGCCAATTTTTTTAATAATTGGTTCAATGGAATCGCCATCTTTTAAAATATCGTATTCATTAATGTTTAATCGTAAAACAGGACATGAATTAAAGTTATTAATCCAGTTTTCGTAACGCCCATGCATCTCTTTCCAATACTCGATTGGTGTTTGCTGTTCCATCGGACGTCCACGTTCTTGGATACGATCAACGATATCATCGAAAGAACCTTCTAAGTAAATTAGTAAATCTGGATGAGGGAAGTAAGGAGTCATGACCATAGCGTCAAATAAACCTTTGTATGTTTCATAATCAGTTTCCGTCATTGTTCCTTTTTCATGATGCATTTTTGCGAAAATGCCAGTGTCTTCATAGATAGAGCGATCTTGAACAAAACCGCCACCGTATTCAAAAATTCTTTTTTGTTCTTTAAATCGTTCTGCTAAAAAGTATACTTGCAAGTGGAAGCTCCAGCGCGTGAAATCAGCATAGAACTTGTCCAAATACGGGTTAGAATCTACCTTTTCAAATGATGTTCGATAACCTAAAGCGTTAGCTAATGCAGTTGTCATAGTAGATTTACCAACACCTACTGTTCCAGCGATAGTGATTACTGCGTCATTTGGTATATCATATTTTTGCCTTAAATTCATTATTATTTCGACTCCTTTAAGAGAGTATTTTGAAGGGCAGATAGGATGACGTTTAAATCGCCAGGATTTTTTACAAAATCCATATCGTCTCCGTTAAATTTCAATACTGGGATATCTGGATGAGCCTTTTTAAAAGACTCCATTGCTGTTTCGTAATCTTTTGTGAGCTGTAGTAAGTAATTTGGATCCATATTTTTTTCGAATTCTCTTCCGCGCATTGCGATTCGCTTTTGTAATGTTTCTAGGCTAGCTGTTAAATAAACGATAACATTTGGCACAGGCATATCTTGTGTAAGGATACGGTAGATTTGCATGTACTTGTCATATTGAGAATCTTTTAATGTACGGGATGCAAAAATTACATTTTTAAATATATGATAATCCGCTACTACTGGCTTCCTTTGATTCAAATACTTTATGTTAATATCTTCTAATTGTTTGTATCTATTACAAAGAAAGAACATCTCTGTTTGAAAACTCCATTCGTCGATGTCTTCATAGAACTTTCCTAAAAAGGGGTTTTCATCAACAATCTCTTTTAGTAAGTGGAGTTGCATGTGAGTTGAAATTTCCTTCGCAAGTGAAGTCTTTCCAACACCAATTGGTCCTTCAACCGTGATAAATGGTACTCCGGTCACGCTGTTTCCTCCTTTCAATCAGTAATTTACCGTGGCTACTAAAAACACAAAACAGAATTATTGTAGCACAAGAGGGAAGCGAGCGGGTTAATTTGCTATAAAAAGTTAGAAAATAGATATATGTATTAATTAAATTTTATTTGAGATGAAGGGACTATATTTGCTTTTAATGTGGCTTCCATTATTTTTAAAGCATGCACGTTATCCTGATCATGATTAGAGGCAATACAGTCCTGTGGTACATACAATGTATAATTTCTCATATGAGCATCGTTAGCTGTAAAGAGTATACATATATTACCGGCAACGCCTGTTAATATTAGGTTTTCTATTTTTAGATAGCCTAATAAAGAATTTAAAGGTGTTTCATAAAAAGCAGAGTAATGTGGTTTAATGAAAATATAATCATCAGAATTTGGAGCAATCTTATGAATGATATTTTCACTATACTCATTTGTACAATGAGTAATTAGTTGGTCGATATCAGATCTCCAAAGTTGATAATGGTCATTAATATAAATTATGGGGTAGCCGAAGGATTTCATTGTTTTCTTTAATTGTAAAATAGGATTTGTTATAATTTCGCATTTTTTGGCTAGGATGGGCCCGTGTGAAAATTGAAAATCGTTAATCATATCGATAATGAGTAAGGCAGTGTTTTTCATATGTAATCCCCTCTCTTTTTTCTTAGGGTGGATTGAATTTATAAAAGTTATCCCATGTGTAGTAAATGGAAATAAGTGTACTTTATTTGTAATGAAAGGACTATGTTATGGAACAAGATCAAGATATTTATTTTATGCAGTTAGCAATCGAAGAGGCTAAAAAAGCAGAGGCAATACAAGAAGTACCGATTGGTGCAATTATAGTATTAAATGGGGAAGTCATTAGTGTTGCTCATAATTTAAGGGAAACTGAGCAAAGATCAATAGCTCATGCTGAGTTGTTAGCCATTGATGAAGCGTGCAAAAAATTAGGGACATGGCGTTTAGAAGATGCGACGTTATATGTAACATTAGAGCCTTGTCCAATGTGTGCCGGTGGAATTGTTTTATCAAGGGTGAAGCGAGTTGTATATGGTGCAAGCGATCCGAAAGGTGGATGTGCAGGAACATTGATGAATCTTTTAACGGATGAACGCTTTAATCATCAATGTGAAGTAGTAGCTGGCGTATTAGAAGAAGAGTGCGGTACGCTGTTAACAAACTTTTTTAGAGAACTTCGTAAAAAAAGAAAAGCGATTAAGAAATTGGAGAAAAGCAACGAGAATTAACGTATTTGCATTTTATAAAAAAACAAGTTATACTGATAGTGCCTTTAATGAAGGCAACCGAATATTGGTTTTAACTTTGCCGTGCTAAGCGGGGAGGTAGCGGTGCCCTATACTCGCAATCCGCTCTAGCGAGGCCGAATCCCTTCTCGAGGTTATGTTGCTGTAAGGTCTGCCTTAAGTAAGTGGTGTTGACGTTTGGGTCCTGCGCAACGGGACCCCGTGAACCTTGTCAGGTCCGGAAGGAAGCAGCAATAAGCGGGTCTTCTCGTGTGCCGCAGGAGTGCCTGAACCGAGCTAACTGCTTGAGTAACGCTTATGGTACGTAATCGACGGAAGGTGCACGGCAGTTATATATGTATACAAAACCCACCTTAATACTAAGGTGGGTTTTTTGTATAGAAAATAACTTTTGGAATCTATAAACAGAATGGGTTATAATAAATGAGATAATAACCTTTGAGGGAGGCCGTATTTTCGTGTCATACCAAGCGTTATACCGAACATGGAGACCGCAAAAGTTTGAAGATGTAGTCGGTCAAAAGCACGTGACAAAAACGTTGCAAAATGCCCTTCTTCAAGAGAAAGTTTCACATGCTTATTTATTTTCTGGGCCGAGGGGAACAGGAAAAACGACAATTGCAAAAGTATTTGCAAAAGCAATCAACTGTGAACATGCTCCCGTAGCTGAACCTTGTAATGAATGTCCTTCTTGTTTGGGGATTACACAAGGGTCTATTTCGGATGTATTAGAAATTGATGCGGCTTCAAATAACGGTGTAGATGAAATTCGAGATATTAGAGATAAAGTAAAATATGCTCCAAGTGCTGTAGAATATAAAGTATACATTATTGATGAAGTTCACATGCTTTCTATGGGTGCCTTCAATGCGCTTTTAAAAACATTAGAAGAGCCGCCAGGACATGTCATCTTTATTTTAGCGACAACAGAACCACATAAGATACCGCCTACAATCATTTCGCGTTGTCAACGTTTCGAATTTCGAAAGATATCAGTAAATGATATTGTTGAGAGATTATCGACGGTTGTGACCAATGAAGGTACGCAAGTAGAAGATGAGGCGTTGCAAATTGTTGCACGTGCCGCTGAAGGTGGTATGCGTGATGCGCTTAGCCTTATTGATCAAGCAATATCTTATAGTGATGAGACAGTTACGACAGAAGATGTATTAGCTGTAACAGGTTCGGTTTCTCAGCAATACTTAGGCAACTTAGTAGAATGTATACGTGAAAATGATGTATCGAGAGCATTACGTATCATAGATGAGATGATGGGTAAAGGGAAAGATCCAGTTCGATTTATGGAAGATTTCATTTACTATTATCGTGATATGCTTTTATATCAAACTTCACCACAATTGGAACATATGTTGGAACGAGTAATGGTAGATGAGCAATTCCGGACGTTAAGTGAAGAAATGCAACCGGGAGTGATCTATGAGATCATTCATACTCTTAGTAAAGCACAACAGGAAATGAAGTGGACAAATCATCCTCGAATTTTCTTAGAAGTTGTTATGGTACAACTGTGTCAACAGTTTATGATGCAAGCAAACGGTGCGGATCGTTTACAAGCAATTATGAACAGGATGCAGCAATTGGAGAAAGAGTTAGAACAAGTTAAGAAGAATGGTGTGCCGGCCGGTGTGCAGCAGGAAGTCAGAGAGACGCGTGCAGCACCAAAGCCAGTACGGACAGGAAGTATGAAGATTCCTGTCGGGCGCGTAAATGAAGTATTAAAGCAAGCAAAGCGTCAAGATTTAGAACAATTAAAAGCCGTATGGGGTGAGTTGTTAGGAAGACTCAAAGCATACAACAAAGTAGCGTTTGCTGTTTTATTAGAAAATAGCGAACCGGTAGCAGCTTCGGATGATACTTACGTTTTAGCTTTTCAATATGAAATTCACTGTAAAATGGCAAGCGAAAATCGAGAAGCTATGGATACAGTAGAGCAAGCTTTATTTGAATTGCTAAGTAAAAGATTGAATATGATTGCCATTCCAAAAAGTGAATGGGGTAAAATCCGTGAAGATTTTTTACAGCGTGAAGGCGGAGCTTCTGAAGAAAGCCCAGAGAAAAAAGAGGATCCTCTTATAGAAGAGGCCGTAAAATTAGTAGGGCAAGAACTTATTGAAATAAAAGAGTAATAAAAATTAGGAGGAATTAATTATGATGCGTGGCGGAATGGGAAATATGAATAACATGATGAAACAAATGCAAAAGATGCAAAAGGAAATGGCAAAAGCGCAAGAAGAACTTGGTGAAAAAACAGTTGAAGGTACAGCTGGTGGCGGTATGATCACAGTTATTGCAAATGGTCATAAGCAAATTCTTGAAGTGAAAGTGAAAGAAGAAGTTGTAGATCCAGAAGATATCGAAATGTTACAAGACTTAGTGTTAGCTGCAACGAACGATGCGCTGAAAAAAGCTGATGAACTTTCAAACTCTACAATGGGTAAATTTACAAAAGGCTTAAACTTACCAGGTGGAATGTTCTAGGAGGATATTGATATATGCATTATCCAGAACCAATATCAAAACTAATTGATAGTTTTATGAAATTGCCAGGAATCGGACCGAAAACAGCGGTTCGATTGGCATTTTTTGTGTTAGATATGAAAGAAGACGATGTGTTAGGTTTTGCAAAAGCACTTGTAAATGCGAAGCGAGACTTAGCGTATTGTTCTGTGTGCGGACATATTACTGACCGTGATCCTTGTTATATTTGTAACGATTCGCATCGAGATCAATCAGTTGTTTGTGTAGTACAAGAACCGAAAGATGTAATCGCGATGGAAAAAATGAAAGAGTACCAAGGTGTATATCACGTGTTACGTGGTGCTATTTCTCCAATGGAGGGAATTGGACCGGAAGATATTAATATCCCACAACTTTTAAAGCGACTGCACGATGAAACGGTACAAGAAGTAATATTAGCAACGAACCCTAATATTGAAGGGGAAGCTACAGCAATGTATATATCCCGCCTCTTAAAGCCGACAGGCATTAAAGTAACTCGTATTGCACATGGTCTGCCAGTTGGTGGAGATTTAGAATATGCAGATGAGGTAACACTGTCGAAAGCGTTAGAAGGTCGTAGAGAAGTATAAGAGGAGAAACAAAAATGTTCTTTCAAAAAAAGGGTAAATTGCGTAAAGAGTATGATGATAAGCTAATTGTACTATTAGAAAAAGTAAAGAATGAGTGGTTACGTCAGAAGAGAATGGTTGAACAAAGTGTTGAGCCCTCTCAAGATGTACTTTGTTCTTTGAAAATAGCAGAGGCGAAATATTTCTTCTTGTTAAAAGAAGCAAAACGTCGTCCTGTAAAAATGGAACAATGGTAAAAGGTTTTGCTGAAAAAGCAGAACCTTTTTATTTTATCCCGTTTTAATGGGCAGTAAGACCTCCACTGATTAAAGTTTTACTTTATTCGTTAAACATTTAGTAGTTACTTCATTTGGAAAGAACAATTAATGATTTTTATGAAGAAAGTGGCATTGAATATAGGTGAGTGAGATAAAACGACTGGAGTTATATGATACATGTTCTTTTTTATTGTCTTGTCCCATACAAATAATTGTGTATAGGTCATTCATAAGGAGGAAAAAATGAATTCTACAATTATAATTGTTGGTATTCTTACGTTAGTTTTTATTTTTCTTGTTTTTGGTGTTTCTTCTAAGCCATTACGTTTTATAGGAAAAGCACTTTTTCATGTTACTTTGGGAGTAGCGTTACTCTTTATCGTAAATGTTGTAGGAACATATTTTGATTTTCATATTCCAATTAACTTAGGGACTGCAACAATCACAAGCTTATTAGGTCTACCTGGTGTTATTGCATTAGTGGTTATTAAGCTGTATATCATGCCAAGATAAATTTATTTTGGCATTTTTTTAAAAGGTGTTGACTAATAAATGATTAATATGGTAAATTAATAAGCGTCGTCAGGAACGAAAGAAAAAAGTTATTGACATATTTAACGAGAAATGTTAAATTATAAAAGTCGCTGAAAC
>NZ_NVEC01000008.1:78344-211722 GCF_002571225.1 Bacillus sp. AFS059628 | reverse complement strand
CAAATCCTGTCTTCCCGATATTCCCAAAAACATGGGGCCTTAGCTCAGCTGGGAGAGCGCCTGCCTTGCACGCAGGAGGTCAGCGGTTCGATCCCGCTAGGCTCCACTTATTTCAATATCATTTATGGCGGTGTAGCTCAGCTGGCTAGAGCGTACGGTTCATACCCGTGAGGTCGGGGGTTCGATCCCCTCCGCCGCTACCATAAAGGACCTTTAGCTCAGCTGGTTAGAGCAGACGGCTCATAACCGTCCGGTCGTAGGTTCGAGTCCTACAAGGTCCACCACTAAAGGTTTATATCTCGGAGGTATACCCAAGTTCGGCTGAAGGGATCGGTCTTGAAAACCGACAGGCGGCGAGAGTCGCGCGGGGGTTCGAATCCCTCTACCTCCTCCATTTTTTCTAAAGTAAATATTTTATCATCGCGGGGTGGAGCANNNNCCCGGTCGGGACCGCCATTTATGTTGGCTCGGTAGCTCAGTCGGTAGAGCAGAGGACTGAAAATCCTCGTGTCGGCGGTTCGATTCCGTCCCGAGCCACCATTTTTTTATGCCGACTTAGCTCAATTGGTAGAGCAACTGACTTGTAATCAGTAGGTTGGGGGTTCAAGTCCTCTAGTCGGCATCCTTTAGGGGCATAGTTTAAAGGTAGAACTGAGGTCTCCAAAACCTCCAGTGTGGGTTCGATTCCTACTGCCCCTGTAAAGTATATGGGCCTATAGCTCAGCTGGTTAGAGCGCACGCCTGATAAGCGTGAGGTCGATGGTTCGAGTCCATTTAGGCCCACCATATATATTATTCCGCAGTAGCTCAGTGGTAGAGCTATCGGCTGTTAACCGATCGGTCGTAGGTTCGAGTCCTACCTGCGGAGCCATGGCCCGTTGGTCAAGTGGTTAAGACACCGCCCTTTCACGGCGGTAACACGGGTTCGAATCCCGTACGGGTCATAAAAAAAGAGTCAGCATATTGCTGACTCTTTTTTATTGTGCGTTCATTCTCCTTTAGCAACTGATTTTCCTGAAATAAATAAAGGGATTTAGGAAAAACTATGGTATGTATAAAAAGGAGGAGATACAAATGACACGAGTGAGAGACTTGATGAGCACTCATATTGTACAGTGTACACCGTTAGATAATGTATATGAAGCCGCTGTAAAGATGAAAGAAGAATCGATTGGATTGATTCCGGTTGTTGAAAATGAGCAAGTTGTTGGTCTTGTTACGGATCGAGATTTAGTTGTTCGAGGAATTGCTGAAAAACATCCTGGATCTAATAAAATTACAAATGTAATGACAACAAACATTGTTTCAGTTTCTCCAGATGATCCTATTGAAAAAGCTACAGAGTTAATGGCACAGTATCAAATTAGACGATTGCCAGTAGTTGAGAGTGGTCAACTCGTTGGGATGTTAGCGCTAGGAGATTTAGCTATAAAAGAATCGGCAGATAATCAAGCGGGATTTGCTTTAAGTGAAATATCAGAGCATACGGAATGAAGTGAGACTTTAATTAGTGGAATATGTTACGTATAAAAATCAGATACATTATTCTAGTATATAGGGTTAAGCTAATATGTTAGCATGATGTATCTGAGCCATTATATAATAAGTATACAGTTAGCAATTTCAACAGTTTATTTAAATTTGTCATTCCTAATTTTAAATAAGAGAAAAAATGATATACTGATAGATATAAGTATTATGAGGGATTTCGAATATAACAATATTTATTATTAATGATGTAATAATGGATTAATATTTCCTATGTAGACAAAAGGGAAGGGGAATTATATGAGGGCTATACAGCGCGATCCAAATTGGAATTTGGTTACAGATACATATATAGAACCAAATAATTTCGCTGAATTATTTTCTTTACTTGTACCTTGTCATCCAAAAGGTGAAGGGAAAGAAAGAACTATATTAGTGTGGAAAGAAAAAGAATTTTATAAAGAAGAAAATTTAGCGGCATTTATCGTATATGGAATGGATAAAGCAAAAAATTTACCACAGTTTCATAAAGATGAAATTCCAACTTTAGTACGTATTCTTCGTTTATGCCAAGAGATTGGCTGGTATGAAGAAGCGAATACTTTTATGGTAAATCAAGGCCTAGCTGAGTTTGTTCACACTTCATTGGAATATGAAACGTGGGATCTTTTGACACAAGCGGTTGCTTTAAACTATTTAATTATTAAATATCGTATTGGTGAATTAACTGATGAGGATGTAGAAATTTGGGATAGAGTTAAATTTAATGAGAAATGTATAACGGACTGTAAACATCTATTATCCCATAAAGAAGTATTAGAATTTACATTCTTTTATATGTGTAAGAGAGCTAAATCTCTATCAAAAGAGCAATTAAATAGTGATATGATGAGTCTAGCAATGTATTGTAATACTTTTGTATATGACTTATATACACATGACTTATTACGAAAATATCGTAAGTGTACAGACTTCCTATCGTACTATGGACCTAGTCAAGCGGTGTTAGCGTGTCAAAGAGCTGTTCTTTCTCAAATTTCAGATCGATTAGATCCACTCAAGACTACTCATGTTGATGATTATTTATATGTAATGAAAGATATGATGGAGCACATGACGATAGGAATAATGGATCGATATGATCATTTCATAGGAAAACTATTATCATATGTGCCATTTTTCGAAATGATTCAAGTTCCACAACATGCGTATTATTGTGAAGAATTATTGTATATTTGTAAGGGCATTGAATATAAAGAAGAAATATTACGCAATTATATATTTATACAATTACATGATTGTTTACCATCATTCTTTAAACTGTTTCTTAAAAATAAGCGTTATGCAACGATTCATGACATTCTGTTCTATTGGTGTGATGATGAACAAAGAATGAGCTTAGAGAAAAAATATAATCTTAGCTTTATTTATGAAAAATATGCTTGCGGATAAAGAGCATTTTCTATATAAATTAAAAAGGATCTCAATTGTGAGATCCTTTTTTTATTAGTAAAGCAAGGAGAATGTAATTAAGACGAGAAATAACATTCCATAAAGGAGAAATTGTGCCGTATAGCTTCCTTGTATACCAAAAAAGGTATTTGTTTTTTTGTATAAATTCAATATATATTTTAGCAGATTATCTTTGAAAGATTGATACACAGTGTCTCCTCTTTCTAAGCGTCTTGTTCGTGTTTTTTGTTATTAGGAACATGAATGTATCTAGCTATGAATAATAAAACAGCCATAAAAAATACAGGAAATACGGTAGATAAATAAAAACCATTACTAATAATATTTGCTATTAGGGCACTTAATAGAAAGATGGTATTATAAATATGGGCAATTTTTTGTTTTAGTTGAACTTGAAAAGATTCCATCATAATTTCTAAAGCAACAAAAGCAATGATAATAGATAAAAATACAGTATTTGTATTGTAAATGATTAAACAACAGATTAAACCTAAAAAGGCTAAGTATTCAATTAAGAGAGGTATATTGATATTGCGTGGCATACAATTTACCTAACTAAATATGGCAGTGGGTTTACTGCATTTGTTTTTTCAAAATTCCATTCTCCATTGTGTAATTCAAAATGAAGATGTTGCCCGTATGAATGACCTGTGTTTCCCATATGACCTACTAATTGTCCAGCTTGTACTTGATCACCAGCTTGTACAGTGCGATCTTTCATGTGAGCATAGACCGTTGTATATAATTTCCCATTTATTTGATGGGCGATGAACACAACATTGCCATAGCTAGCTGAATAATATGATTTCACAACTTTACCTGCCGCCGCCGCTTGGATAGAGACGTTACCTGGAGCTGCAATATCTATACCATAATGCATTTGTTCCCAGCGCATATCAAAGGTTGAGCTAATTTTTCCTTGTGTAGGGAATTTGAAAACTGCTGGAATGGAAGTAGGTTGAGCTGTTTGAGCTTGTGATTGCGTTTGGTTTTGCACCACATAATGTTTTGCGACATATCCGTATCCTGTGCCAAAACGAATTTTATACCAAGTTCCTACAGTTTCTACTACTTGTAATTGTGTACCATTTTGTAATGAACCAAGTAGTGCACTACTTGTACTAGCATTGCTACGTACATTAAGTTTAGGTGTTGCAACTGTGTATTTCGTATTATTTTGAACTGTGATGCCTTTCACTAAAGCCTGTGAACCATTAGAAACGAATGCTTTTTGTACATAACCTGTTTTGCCATTATGTAAAATTTTATACCACTCGCCTTGTTCTTCTTCAATGGTAACGAATTTCCCATTTGGTAATACATCTAAAATTGAAGATTCTAAATTAGGTTCAGAACGAACGTTTAATGCATTGGCATTAACGATATATTGATTATTAGATTGAAGTTTGTTTTTTAGTAGAATAGAATCTTTTTGTACGTAACCTACTTTATTATTAACAGATACTTTATACCAACCATTAGTTGTTCCAAGTATGTTCACTTTCGTATTAAAGCGAATTGTATCAATTGATGAGCTATTTGCGTTATCTTTTGTATGTAAGGCTACTTGATCAACTTTTACATATCCAGTTTTCCCATTAGATAATTGTTCAGCGTTGGCTGTTTGTACATTTGTTTCTCCCATAGAAGGAAGTAAAGAAGCAATTGCGACAGTAGTTGCTGTTAAAGCAGTAGCTTTCATATTCATATAATAGAGACCTCCTCTAGTTGTATAGTTGTAATTTTATTATAGTATAAAGATATAATATAGTGGGTTTATTCACATAAATGTAATATGAAATCAATATAAAAATAAATTTTTTGAGGATAATGATTCCTTTTTATCCAATTCATTAGGATAATAATTTCTAAGATAGAATATAAGTATTATATGGCTTTGGTATTTTGTTGACAATTGAGAAAATTAAAACAGTTGATGATGTCTTATTACGGTGTTATACTGACAGTGATAATTTTATAGTTTGCTAGGAGAGCTGGTGTTGCCAGCTGAGAGTAAGACCTTAAGTCTTTGATCCTTTTTATTACCTGATCTAGATTATGCTAGCGTAGGGAAGCAATTCGGACATTAATAATAAGTCCCCGTTTCTTTGCGTATAGAAACGGGGCTTTTTTGTTTAAAAATTTCATATTGAAACCACTAGGGGTGCTTGTTGTGCTGAGAGAGGAATAATCCTTAACCCTTATAACACCTGATCTAGGTAATACTAGCGAAGGGAAGTGGAACAACGAATAAATTATAATTTTATTTGCTGTAACCACTTCTTATTTAGAAGTGGTTTTTTATTTATATACACATACCGGAAGGGGATAGGGAAATGAAATTTTGCGATAGATTATTAGAAACTGTACAACCAGTTTGGGAGATGAGTCATAATCATCCATTTGTTGTAGGTATGGGCGATGGCACGTTAGAAAAAGATAAGTTTCAGTATTACATTATTCAAGATTATTTATATTTGTTAGATTATGCAAAGCTATATGCCATCGGTGTTGTAAAGGCAACGAATCCACAAGTAATGGGGAAATTTGCTGAACAAATTGATGGGATATTAAATGGAGAAATGACAATTCATAAACAATATGCAAAAAGACTTGGGATTTCTATAGAGGAGATAGAGTCTGCAAAACCATCTGCTAAAAATTTAGCTTATACAAATTACATGATGTCTGTATCTCAAAATGGCACACTTGCGGAATTAATAGCAGCACTTCTGCCATGTATGTGGAGCTACTGGGAAATTGGAAAGCGTTTAAATGATATTCCTGGAGCAAGGGATCATGAGTTCTTTGGTGAGTGGATTCAAGGCTATAGTTCTGAAGAATATGGCAACCTTTGTGTTTGGTTAATCGATTTATTAAATGAAATGGCAGTTGGAAAGTCTGAAAAAGAGCTAGATCGATTAGAGGAGATTTTCCTATATTCCAGTCGATTTGAATATTTATTCTGGGATATGTCCTACCGTAAGGAGATGTGGGGATTTGAGGAGCAAGAACATACTACAGTTTCATAATGTTTCTTTTCATTATGATGAGAAACCAATCATCAAGGAATTAAATGCTTCTATACAAGATAAAGAGTTTGTAAGTATTATCGGACCGAGTGGATGCGGGAAAAGTACTTTATTTCGCCTTATTACAGGTTTAGAAGAAGCAAGTACGGGACAGATAGAGCTGACAGAAACAAAGAGCCATCCTGTAGGGTATATGCCCCAAAAAGATATGCTCCTGCCGTGGAGAACGATTATTGAGAATGCTGCCCTGCCGTTAGAGTGCCAAGGTGTACAGAAGAAAGAAGCACAAATAAAAGCGAAGGAACTGCTACATAAATTTGGCTTACAAGGGTACGAGACAAAATATCCGAAAGATTTATCTGGTGGTATGAGACAACGTGTATCCTTTATTCGAACTTTATTAACAGGCGGGGAGATATTGCTGTTAGATGAACCGTTTAGCGCGTTGGATGCTTTAACGAAGGCATCTTTGCAAGAATGGTTGTTTGAACAATGGAAAGAGTGGGAAAAAACAATTTTGTTTATCACTCATGATGTGGAAGAAGCATTGTTTCTTTCTAATCGAATTTTAGTAGTTGAGCAGCAACCGATAACTACTTTAACCGAGAGGATTGTACCGCTTGATCGTAATCGAACAAGAAAAGATTTATATAAGCCTGAAGTGTTAGCACTTAAAGATGAGCTTCTTAGTATGTTACAAAGGCAGGTACTTGTATGATGAACCGGTTGAAGGAGTTATTACCTGCGCTTACACTTTCTAGTATTTTACTTGTCATGTGGGAAATTGGCGCAAGAATTGTAGATGAAATGTACATTTTACCGTCACCGTCTGCGATTGTAATGAAGATATGGAAACTAAAAGATATATTATTTACGGTTCATTTGCCGGCAACATTATATGTCGTTTTAATAGGTGTAGCAATTTCTATCGTACTTGGGGTAGGGCTAGCGATGTTAATGAACGCGAGTAATTGGATGGAGAGAGCATTTTATCCATTATTAGTGGCTTCACAAACGATTCCTATTACAGCGCTTGCTCCGCTCTTCGTTTTATGGTTTGGATATACGATTTGGAGTAAAGTCGTTGTTACGGTTTTAATTACGTTTTTCCCAATTGCGGTCAATACGTATGATGGACTACGCAGTACGAAAAAAGAATGGGAAGAGCTTTTAGTTACGTACGGGGCAACGAAAAAAGATGTTTTTCTTAAATTAAAATTGCCGTCTGCTCTTCCTTATTTTTTCTCAGCTTTAAAAATTGCAGTTCCGCTTAGTGTAATTGGGGCAGCAATTGGCGAATGGCTCGGTGCACAAGCTGGGTTAGGATATTTCAGTAAAAGAATGATGACGCAGTTAGACGGAGCAGGTGTATTTGCACCCATTGTATTGTTATCATTACTAGCTATTTTCTTCGTCATACTTATTTCGATATTAGAAAAGAAATTCATTAGTTGGAGGAAGCATTCATGAAATTATTAAAACGCATCTTTGTGTTTACATTACTAGTTGCAATGATTGCTGGATGTTCTAGTAATTCAGCATCAGATAAGAGTAAAAAAGAAAAGGAAATAACGGTCATGCTTGATTGGTACCCAAATGCGGTACATAGCTTTATTTATGCAGCAATTGAGAAAGGCTATTTTAAAGAAGAAGGAGTAAAGGTAAATATTAAATTCCCTTCTAATCCGACTGACCCATTAACTTTAGCAGCTGCAGGAAAAGTAACGGTTGGTTTATATTATCAGCCAGATGTTGTCATGGCAAAAGCAAATGAACAAATTCCTGTGAAATCAATTGGGGCTGTCGTACGTTCACCATTAAATCATGTTGTATCACTGAAGTCAGCAGGCATTCAATCTCCAAAAGATTTAGAGGGGAAAACAGTTGGATATTCTGGAACACCTTTAAGTGAGATGTATTTAAAAACGATGGTAAAAGAGGCTGGTGGTAATCCAGATACAGTGAAAGTAGTTGATGTTGGCTTTGATTTAGTACCAGCATTAATTACGAAAAAAGTGGATGCGGTAACAGGGGCATACATTAACCATGAAGTACCTGTTATGCGTCATGAAGGTCATGAGCCAGCATACTTTAATCCAGCAGACTATGGTGTACCGAATTATCATGAGCTTGTATTTGTAACAGGTGATAAAACGTTGAAGAAAGATAAAGAAGCGTTGCAAGCCTTCTTACGTGGTACGAAAAAAGGCTATGATTTCATGAAGAAAAATCCAGATGAAGCATTAAATATTTTATTAAATCATCAAGAAAAAGAAAACTTCCCGCTTGTACCAGAAGTTGAAAAAGAAAGTATGAAAATTTTATTAGAGAAGATGGAAACGAAAGATGAGCCATTTTTATCAGATTCAAAAGAATCATGGGAGAAACAAAATAAATGGCTGAAAGATAAAGGAATGACGAAAGAAATCGTTCCGGCCGATGATTTATTCGAAAACATTTTAAAGTAGGCGAATGAATATGAAAAATGAGCTTCATGTAATCTCAAATGGTCACATGTCATTCGAAGAGTTAGTGAATGTAGCGATGCAAATTGAAAGTGAAATTGATTATTTGCATATTCGTGAGCGTGAGAAAAGTACGAAGGAATTGTATGAAGGTGTGGAAAGTCTTTTGAGGAAAGGCTTTCCAGCATCGAAAATAGTGATAAATGACCGAATTGATATTGCTATTTTATTAAACATTCCGCGCGTGCAGCTAGGATATCGAAGCGCAGATGTAAGGTCAGTGAAAGAAAAGTTTTCTTATTTGCATGTCGGTTATTCTGTGCATTCTTTAGAAGAGGCGATCGATGCATTTAAGAATGGGGCGGATTCACTTGTCTATGGTCATGTATTTCCGACAGATTGTAAAAAAGGTGTGCCAGCGAGAGGGCTTGAAGAAATTTCAGACATTGCAAAGTGTTTATCCATACCGATTATAGCGATTGGAGGAATCACCACGGAAAACACTGGGGATGTTCTTACTAACGGCGTCAGTGGTATTGCTGTTATGTCTGGGATTATAAGTAGTAGTAACCCGTATAGCAAAGCGAAATCTTATAAGGAATCAATAAGAAAGTGGGCGGAAAAACATGTGTAAGAAGTATGATGTAGCGATAATTGGCGGTGGTGTAATTGGTAGTTCAGTTGCACATTTTCTAGCAGAAAGAGGCCATAAAGTAGCGATTGTAGAGAAGCAACAGATTGCATCTGAAGCCTCGAAAGCAGCTGCTGGTTTACTTGGGGTGCAGGCAGAATGGGATGAATATGACCCGCTATTTGACCTTGCTAGAGAAAGCCGTGCTATATTTCCACAACTTGCAGAAGTTTTACGTGAAAAAACAGGCATTGATATTGGGTATGAAGAGAAAGGGATTTATCGCATTGCTCAAAATGAAGAGGAGAAGGAAAGAATTCTTCACATTATGGATTGGCAGCAGAAAACCGGTGAAGATTCTTACTTTCTAGCGGGAGATCGTTTGCGAGAGAAAGAGCCGTATCTATCTGATTCAATTATAGGGGCTGTATATTATCCAAAAGATGGTCATGTTATTGCACCGGAGCTTACGAAAGCATTTGCACATTCCGCATCATTCTCGGGTGCTGATATATATGAGCAAACAGAAGTATTTGATATCCGTATTGAAAATAATAAAGTGACTGGAATTGTGACAAGCGAAGGTATGATCACATGCGAAAAAGTTGTTATTGCGGGTGGCTCATGGAGCACGAAGTTACTAGGTTATTTTCACCGCGAATGGGGTACATATCCAGTTAAAGGAGAAGTAGTAGCGGTCAGAAGTAGAAAACCACTTTTAAAGGCGCCTATTTTCCAAGAAAGATTTTACATTGCACCAAAGCGCGGCGGGCGTTATGTAATTGGAGCAACGATGAAGCCCCGTACGTTCAATAAAACTGTGCAACCAGAAAGTATTACTTCTATATTAGAGCGCGCGTGCACAATATTGCCAGCATTAAAAGAAGCGGAATGGGAAAGTGCATGGGCAGGATTAAGACCACAATCAAATCATGAAGCTCCTTATATAGGAGAGCATGAAGAAATAAAAGGTTTATATGCTTGCACGGGCCATTATCGAAACGGCATTTTATTAAGTCCTGTTTCTGGTCAATATATGGCTGATTTAATAGAAGGAAAGCAGGAGAATCATTTGCTAGAATCATTGCTTTCTAAAACAGTTTAGAAAGGGGATGGAAGTTTGAATTTAAAAATTAATGGTAATCAAATTGAAGTGCCAGAGAGTGTGAAAACAGTAGCTGAGCTACTTACACATTTAGAGTTAGATAACAGAATTGTTGTAGTAGAGCGTAATAAAGATATTTTACAAAAAGATGATCATACAGATACATCTGTTTTTGATGGAGACCAAATTGAGATTGTAACTTTCGTAGGAGGCGGTTGATTATGTTAAACATTGGACCATTTTCATTTCATTCTAGACTTTTATTAGGAACAGGAAAATTCCCTGATTTTGATGTGCAGCAAAAGGCAATTGATGTATCTGAGGCTGAGATTTTAACGTTCGCAGTACGTCGTATGGATATATTTGATGCAAAGCAGCCAAATTTATTAGAGAAACTTGATGTGAAAAAATATAAGTTATTACCGAATACAGCCGGAGCAAAAAATGCTGAAGAGGCTGTTCGTATTGCAAAATTAGCAAAAGCTTCTGGGCTTTGTGACATGATAAAGGTAGAAGTTATTGGTGATGATAGAACGTTATTACCTGATCCGGTAGAGACGTTAAAGGCATCTGAAATGTTACTGAAAGAAGGATTTATCGTACTTCCGTACACATCTGATGATGTTGTATTAGCACGTAAATTACAAGAACTTGGCGTGCATGCGATTATGCCAGGAGCATCTCCAATTGGATCAGGACTTGGTATTGTAAATCCATTGAATTTGAGCTTCATTATTGAACAAGCGACAGTACCAGTTATCGTTGATGCTGGTATTGGTAGCCCAGCTGATGCAGCATTTGCGATGGAATTAGGAGCGGATGGTGTGTTATTAAATACTGCTGTGTCAGGAGCAAAAGATCCTATTAAAATGGCGCAGGCAATGAAATTAGGTATTGAAGCAGGACGTTTAGGATTTGAGGCAGGTCGTATTGCACGTAAACGTTGTGCAACAGCAAGTAGTCCTTTAGAAGGAATGAGTGTAGTTGAATAATCGATATTCTCGCCAAGAACTATTTTCTCCAATTGGAGAAGAAGGGCAACGAAAAATAAGAGAAAAACATGTACTTATTATCGGTGCAGGTGCATTAGGTAGTGCAAATGCAGAGCTGTTTGTAAGAGCTGGTGTAGGCACAGTAACGATTGTTGACCGGGATTATGTCGATTGGAGTAATTTACAAAGGCAGCAATTGTACGCAGAGAGTGATGTGGAAAATAATCTTCCGAAGGCTGTAGCGGCAAAGAAACGTCTAGAAGAGATTAATCGTGAAGTAAGAGTAGAAGCTCGCGTTCAAGACGTAACGGCTGAGGAATTAGAAGAACTCGTTACAAACGTTAATGTAATTATTGATGCAACTGATAATTTCGAAACGCGTTTCATTGTAAATGATATAGCGCAAAAACATTCTATTCCATGGATTTACGGAGCATGTGTAGGGAGTTACGGCCTTTCTTACACAATTCTTCCTAGTAAAACGCCATGTTTATCTTGTTTATTACAATCGATTCCGCTTGGCGGGGCGACATGTGATACAGCGGGGATTATATCGCCTGCTGTATCTCTCGTCGTTTCTCATCAAGTAACGGAAGCTCTTAAACTGTTAGTAGAAGATTACGAATCGCTTCGAGATGGACTTGTGTCGTTTGATGTATGGAAGAATGAATATTCATGTATGAATGTGCAAAAGCTTCGTAAGCATAATTGTCCTTCGTGCGGAGAGAATGCGTTGTATCCGTATTTAAATAAAGATAATACATCGAAAACAGCAGTGTTATGCGGGAGAAATACAGTTCAAATTAGACCACCTCATAAAGAGGAAATGGATTTTGAACGATACAAAGGGCTGCTGAATGATCGTGTGAATGATTTAAATGTAAATCCATATTTATTATCATTTTCTGTGGAAGAAAAGAGATTAGTTGCTTTTAAAGATGGTCGTGTACTTGTACATGGAACGAAAGATATAAGCGAAGCAAAAACAATTTATCATCGATATTTTGGATAGAAAAGGATGAGTGGGATGAAAGTAAATAAAGCTTTAACAATTGCAGGTTCTGATAGCGGAGGCGGTGCTGGAATCCAAGCAGATTTAAAAACATTCCAAGAGCTTGGTGTGTACGGAATGACGGCTATTACGGCAATTACTGCTCAAAATACGCTTGGCGTTCAAGGGGTATATCCAGTTCCATTAGAAGGTATTACGGAACAGTTGAATTCAATTGGTACGGATTTAACACCAGATGCTGTGAAACTAGGAATGTTATTTAGCAGTGAAATTATTCAAATTGTAGCAGAACAGATTAAGAAGTTTGGCTGGAATAATATTGTGCTAGATCCCGTTATGATTGCGAAGGGCGGTGCATCATTATTACAGCAAGAAGCAGTTCAAGCATTAAAAGAATATTTATTACCAGTAGCAACAGTTGTAACGCCGAATGTTCCTGAGGCAGAAGTGTTAACTGGAATGGAGATTCATAATGTTGAAGATAGTAAGGAAGCTGCGAAAGTACTGCATGAACTAGGTGCGAAATATGTACTTATGAAGGGCGGACATGCAGAATATCAAGGTAATGAAGTAGTTGATTTACTCTTTGATGGTGAGCAGTTTATCGAATTTAAGAGTGAACGAATTCCTTCAAAGCAAACGCACGGAAGTGGGTGTACATTTGCTTCAGCGGTTACAGCAGGGCTTGCGAAAGGATACTCAATTGAAGAGGCAGTTCAAGAAGCAAAACAATTTATTAGTATAGCAATTGAAGAGCCGCTGCATATTGGAAGTGGTCATGGACCGACGAATCATTTTGCGTATAAAGTGAAGCTTTAATCAGTGGGGGGCATCCCCCACTGATTATCAGCCCTCACCAATCGGGCTTTTACGAGCAGCCCGATCCCCACCTGACTCCTTTGCTTCCACTGAATTTTGAGGTGGGGGTCTTACTGCCCGTTAATACGGGATAAATTGAATAAAGCGCATGTATAAGTAGGAAAAAAGTCAGTTGTATAACTGACTTTTTTTCTGTTTACTTTTTCCAAATACAAGAGTAATATATCAGCCAGAATATATTTTTTGTAATACGCTGAGTCCAATTATATGGAGCGGAGGAACCAATTTGTGAAGTGTCACTAGGGGTGAATCTTTCAATTTTGAAAGTAGGGCTACTCTCAAAGTCCGAATCCGACAGCTAACTTCGTAAGCGTCTTGAGAGAGGACGGTGCCATGATGGATACATCACTTCATCGATCTGATTAGTATAGGGGAATATCAATCTATGTTTGATTTCTTTTATGCTAAGGAGGATGAGGTACATGGAATTAACACTTATTTGTGTTGGAGAAGAAAGTAAGGTAAATAGTCTAATAGATTTAGTAGCATTTCAACATGAGTTAATTATTTTTACAGCAAATGAAGAGATAGCGGCTGAAGTTAGGAATTGTGGATTTGATTGGACGTATAGTTGTAGTCAGGAGCAGGATTTTACTAGTATTTGTGAGTGTATTAAGAAGGTGATTTTACTAGGTGATGAGCTTCCAATCGTTAGCTTCTTTACAGAACATATTCGCTTTTCTTTTCAAGCACCTATTACTGTTGTTACAAGAAATAAACGATATCCAGCGAGGCTCTATGAAACAATTGGAGCTACATTTGTCGTGTTTACGAATTGTGATAATATTTCTTTTTTATTTTTTGAATAGGGTGGGGGAAAAGAAGATGAAGGTGTTGTTACTAGGAGATATAGCGAATCGTTGGGCGGTATCGGTAGAGCGAGTTCAAGAATTGGTGGTGCTCGATCCTATTTTTCCAAGGCCCTATATCATATTGCCATCGAAAGACGCTTTATATTTAAAAACAGATGTTATCGAATATGAGCAACTACATGCAGAATTGTCACAAGTTTATATTCGTGGGAGAAATTTACGTGCTTTTTTACGAGGAGAATAAATAGGGAGTGAAAAAAGAGCGAATGCGAAGTGCAACAAGCTATGCACTTCATATCATTCGCTCTTTTTATTTCGTATTTAAAAGATCATTTCTATGAAAAAGAAAGAAAAGACGAGAAAAGAGATGAAAGAGTATTAATAATACATGATGTAAGCGTTTAAACAGATATATATATTCTTATTTTTAGTAATTTGCCTCTTTACAAGTGAAATATAGAGGAGTATATTTACTCTCATAAATCATTCATAAAATTTCCAAAAAAACCTAAAATCGCTGAGTTCCAGAAATGGAGCGGGGGAACCAATTTTGTGCATCGTCACTTGGGGTGAATCTTTCAGTTTTGAAAGTAGGGCTACTCTTTAGGCCCGAATCCGACAGCTAACCTCGTAAGCGTTTAGAGAGGAGGTTTACTTTTTGTTGTTCATTTTTTGAACACTGAGTAGAGCTCAGTGTTCTTTTTTAATATTTTAGTGGTAAATTTTAACAAAAGGGAGTGAGGGGTAGCTATGTTAGATGTTGTAATGATCGGAATTTTTGTTGTGTTAGTCGCATCAATGGCAAGTCTTGCAAGTTGGTCAGATAAAGTTGTGAAAGAAGGGAAGCAATCATGATGATTGTCTTATCGGTTATTGTTGCAGCAATTACGGTGTACTTAGTCTATGCATTATTAAATCCGGAAAAGTTTTAATTAGGGGGAGTCATTCATTATGATCTGGGTCGCAGTTGTTATTACAATGCTGTTGTTTATTCTTGTGGCAAAGCCAACGGGAATTTATTTAGAGAAAGCTTTTCAAGGTAGTAAAAAGCTAGATAAAGTATTCGGGCCTTTTGAAAAACTTATTTTTAAAATTACGGGTGTAAAAGAATACAATCAAACGTGGAAACAGTACGCACTATCATTAGTTTTATTAAATGGATTTATGATTGTTGTCGTATATTTCATTTTCAGACTGCAAGGAGTATTGCCATTAAATCCAGCACACATTGAAGGAATGGAGCCTACGCTCGCTTTTAATACAGCAATTAGTTTTATGGCTGATACAAACTTACAGCATTATAGCGGTGAAAATGGTTTATCTTATTTATCACAATCAATTGGAATTACATTTTTAATGTTTGCAGCACCGGCAACGACGTTAGCACTCGTTATGGCATTTATAAGAGGGCTTGCTGGAAAAGAACTTGGTAACTTTTTCGTTGATTTTACGAGAGCATTAACGAGAGTATTTCTTCCTATCGCATGTATTGCAGCACTAGTCTTTGTCGCACTTGGTGTACCACAAACGTTAGAAGGTGCCGTTACGGCACAAACGATTGATGGCGCAAAACAAAGTATTTTACGCGGGCCTGTTGCATCATTCGTAGCTATTAAGGAACTTGGAAATAACGGCGGTGGATTTTTCGGAGCAAACTCTACACATCCTTTCGAAAATCCAGGGCAAATGAGTAATATTTTGCAAATGATGCTTATGATGTTGTTGCCAACAGCACTTCCGTTTACGTACGGACGAATGGTAGGCAATAAAAAGCAAGGGCGTATCCTTTTCGTTTCACTATTTATGGTGTTTTTACTAGGGTTTATAACGATTACGACATCTGAATTACATGGGAATCCAGCGTTAAATGGACTGGGTATACAGCATGTACAAGGAAGTATGGAAGGAAAAGAAGTACGATTTGGAACAGTATTTTCTTCCCTATACGCAACAGTGACGACAGCAGCTGAAACCGGAGCCGTGAATACGATGCATGATACGTTAACACCAATTGGCGGGTTAGTACCGCTCGTAAATATGATGTTAAATACAGTATACGGCGGCGTTGGAGCAGGCTTTGTGAACATTATTATGTATGCGATTATCGCAGTCTTTATATCTGGATTGATGGTTGGACGGACACCAGAGTTTTTAGGTAAGAAAATTGAAGGTAAGGAAATGAAATTAATTGCGGTAACAATACTATTTCATCCACTGCTTATTTTAGGATTTTCAGCATTAGCTCTTTCAACAAGTTTAGGAACGGATGCCATTTCTCATTCCGGTTTCCACGGTTTAACGCAAGTAGTATATGAATATACATCGTCAGCTGCGAATAATGGATCTGGATTTGAAGGATTAGCGGATAATACACCGTTTTGGAATATTACAACTGGTTTAGTTATGTTTTTAGGGCGCTATTTCAGTTTAATTACGATGCTAGCTGTTGCAGCTTCTTTGAAAGAAAAGACGGTTGTGCCAGAAACAGTCGGAACGTTCCGTACGGACAATAGTTTATTTGGCGGCATTTTCATCGGAACAATTGTAATTGTCGGTGCATTAACATTCTTTCCAATGTTAGTACTCGGCCCAATTGCAGAATTTCTTACATTGAAGTAATGGAGGGTAAATGATGAGACCGGTAGTAGTAAAAGAAAAAAGAGTAAATGAGTCACATATACATGCGGTAGAAGATGAAGTTAGACAAGCGAAAACGATGGATCGTGATATCGTGACACATGCGATGAAACAATCCTTTGCGAAATTGAATCCGAAAGTTATGATAAAGAATCCAATTATGTTCGTTGTAGAAATTGGGTTTGTCATTACGTTCATTTTATCGTTTCTTCCAAGTCATTCTAGTAGTGTACCAGGATGGTTTAATATAACAGTTTCTCTCATTCTCTTATTTACAGTTTTATTTGCTAACTTTGCAGAAGCGTTAGCGGAAGGGCGGGGGAAAGCGCAAGCTGATTCTTTAAAACAATCGAAGAAAGATGTGTTTGCAAATGTTGTAAAAGAAAATGGGGATATTGTTCAAGTTTCAGCAACTGATTTGAGAAAAGGTGACGTTGTTATTGTAAAACAAGGAGAAATGATTCCAAGTGATGGGGAAGTTATAAAAGGGTTAGCGTCTGTTGATGAATCTGCGATTACAGGGGAATCGGCTCCTGTTATAAAAGAAGCGGGCGGTGATTTTTGTTCCGTAACAGGTGGTACGATGGTCGTCAGTGATGAGATTACGATTGTTATTACGAGTAATCCTGGTGAATCATTTATTGATAAAATGATTTCGTTAGTAGAAGGCGCTGCTCGCCAAAAAACGCCGAATGAGATTGCTTTAAATACAGTATTAACAAGCTTAACTCTTATTTTCTTAATTGTTGTTGTGACGTTACCGATTTTTACAAACTATTTAGGATTTCAAATTGATACAGCTGTACTTGTTGCGTTGTTAGTTTGTTTAATTCCAACGACAATTGGTGGGTTATTATCAGCGATTGGTATTGCTGGGATGGACCGGGTGACGAAGTTTAATGTGTTAGCGATGTCAGGGAAAGCAGTAGAAGCTGCGGGAGATATTAATACAATTATTTTAGATAAAACAGGTACAATTACTTTCGGGAACCGCATGGCTCATACATTATTACCTGTAGGAAATGAAACGATTGAGCAAGTAGGGAAATGGGCAGCTATTAGCTCAGTTTTAGATGAAACACCAGAAGGTCGATCAGTTATCGAATATGTAAAAACGAAGTCTATATCATATAATCGAGAAATTGCAGAACAAGGTGAGTTTGTTCCGTTTAAAGCAGAAACGAGAATGAGTGGTGTCGATTTACAAGACGGAACGAAAGTGAGAAAAGGTGCTGTAGGTAGCGTGATTGAATGGGTTAGGTCACAAGGCGGAACGATTCCGAAAGATGTAAATCAAAAAGCAGATCTCATTTCAAAAGAGGGTGGGACACCACTTGTAGTTGCAGTGGATAATCGTATTTACGGTTTAATCTATTTAAAAGATACAGTAAAACCTGGTATGCGTGAACGTTTTGAACAATTGCGTCAAATGGGGATTAAAACGGTTATGTGTACGGGTGATAATCCATTAACAGCAGCAACCATTGCAAAAGAAGCTGGAGTAGATGAATTTGTTGCTGAGTGTAAGCCAGAAGATAAAATTGCAGTTATTAAAGCAGAGCAAGATAAAGGGAAACTTGTAGCGATGACAGGTGATGGTACAAATGATGCTCCGGCACTAGCGCAAGCTGACGTTGGATTAGCAATGAATAGTGGGACGACAGCTGCAAAAGAAGCAGCGAATATGATTGATTTAGATTCGAATCCGACAAAGATTATTGAGGTTGTAGGAATCGGTAAGCAATTATTAATGACGCGTGGTGCGTTAACGACGTTTAGTATTGCGAATGATATCGCAAAATATTTTGCAATCATTCCAGCAATGTTTACACTTGCGATTCCGCAAATGGAAGAATTAAACATTATGAAACTAACATCACCACTGTCAGCGATTTTATCAGCATTAATATTTAACGCTGTTATTATTCCGTTACTTATTCCATTGGCGATGAAAGGTATCGCATATAAACCGATGAGTTCGAATGCACTACTTGGCCGAAACTTACTTATTTATGGACTTGGCGGAGTGATTGTACCGTTCATTGGAATTAAAGTAATTGATATAATTGTCGGCTTGTTTATATAAGGAAGAGGGGAAAAAGATGGCGAAGAAACAAAGTATACTATCACCAATCATCCGGATTACTTTTACATTTTTAGTGTTGTGTGGCCTTGTATACCCACTTATTGTAACTGGTATTGCACAAGCGGTAATGAAGGATAATGCGGATGGAAGTCTAATATATAATGATAAAAATGAAGTGATTGGTTCTAAATTAATTGGTCAAAATTTCACAGACCCACGTTATTTTCATGGGCGTGTTTCTAGTATTGAATATAAGGCAGAAGCATCTGGTTCCAATAACTATGCACCGTCTAATCCAGATTTAGAGAAACGAGTAGAGAAAAGTATTGAAGAATGGAAGAAACAAAACCGGGCTTTTCCAGTGACAGAAGTACCAATTGATTTAGTGACGAATTCAGGTTCAGGGCTTGATCCTGACATTAGCCCACAGGCCGCTTCTGTACAGGTGGATCGCATCTCAAAATTAACGAAAATTCCGAAAGAAATGCTAGATCAATTGATTAAGGATCAAACGGAAGGTGCGGCACTTGGCTTATTTGGAGAGAACCGCGTGAACGTCTTAAAGTTAAATTTAGAATTACAGAAATTAATGAAATAGTAACAGTGCTACCTCAATCTAACGGATTGAGGTAGCGTTGTTTCAAAAGAAAGGTTGTGAGTGTTTTGTATGCGGATGACTATAAACCAACTTTTCAAAGGCGAACGCCAGAGGAATATTTAGAATATATCCGGCAGCAAAATCGCGGGAAGTTAAAGCTATATGTAGGAGCGGCTCCAGGGGTAGGGAAAAGTTATAAAATGCTCTATGATGCTAGAGAGATGAAAAAGGATGGTACGGATATTGTAATTGGTTTAATTGAAACGCACGGGAGAAAAGAGACAGAAGATGCAATTGCTGATTTAGAACAAGTTCCTTTAAAAGAAATAGATTATAAAGGGAAAGTATTTTATGAACTAGACGTGGAAGGAATTATAAAACGTGCCCCCGAGGTCGTTGTTGTGGATGAACTCGCGCATAGTAATATTCCTGGATCTAAAAATAAGAAACGTTATATGGATGTACAGGAATTGTTAGATGCCGGTATATCCGTATTATCAGCGTTTAATATTCAACATTTAGAAAGTGTTCATGATATTGTAGCTCAAATTACGAATGTAAAAGTAAGAGAACGTATTCCGGATTTTATTTTACAAAAAGCAAATGAAATTCAGCTCGTTGATGCAACGCCTGAGGTATTAAGGAAGAGACTAATAGACGGAAAGATATATAAAGAAGAAAAAATTCAGCAAAGCTTACATAACTTCTTTACACTTAATAATTTAGGAGCGCTTAGGGAATTATCACTTCGAGAAGTTGCAGATGATATGGACGAGAAAATTAGCCAAACAGTAATAGAACCGATTGGCGTAAAAGAAAAAATTCTCGTTTGTGTACAATACAGTTCAACAGCGGAGAAATTAATAAGACGGGGATGGCGCATGGCTGATCGGTTAAACGCTGAATTATATGTATTAAACGTTGAAAGGGAAAATATAGATTCTCTTTCAGCAGGGAAAAAGCAAACAATTGAAGAGTGGAAGTCGCTAACGAATCAATTTGATGCGAGTTTTGTTTTAGAAGAGGCCAAAGGAAGGAAGCCAGCGGATGTTATTATTGAAGTCGCGAAAAGATTACAAGTAACGCAAATTTTACTTGGACAATCGGCGAGAACACGTTGGGAAGAAATTCGAAAAGGTTCAATTGTAAATGAAATTATGAGGCAAACGAAGTATATTGATATTCATATCGTTGCGGATCAACGGGTTTAAAATAGAGACCATCTGCAGGTCTCTATTTTGCCTTTTGTGTGGCAGGGAAGCGTAGCATTCTCATCGCATATAAGATTATGAGTAGAAACATAATTGCACCTAGGAAGAAAATCCAAAAGTAATTTTGATTAAATACAAGAAATCCACCTATAAGTGGCCCTGTGCCCATACCGAGATAGCGCATAAAGTTGTACATACCGATAGCAGTTGCGCGTTCTTGTACGAATTCTTCTGTTAATAAAGTAGTGTGTGTTGGCATAGAAAGTCCCATACTAAAACCGTACAAAGATGTAACGATAATAATGAATGGGATATTGATGCTATATGTGAAAGAGAATAAAGTGACACATATAATATTGAAGAAACTAGTAATGAATAAAGCTTGTTTTGTTGTGAGGTGCTTTTGTAAAAGCTTGAAGTAATAACTTCCTAACATAATAGAAAGGGACATCGGTACAAACATAAGACCAATTGCACTTGCAGTTAAGTGAAATAAATTCGTTAAAATACTCGGTAAGAAAACGAGGAAACAAAAGTAAATACAAAATTGAATAAAGCCAATAAGAGTAATAGAAAATCCAGTTTTATTTTTTAAGATAAACCAGTGATTCTTTTTTGATTGCGGTTGCTTACTTACAGTTGGTTTTGTTTCTGGAAGTAGTGAAATGTTTATCGTTAATAAGAGAATGCCAAGTATAGATAAAAAGAGAAATACGGATACATGGCCGTTTATACTGCCGAGATAACCACCAATGAGGGGACCAATCGCAGGTGCGAGAGCAAGTAACATTTGATAAAGGCTCATTGCTTCTCCTCGTTCTTTTCCTTCAAATAAATCGCCAATAATCGTTGCTGCGACTACAGGTATAGCCGCTATTCCTATAGCTTGAACTGTCCTAAAAAACAGAAATAAATAAACGTTCGCCGAAAGAGCGCATCCGATTGAACCGATTGTACTAATGATCAAACTAGGAATAAGGACAGATTTTCTCCCTTTTGTATCAATGAAAGGTCCATATATGAGCTGCATAATCGCAAGAACGAATGTGAAAAGGGAAACTGTTACATTTACAAGATAAAGAGAAGTGTGAAAAGAATCTTGAATCATGGGCAAGATAGGCGTGTAAATATTTTGAGCGAAGGAACCGAGTAAGGCACTCATACAGACAACATATAAAATGAAATGTAGCTTGGATTTTTTCATTATGTTAACCTCCTTGTCATTTGGTTTCCTTGGAAACTAAATTTATTTTAACATGATTTTCTCACTTGTAAATATGAAAAAATGATTTTAAAATGGTATATAGTTAAATTGTTTCTTTGGAAACTTAGGGGGCGAATGGATTGGATTATACAACGAAACAAATGGAAATACTTTCGGGCATTCGTACGCTTTTACATAAAAAAGAAGAACATTTGAAATTGCAAAATGAGAAGTTTCTTCGTGAGACAGGTATAAGTGGTATGTCTTTATCTGAATTACATGTGATCGAGTGTATCGGGAAAAATGGTTTGATGAATGTAACTGCTATTACGACAGAAATGGGAATGACGAAGGGGGCAATCTCTAAAATTTGTACAAAGTTGTTTCAAAAGCAATTCGTTGAGAAGATGCAAATGTTAGATAATCAAAAAGAAATATTCTTTCGTTTAACGGAAAGCGGAAATGAAATATATAAAGCTCATGATACATTGCATAAACAAGCTGAAGAAAAGTGGCTGTTACTTTTAGATAGATATACGAAAGAAGAGCAAGATTTTATTCAAAGATTTATAAAGGATGTCTCCGATCATTTGGAAATATAATTGGAAGAAAAAACTCCTTCATTTCAAGTCTTTTGAATATAATTTCTAAAAGAACTCATATATAATAGAAACAGATACTTAACATAGTGAATAATTAAAGAGTCAATATATAAAGAGGAGAGAATAACATGCTTGAAAATACGGGGTTAGTATTAGAAGGCGGCGGTATGCGTGGTGTATATACGGGCGGGATATTAGAATACTTTATGGAACAAGATTTATATTTTCCATATGTAATTGGTGTATCTGCTGGTGCTTGTCATGCAGCGTCGTATCTTTCCAGACAAAGAAATAGAAATAAAACAGTAAATATTGATTATGCATCACATCCGAAATATTTATCGTATAAAAACTTATGGAGAAAACGCCAGTTATTTGATATGGAGTTCATTTTTCATGAGATTCCAGAAAAGCATGTTCCGTTTGATTTTGAAACATACTTTAATAGCCCAGAGCGTTTCCTTGTAGGGACAACAGATTGTGAAACAGGACAGTCTGTTTATTTTGAAAAAGAAGGAACGAATGATGATGCACTAAATTTATTACAAGCATCTAGTTCATTACCTTTCATTGCACCAGTAGTAAATTACCGTGGTAAGCAATTGTTAGATGGCGGGATTTCGGATCCGATTCCAGTTCGTAAAGCACAGGAAGATGGATTTAAAAAATCAGTCGTAATTTTAACGAGAAATCATGGTTATGCGAAGAAAAAGTCAAAGTTTGGATGGGTGGCAGCGAAAGCATATAAAAAGTATCCGAACCTTGTGAAGACGATGTTGAATCGTTATGAAGTATATAATGAAACACTGCACTATATTGAAAAAGAAGAACAAGCTGGGAATTTATTTGTTATTCGTCCAGAAGTGCCGCTTCAAGTAGATCGTATGGAAAAAGATACAGCAAAACTACAAAATCTATATGAGCAAGGCTATGAAGATGCAAAGAGACAGTTTGCAGATTTACAGGCGTTTTTACAAAAATAATGATTAGGCTGTGGAGAAGAGTTTCTCCGCAGCCTTTTTTGTATTGCTTGCTTATCCGTTACTTTTTAAAAATGTATGAATGTTTAAATGTTTAAAGAGTTTGTAAAACGCTAGTTGTAACACACGATCAAAAGGTAGCTGCATGCTGCCAGAGGACAATACGTTTGCTTGATGGATGTATGGTATAATATGGATAAAAGTATGTGAAGAGGTGATACATATGGAAAATGTATATAAAGGTCTTAGGCATACTGGATTTACTATGATGTTTATTTTTTGTGGCGTATTTTTATTGCGCTGGTTCATTCATGATGAAATGCTACTAGATCAGCTTATTGGTTTTAGTATAGGGATGATACTGGTTATTTCGTCAATTTTCATTCAAAAGTACAGTAAAGAATTACAAGTAAATGAGAAATGTTAAAAGTAGTTCGTTTGATTGTTGCAAAAGGAAAGTGGCGCATCGAAATTTGATGCGCTACTTTTTTATGTATAAAAAAATCCCTCTTTATGAGGGATTTTAATGTGGTAAGAAAATCAATTGATAAGCGAACAAGATTCCAAATACATACACAAGTGGGTGAACAGCACGGAATTTACCTTTTGCCACTTTCATAAGTGGGTATGAAATAAATCCAAGTGCGATACCTGTTGCGATACTTGATGTAAGTGGCATGCTTAAGATTACTAAGAATGCTGGGAATGCTTCATCAAATGCGTCCCAATCGATGTGGCGAACTGATCCCATCATAAGACTACCAACGATAATTAATGATGGTGCAGTAATAGCTGATACACCAGAAACGGCACTTACTAATGGTCCGAAGAATGCTGCTAGTGCGAATAGAACGGCTACTGTAACAGTTGTTAAACCAGTACGACCACCAGCTGCAACACCAGCAGATGATTCGATGTAAGCTGTTGATGGTGTTGTTCCGAACATAGAACCGATTGTTGCTGAGAATGAATCAGATAGAAGAGCTCGTCCAGCTTTTGGAAGTTTTCCGTCTTTCATAAATCCACCTTGTTGAGCTACACCAAGTAATGTACCTGTTGTATCGAATAATGTAACAAGGAAGAATGAAAATACAACGCCGTATAATCCGTAGTTAATTACATCAGATACAGCAGTAATTGGATTTGAAACGATAATTCCTTCTGGTAATCCAGGCATTGATGTAACACCGTTTGAGAATGTTAATTGTCCTGTGAAGAAAGCGATAATACCAGTTAATAGCATCCCGATAAATAGTGCACCATTTACATTTAAAGACATAAGGATGATTGTAATTCCAAGTCCAGCTAATGCTAGTAGTACTGGAGCAGAGTGAAGATCACCAAGTCCAACTAAGTTTGCTTCATTTTTTGTAACGATACCTGTTAAACGTAAACCGATAAAGGCGATGAAAAGACCGATACCAGCAGTAATTGCATGTTTTAAGTTTTCAGGAATTGCTTCCATTAATTTTGTACGGAAAGATGTGAATGATAACAAAATTAAAATCATACCTGCTACGAATACAGCAGAGAATGCAATTGCGAAAGTCATGCCTTCATGAGCTTTTACAACAGAGTAAGAGAAGTAAGCATTTAATCCCATACCTGGTGCAATTGCGATTGGTAAGTTTGTAAAGATCGCCATAAATAATGTTCCGACAACAGCAGCGATAATTGTTGCTGTAAATGCTTGTTCAAATGGAACACCTGCATCCCCAAGGATGACAGGGTTTACGACAATGATATATGCCATTGTTAAGAAGGTAATAATACCTGCCATAATTTCAGTTTTAATAGAAGTTTTATGTTTTGAAAGGTTAAACATATAAACATCCTTTCTGTTTACGAATAATTTTCACAACAGTTATATATAATATTCGTTTTTTAACTATTTTGCAATAGTTTTGCATAAAAAGTTTACAACAATTCATATTTTGTGTCGTAAATTCGAATATTAATCGTAAATCGATGTGTGAATTTCAGTTTTTATTGTGCGCATATTATAAGGAAAAGGAGTTGAAAGAAGCTATGCCACAGCAAAAAAACTTTGTAACAATGCCTGCCCAACATCAAAATAAACAGCCCGGTGTTGAATCATTAATGAATCCACTTCCCCAGTTTGAAGATCCAAACTATAAAGGAAGCGAAAAGTTAAAAGGAAAGAATGTATTAATTACAGGAGGGGATAGCGGGATTGGACGAGCTGTTTCCATCGCTTTTGCGAAAGAGGGAGCGAATATTGCGATTGCGTATTTAGATGAAGATGGAGATGCAAATGAGACGAAGCAACGTGTAGAACAAGAAGGTGTAAAGTGTGTGTTGTTACCAGGTGATTTAAGTGATGAACAGCACTGTAAAGATATTGTAGAAGAGACCGTCAAGCAGCTAGGTAGTGTAAATGTTTTAGTAAATAATGTCGCGCAGCAATATCCACAGCAAGGGCTAGAGTATATTACAGCAGAACAGTTAGAAAAGACTTTTCGTATTAATATTTTTTCTTATTTTCACGTTACGAAAGCAGCACTTTCTCATTTAAAGCAAGGGGATGTCATTATAAATACGGCGTCTATCGTTGCGTATGAAGGAAATGAAACTTTAATTGATTACTCGGCAACGAAAGGAGCAATCGTTGCTTTTACAAGGTCACTTTCCCAATCGTTAGTGCAAAAAGGGATTCGTGTAAATGGTGTTGCGCCTGGGCCAATTTGGACACCACTTATTCCATCAAGCTTTGATGAGAAGAAGGTTGCTCAGTTCGGGAGCAATGTTCCGATGCAAAGGCCTGGTCAACCGTATGAATTAGCGCCAGCATACGTATATTTAGCGTCTAGCGATTCATCTTATGTTACCGGACAAATGATACATGTAAATGGGGGCGTTATTGTAAATGGATAGTTTTCATTTATAAGAGCAAAGTAAAGTTAATTCCACTTATTATAGTGGCGCTAGGGGAGGGATATAGGTGAAAAAATTATGTTTCGTCATACTATTATTTTTCATCCTACCAGTTAGTGCCTTTGCTGATACAGATCATCTAATATTAGTGAATCTTACGACAAACCAATTATCTTTTTTTGAAAATGGAAATTATACAAAAACATTCCCCGTAACAACTGGAAGAGATCGTACACCTACGCCTGAAGGTAATTTTTGTATTATAACTAAATATAAAAATAAAGAATACCATCGGAAAAAAATAGCTGGTGGTGCACCGAATAACCCTCTTGGTACGAGATGGCTTGGACTAGATAAAAATGAATATGCGATTCACGGGACAAATCGGGAATGGACAATTGGAAGTAGGGAATCAAATGGTTGCATTCGTATGCATGACAGAGATATACAGTGGCTATATGACCGAGTCCAATTACAAACAAAAGTAATCATTTCCCGTTTTCATACGAGCCCCGAATATGAGGCGAATAAGCTTGGCTACCGCGTCGTGAGCTGGAATGGTCGTAAAGTAGAGGAAGAGCAAATTGGCGTGCTTACGTTAGTAGACCGTGCCGATATATATTGGCAAGAACCAAATGGGCAGTTAACGAAAGTGAAAACGGTATTGCCGAATGAAAGATATAAAGTGTATTCAAAGCGAAAAGATGGAATATATTATATAGGAAACAATTTGTATATTGTGGATGAAACTGGAGAGAAAATTCGTTACGAGCAAATTCCTTCTTCGGTTTTAAGTAATATATATAAACGAAAATATAATGTTCCGTAATAGGCTACCGTATTATAGACGGTAGCTTATTTCTACTTCGAGTTTAACTGCAACTATTGGATTTTGCTGAATATAATACAGTACAGATAGGGGGCGGTTACATTATGAAAAGTGAATTTGCCTTTAAAGTTTTCTTAGTAACGACCTGTTTATTTATCGTGTATTTGTATTCGTTTCTCGTTTTTTCTTTTTATGTTCCATATGTTGATTTAATATTGTTCTTCGGATTTATTTTGGCATTTGTGAAAGCAAGAGAAGGTGAGAAGAGTATATATCGGCGCATTACCTTATGCGGGACAGCTATTCTCGTTATTTTGTACTTTTTTATGATGCATGATTTTTGGAGAGGAATGTAAAAAGCATACGATTAATCGTATGCTTTTACATCTGTTAATGATGGAAGAGAGGCAATGGCTCCGTAATTTTTACATGTGAGAGCACCTACTTTATTTGCAAAGGAGATAAACGTTGTTAAATCTTCGAAATTATGAGGAAACGTTTGTTCGCTTTTAGCGATTTGGTATAACATCGCTCCAACGAAAGCATCACCAGCGCCAGTAGTATCAACTTGTTGAATGGAGATAGAAGGTACAATAGTTTGCTTATCTTTTGTTGCAAGAAGAGTACCGTCTTTTCCGAGTGTAATAGCTACGGCTTTCGCACCATGATTTAATAATTTGAGTGCAGATTGTTGTAAATCACTCTCTTTAGAAAGCATAATCGCTTCTTCTTGACTTACTTTTACAAAATGAGCATGTTTTATAAAGGTTAAGCAGTCTTGAATAAATTGTTCGGTATTTGTAATGAGCGCATTTCGGTAATTTGGATCAAAAGAAATAAACTGGTCACTTTCTCTTGCATGTTGTAGAAGTTGAAAATATGTGTCTTTTAACGGGCTGGACAATAAAGCTGTCGCTGAACCAAAATGGATTAAATCATTCGTTTTTATTTTTGATAAATCAATGCTATTGAAATGATATTCACCGTCTGCGCCACGCATAAAGGTAAAATCACGCTCACCATTTTGATCGATAGATACGAATGCAAGTGTGGTTTGTTTATCCTTTATGAGCATGGAAGTGTCCACATGTGCATGTTGTAAAGTTTGTTCAAGAAATTCACCAAATGGATCGTTTCCTACTTGTCCCATAAATGTAGCGTGTCCACCTAATTTTGTAATAGTAGCAGCAACGTTAGCGGGTGCTCCACCAGCTTTTTTTTCGAAATCTGAACCGTTTACTAAAGAAACATTGGTATTTCGGCAAACGAAATCAATTAATAGTTCACCGATACAAAAGACATTTCTCATACAATTCCTCTTTTCAGCTTATATTGTGTAATGATAAAGTTTAGTTTTGCATCTGAAAAGATTGCTATATGATGTTTCAAGTCTTTTCGAGGAAACACTCGGGACGTAAAGACTGTTGAACCATCGTATAAGAAAATTTCCACGATGCTTGCATCTACAAATATTTGTAGTTCTATCGTATCTTGAATATTAATTTTTTTATAGCGTTCATAACCATATTCTCCGCCAAATTGATGGCAGAAGTTGCTCCTGTCTATAGAAACAGTGCCTTCTTTCCGATTAAATGTAATTGGAAAACATTCCTCTTCATTATGGAAAAGAGAAAGTCCGAATAGGTTTGCATTCTCTGTTTTGAGAGTAACAATTAATTCATAGGAGTCTTTGTGATCAAGTGTTGATAATATATTTAATCCAGCTTTTATATCTCCTGAAATTTCTTTTTTTGTTGTTCGTAGTTTTGCTAATTCTGAAACTGGTTTTTGTTTTAATATGTTGTCCTCTAATGTTAATTCACGTGGAAGTGTTAAACAATGAGCCCACATATAATCATCAGAAGGGTATGTGATTTCACTTGATCCTGCCCAAGCAAACAATAGGCGGCGACTAGTAGAGTCTTTTAGAGTTTGAGGGGCATAAAAATCGAACCCTTTATCAACCTCGTAATATGAATCAACATGGAAATGTGAATTTTCAATATCGAAATGTCCTATAGCATAAACAACATTGTATACATTTTGAAAATTTTCTTCTTCTTTTTCAATTCCTTGAGGTGAAAAGAGAAGTACATCTTTCCCTGATAATTGGAAGTAATCGGGGCATTCCCACATGAATCCAAATTCTTTTAAGTTTGTTGTAATTTCACCTTGGAAATGCCAATTGTATAGGTCTTGTGACCTATATAGTAAAAGAGTTCCAGTTTTATTTTTGCGTTGTGCACCGAGTAACATATAGTATATATCGTTATGTTTCCATACTTTTGGATCACGCACATGTTTTGTATATCCGTTAGGAATTACATCAATAACAGGATTATTACTATATTTCGTCATCTTATATTGAGAATCCATTATTACCATACATTGCTTTGCATCACGGGAATCATCAGCTTTTTTTATATTTCCTGTATACAGTAAGTGAAGAAGTTCGTCTTTTACGATAGCGCTACCAGAATATGCACCGTGCGATTCATAGCTTTCAGTAGGTATGATAGCTACAGGCATACGCTCCCAGTTAATAAGATCTTTTGATTTCACATGTCCCCAATGCTTCATTCCGTGAGTGGGACCGAATGGATACCACTGATAAAAAACATGATATTCATCATTGTAGTATGATACACCGTTAGGATCATTCATTAATCCAAAGGATGGATGGATATGATAAATTGGTTTCCATGAATCTTGGTTTGCAATTTCATATAAAGAATGTAATTCGTCTTTATCAGATTGCAATATTGTTTTATATTTTGACATAGGTTTTCACCTCGTTATTGTTTACTTTCTTTATATAAAATGAATGTGGCAACAAAAGCAGTGATAACTGCAATAGCGAATCCAATTATATAGTGAATCATATTCATTATGCCAAGAGGTGCAACAATTGTAAGCATTGGAATACCTGTTAAACCGTATGCATTAGCCGCTACTTGCATCCAAACAACGTAAGCGCCACCAATAGCGCCACCAATAGCTGCTGCAATAAATGGTTTACCAAGTTTTAAATTGACACCAAAAATAGCTGGTTCTGTAATTCCTAAAAATGCTGAAGCTGCTGCTGGAATTGCAATTTCTTTCGTTTTTTTGTTTTTTGTTTTGAAATAAACTGCTAAAGTAGCCCCACCTTGAGCAACGTTCGCCATTGACCAAATAGGGAGTAAGAAATTGACACCGATATCTTTATTTGCGAGTAAGCCTGCTTCAATAGCATGGAAGCTATGATGTAAGCCAGTAAGAACAATTGTTGAATATAGCCCACCGAATATAAGACCAGCTACTGGCCCTGCAAATTGATAAATTGTATTTAAAAGGTACGTAATGCCGTCACCGATTTTATATCCAATCGGTCCGATAATAATAAGTGATAAAAAGCCAGTTATAATAATCGTTAAGAATGGTGTAACTAATAAATCTAAAGAGTTTGGAACGCGTTTTCGAAGTTCTTTTTCAATTGTACTCATGACATATACGCATAACAGAATAGGTAAAACAGTGCCTTGATAGCCAATCATATCAATATTCATACCAAGAAAATGTAAAACAGTTGGTTTTGCATTTGAAAGAGTCCAAGGATTCGTTAAGCTTGGGTGAGTTAATATACCACCAACAACTGCACCTAAGAAAATATTTCCACCAAATTCTTTAGCGGCACTAACCCCGATTAAAATAGGTAAAATAATGAAAGCTGCACTTGAGAACATATCAAGTAATTGGATAAGTGAGTGATCTCCAGAAACTAATTTAAACGCTTTCAACATTCCGAGTAGTCCCATAAGTAAACCGCTTGCGACGATAGCTGGAATAATTGGAACGAAAATATTAGATAATGTCTTTGCTAGGCGAGCGATGGGATTCATTTTTTTCTTAGATATATCATTTGATGTTGTAGAATCCAATTCAGCTATTCCAATTAGTTTTGAAAACTCATCATATACTTTGTTTACTATGCCAGTTCCAAAAATAATTTGGTATTGTTCAGTCGTTGCAAAAGCACCTTTCACTTCATCGATGTTTTCAATTTCGGAAGCGTTTATTTTTGTTTCATCTTTTAGTACAAGACGAAGGCGAGTAGCGCAATGTGTAGCGCGAACAATGTTTTCCTTTCCGCCGATATTTTGTAATACTTGTGTTGCGATTTGTTTCATATTCATAAAAATGCCCCCTTACGATATTTTATGGAACCGGTTCCGTAAATAATTAAAATAAAAAACAGGGAATTGATGTGAAGAATCCTGTTTTTTAATATGGAACCGGTTTTATTTTTATTATAGAGTGCCTTTAAATTTTGTCAACGCTTTCTTGAATTTTCAATGTATAACGAGAGTGTAATATTTTTGGTATAGTTTTGTTTTGGACAAGCTGTGAAAGAGAAGTGGCAGCAAGCTTTCCAGCATACTCATAGTCAAACGCAATTGTCGTTAAGCTAGGGTGTACCATTTCTGAAATATCATATCCCCCGAATCCTGTTACAGAAATATCATTTGGTACAGAAAGAGAATGGGAGTGAATGACTTTCATTGCCCCAAGTGCGATGTTATCTGTAGCACATACGATAAGCGTTGGACGGTTATTACTTAAAATATGTTGTACTTGTTTCATGGCATCTTCTATTTGGAAAGATGTTTCGTAATAACAAACACTGCAAGTCGGCTCTAAATTTTCAATTGCTTTTTGAAAACCGTTTTTTCGATTTATACCAACAGAAATATCATCTCTTTCTACCCCTAAATAGGCGATATTTCTATGCCCTTGTGATAACACGTATGCTCCTAACTCATAAGCTGCATCATAATCATCATGAACGAGGCAATATTGATCTTTATATTCTTGCCCAACGAATAAAATAGGAATATTTGAATTAGCAATAATTTGTTGATGCTTATTTGTTAAAGTTTTTGTTAATAAAATAATGCCAGCTACCCTTTGTTTTATAAAGTTTTCCATTGCTTGTATTTCAGTTTCAATTGTTTGATTTGCATTTGCTACAAGCATTTGATAGTTATTTTCCTGTAACGTATTATCAATCCCGATAAGAGTTTTCATTGTAGCGAAGGAGTCTAATCGGGGGATAATAACACCAATTAAATTTGTTGTTTTTGCTTTTAAGCTTTGAGCAAATGTATTGGGAGAGAAATTTGTTTCCTGAATAATACTTTCGATTTTAAATTTTGTTTTATCACTTACGTATCCACCGTTTAAGTAACGAGAAACTGTGCTTTTTGCAACTCCAGCCAATTTGGCGATATCTGCAATTGTTTTAGTCATATATTTCACCTTCGTATTCATAAAAAATGTTAATTTTATTATAGGGAGAATTGGGGAGGACGTAAACAAGAAGAGGAAAAGAAAAAACCACCTCACGTATATGAGGTGGAATATGTGTTAATATTTTGGCTTAAATGTATGACAACAAGTTTCTACACTCGTTGCCACAGAACTTTCTAGCGTCTCGTTTGTTAAAACTGCACTTGTATACGATTCATTTTCAGTTTGACCTGTTTCATCTGCATCTGGCTGAACGATAATCGCACTTGCTTGACAAAAGTTACCTTGTCCCCAAAATGAACAATTGGAAACAGAGCATCTTACTTCTGGCATAAAACCCCCTCCTTATACATTAGTTTGGGACTTTATGCCCATTTCATGTGTAGAAGGAGTTTCCTTTTCTCGTTATTTTTTCGTTTGTTCAAACCATTCTTTGAACTTTTCTTTTGACTGTTCTCCGCTAATACGGCTTACTTCTTTACCATCTTTAAAATGAATAATTGTAGGTGTGCCTTTAATATCATACTTATCCCAAGGCTCGTTTAAATTTTCAATATCAATTACTTTCATATCAACATTTAAGTCTTTCGCTAAAGGTACGACAATAGGAGAGATCTTTTGGCAATGAACGCAAGAGGTTTGATAAAAGTAAATCGTTTGTTCTTTTTTATCTTCTATATTTTTATTGAGATCCTCAAGAGAAATTTTATTTGAGTAGTAATCTTTTTCATTTGTCGATGCATTTTTCTTTTCCATTTGTGTTACAGCAAACATTGCCACAAATAAAACGATAATAATACCGCCAAATATAAGTATTTTTTTCATTCTTTCATCTCCTTATTTGTTTTTAATGACAATAAAGCTACAAACAGCGATTGTAATAAAGCCGATAAGTGCTAAAAACGGGATTGTCACAAAGCCGAACCAGTTTATGTATTCTCCCGTACATGGTACACGGCCGCAAGCTGCCCCAGCAGCTGAAAATGCTGCGATTTTTTGAATTGCATAGTGATATAAAGAAATACAAGCACCAATACTTGCAATTGGTAATGAATAACTTGCGATGCGATAGTCTTTTTTTACTACAGCGATACCGAGCCATAAAACGAATGGATACATAAAAATACGTTGATACCAACAAAGGACACAAGGCTCAAATTTCATGATTTCGGAAAAGTATAGACTTCCTAGTGTAGCAATAAAAGAAGCTCCCCACGCGGTAAATAAAGCATATTCTTGCTTTTTTTCTCGTCCCATATTTTATACCTCTCTTATAATAGTTACATACTAAATTATAGTATGAAGTGGTACAGAAAAGAAAGAAAAAATATGTTTATCAATAAAAGTTTTATAAGAGGAAACTTTTATTGATATAAATATTTTAAAAAAGCGCCATTCTCCAGAAGAGAATAGCGCTATATTTTACATTTGAATTTGCTCTACTTCATCTATATGTGACTTTTGTGATGCATGGTCAATATATTGAAATAGGAGCTGCAATTGTTTATCAACTTCCGGTAGTTCTTTACTGTATTGATAAGCGTGTAAAAAATGTTCAATACGCTTAGAAAATAATTGATCGTTCGTTTGAACCATAAGAACGAGTAATTTATCCCAATTACAGCAATACGTGTAATAGAGAGCTTTATCATAGTCGTTATATGTTTGCACTGTGTACCCTCCTTACTGAGGAGTTATATATAGTGTGTGACAAGCAAGGAGAAATACACTTGAAAGAATTTGTTAAGAAAAAAAGCGAATGAAAAGAAAAAACGAGGAATTTCCTCGTTTTTAAGCTTTTGGCATTGGCGTAGGTGTTGGTTTGCCATAGCCTTCTTTATATTTATTGTCGATATAATTACGAATTTCGAGTGTTGATTTTCCTTTTTGTTTCATGGAAGCAGATTCAACTGCAATTTCTAGGCAATTGACACAAGTTGTTGCATGGGAGTCCCAAACAACTTCACCATTCTTTTTCATTTCACGAATAAAGCAGTTTTTATTATTTTTATGTCCCACACTCTCACCGCAACCACAGTAACATGGAATCCAATCTAATAGCTCTGCGTTTTGTCCAGCGACAGTGTAAATATCTTTCATTTGTGGATCAAGCTTGTCTAGGAAGGTAGGAAGTGTGTCTACTCCTTTTGTTTTTTCTTGAATGTCAGCTTGCTGAGTGTGTGACGCGTGGTCATGCTCTTCTTTTGATTCAGATGATTTTTTTTCGTTTGTACTAGTAGCTCCGCAACCAGCAAGAATTAAACTTAGTACTGCAAGTAAAGAAAATACATATTTCTTCATACGCTTGTCCCCTTTACAAATGTATTACTCAAATTGTAGCAGAGATTATGGTGTATCGGTCGAAGATTTTTTCGACGGATTTTTGAAGCGCCATCGCAGTGAATGAAATAGAAATAAAATTGGGATATAAGCGTATACAATATATAAGCCTGCTTGAGATAGTACTGTATTTAATGTGTTGATACTTTCACGATTTGTGAAAAATAAGGAAGCTGTAAAGACCATGAAAGTCAAAAATGGTAATGTGAATTTAAAAGGAATATGAAATGAACGCTTCATCGTTTGACATGATGACCAAATGGTTAAACAAAGATTTGGCAAAATAATTAAAAACCAAACGAAAATAATAATATATTCAAAGCGTTGAATGAAAGGAACTTTAATAATTTTTAACATTGTTAAAGTAGGCCAAATTGTATGATTTAATTGCCCTTCGCTATAATACATAAAAGATACGATGGCTAAAACTACATAAATTAATGTACTAAAAGCAATACCTGCATGAGCCCATCTTTTTAAGGATTTTCCTTTTTCAATAAATGGATAAAAGATTAAGATTGTCTCAAAACCAAGAAACTCTAACGCAGAGTGTTTTGCAGATATAAGCATGTCAAAAGGCGAGTGTGTAAAAACTGGTAAAATATTACTAGGATGTGCATATTTCATTGGATAAATTAAAAAGAATACAACGAAAATAGGAAGAACGACTCCCCAAAAACATATTCCGGTTACAGAGCGAAATCCACCCTTTATAATATAGCAAGTCACTAATAAAAACATAAAGGTTAGTTTCCATAACTTAATGGTAGGAAAAATCCAAACTTGTATTACTTCCATATATGTACGAAGAACAGTAAGGCAAAATAATAAGCAATATAGGGTGAAAATGATGGAAAAGATAGAACCAATCCATTTTCCAAAGCTCGTTGTATGAATGCTAATTAAATCTCCATCTTTTTCTAACATTTGTAGCATGCAAAACAGTACAATATGAGTTGCCATGCCTGCTATGATTAGAGAAATCCAAGCATCATAACCAGCATTTTTTAAAATTACACGTTGATACCCTAAAATTCCTATTCCGACTTGAAGAGAATGTAATAATACAAATGCAAAATATGGAGAGACGGTTTTTGTTTTATTCATTGTATGCATTGGTTATTTCACCTCACTATTCACCGATTCCAGATTGTACAATGTTAATATCTAAATCTATATCCACAGCTACATTCGGATACATATTTCGAATTTGGTTTATATTCCATTTTCTCGTATGGCTTCTAATTTCATCGCGTACTCCTAATGGATCAATTCTCTTTTCTTGAAATTGTTTTATTAACTCTTTACAGTCGTTTTCAACATTTCGTTCAATTTGTTTTTTTATATAAGTGATATTGGTTTTCTTTCTTAAATCAATCCAAGTAGGGGAATTTTTAATTAATCCATTTAATTTTAAATGGATTTTTACTTTTGGTATGTCACCAGTATGATCAATATCATACTTACTTTCCCCAGCTAAGTTTTGTATGACCACCATACCTTTATGTTTATTCTTTTTTATCGCTGCTTCGTAACGCCCATTTTTTGTAGGATTAATTAGTAGTTTTGCTAAAACAGAATGTCTTTTATCGGTATACATAACAACTTTATCACCTCTTAAAAAAGCAAGCCCTTTGACAGCGACGGAATGATTATCCCCCATTTTAATATAAGGGACATAGGCATCACATACCGAAGAGTAGTAATTATATAAAAAAATGTTTAATGAGGTTTGTGGAATGTTCTCATTTCTTATATTTTGCTCGAGTAAATCAGCAATATATAATGATCCATTTTGTTTGCCATAATTTAAAAGTTCTTCAGCTGATCCATCTACAATTGCTAGTTGTACATCACGGCCGATATTTGGATCACGTTGTAAGTTAGTAATAATTTCCCCCATTCCTTGTTCTCCTAAATCTTTTCCAAATAGAACGACACGCATTTGACCTACAACAACATTGTGAGGGGATTTCGCATTTAATCGTGAAGCGATTGTTTCAAGTGAACGAGCAGATGTAGATTGAGTTTCTGGTTTAGACTTTACACCGTGTGTATACTCTGGAAATAAGATCGTTCCTTGGAAGTTTTTGTTTTTTTTTATGTCAAATCCAGCAATATGGATAATACGCTGCGTATCCACTACATACGTTTGTGTACAGCCAGTTTGTAGAACAAAAAAGATGATAATAAGGTACAATAAGAGTTTTTTCATTCATTATCACCATCACGTTTTCGTTTTGCTTTGTTTGAGTTATAGCGCCATTTAGATCTTGGTCTAAGGAAAGAAGGCCTTTGTGCAGTTTGGCTAAACGGTAAACGGAGAAAGCCTTCCGCTGTACCTAAACCACGAAATGGATATAAAGGTAATAAATAAGGTGATCCAAGTGATTTTAATTTAATTAAATGAGCTAAAATAAATACAAACCCGACAATAAGACCTAATCCACCAAATGCACCAGCTAAAAGAATAAGCGGAAATCGTAACAACCGGATAGTAGAAGACATTTTTACAGTCGGTGTTGTGAAAGATGCAAGAGCGGATAAAGCAACTGCAATTAATAAAATTGTACTTGTTAAAGCGGCTTCAACAGATGCTTGCCCAATTACAATCCCGCCAACAATACCAATTGTTTGTCCTACTTTCGTCGGTAAACGTGCTCCCGCTTCACGAAGTAATTCGATTGTAATTTCTAAAAAGAGTGCTTCTAGAATAGGCGGGAAAGGTACGTTCGCTCTTGAGAAAATAATGGGTCCTAGTAAATCAGCAGGAATCATTTGATAGTGATACGTTAAAGCCGCTGTATAAATAGCGGAGGAAAAAAGAGAAAATATAGCTCCGAAAAAGCGAATAACGCGAAAGAACGATCCAATCATCCACGGTAAATAATAATCTTCTGGTGAAATGAAAAAATCTAGTAACGTTGTCGGTCCTGATAAAGCATATGGAGAGCCATCTGTTAAAATTAAAACTTCCCCATTAATTAATGCAAATACTGCTCGGTCTAATCGTTCTGTAGGTAATAGAACAGGAAAAGGTGAATTACTATTATCACTAATAAATTGCTCAATCATAGTTGCGTCAAATGGGACATCAAAGTCAATGTCTTCTAGCCGTTGTATGGCGGTGTTGATAAATTGTTCATTTGTAACTCCTTCTATATAAGCAACTGCTACTTTTGTTTTTGACATAGTTCCGACGGTTACTTCTTTAAATATGAGTTGCTCCGTGACAATATTTCGGCGTAATAAGTGTATATTTGTATCAAGGTTTTCAACGAAACCGATTTTAGGCCCGATTACGCTATATTCATTTTCTGTATCGTTATTTAATCGTATTCCTAAAACAGTACTTTCGGCACGAATTAAAGCATATTGATCGGGATTCGAATTGTTTTTTAAGCGTAATAAAATATATCCACCTAATAATTTCTCACGAATATCATCAATAGAAGGGGAGGTAATAATATCTTCAATAGAGACGATATTACATAAATCAGAGATGTTTTGGATTCGATCCGATTCTTTTTTTAGAGGAGTTAAAATAAATTGTTTAATAATAAGTGCTTCCACGACAGATTTATAATAAAACAAGCATAATGTTTCATTTTCAAGTACGTTATAAGAGACAAAATCGCTAGATTCTGTCATGCTTTGTATAAATTCTGGAATAGAACAAAGTGTTTTTGGATTAGTCTTTTTTGATTTCTTAGATGATAAACCGAACATTTTCTCACCCCTAACATATATCATTTCTTTGTGTTAGTTTTTGGGAAAGACGGGAATTTATACTTGAAAATTGAAAGTTCATAAAGAAAAGGAAGAGTATTGAAAATCTCTTCCTTTTTGGTGTATTAATTTGTTTTTTTTTCCTTAATTGACTTTACTAATTTAATCATTTCTGCTCGTATATCTTCTTTTTTTACATTTAATTTTTCGGCAATCTGTTTCATATCCATTCCGTCTTTTTTCATTTTTAGTACATCGTCAAGAGGGGTATTACTTTTTTGAGAGATGATTGTTAATACTGTGAACTGACGTAATCCGATATTGTATTCTTTCATCTTTTGTTTGAGTCTGTCTGGTGTAGATTTTTGCATATTTGCTAATTCTTGCAGTAGTGCTTTTTTCGTTTCTTTATTCATATGATGCTTTTTCAATTTACTTGGATCTACACCGAAATGCTCGGCTGTTTTCTCCCACGATTTATTTTGTTTATAGTAAGCTAAAACGTCTTTAATTTCTTTTTTACTCATTCTTGCAATGTGAGCAGCTTTCCAAATTTCATGTTTGTTATAGCCGAGTTTTTCGAGTGACTGCATTTCTTCTTCTGAAATTGCTTTATGATGATGGAATGTTACTTCTTTTGGCGTGGCAGCGTAAGTAGGGAGGATGGTTGCCCCGAATAATAATGCTGCCATAGTCATACTTAATGCAATTTTTTTGTACATATAAACTCCTCCTAGATGGATAATGTGGAAAACTGTATACATATCATTTCCATAAAATGTGAAATACTTGTGAACAAATCAAGTTTTTTTATTCACAGTATGAACTGAAGTTTTTGGAAGTTTTCCAACATAAAACATTGATTAATAGTAAAAAACTAAGGTATAATCGAAATTGAAAATCAATATCAATAATAAACGTATACATATAGATAAAAATAAGGGAGAGAAAAATATGACTACATATACTTCCATCGCAAATGTGATTAAAGAAAGACGTTCTGTTCGTACATTTACAGATAAAGCAGTAGACAAAGAGTTATTAATTGAACTATTAAACGACGCAACGTGGGCACCGAATCATAAACATCGTGAACCATGGAATTGTAAATTATACATTGGAGAAGGTCGTCAGAAATTAGTGGACGCAGTATTAAACTCTTTCACAGAAGAAGAAAGAGCGAAACGCGGTAAAATTTTATCAGATCGTTTCTTAAGCACACCTGCACAAATCGTTGTGTATATAAATGAAGATCCTCGTCAAATTCAACGTGACGAAGATTACGCTGCAACATGCGCATTTATGCAAAACTTCCAACTTCTTGCTTGGGAACGTGGATTAGGTTGTGTTTGGAAATCAGGCGGATTAAACTACAATCCATTATTTATAGAAGGACTTGGTTTAACAAGAGGTCAACGCATCGTTGGAATTCTTCACCTTGGCTATTTCGATAAAGCACCAGAAGGAAAAGCTCGTACGCCGATTACGGAGAAGATGGAGATTATTGAAGGTTAATTTAATATTTGTTCGTAAAAGAAGCACATTCTTAATTTTAGGAATGTGCTTCTTTTTATATTTTATTGGAATGTATTAGTTTGATAGTAATAGAGAAGCACGGTTTAATTTTAAATATTGTCCTTCTTGAATCGTTAAATAGCGCTCTTCTTTAAAGTTATCATTGCTAATGATGTTTTTTAAGCCATTTACAGTACTATTTGCATGTAGGGAGTAGTATCCTGTTGCTCCATCATTTGGGACCAACTTATACTCACCAGCAGGAACATCAATTCCTACGCGGTACATGCCTGGAATTAGCTCTTTACCGTCTAATGGGATTTTTTCTACTTTAGTTGCTGGTAACATTTTAGCACGCTTTAGTTGTAAATATTGTCCATCTTCTACAGTAAGAAATCTAAAAGTTGCAAAATTATCATTCTGTAAAATATTGTTAGATGATCCGGTACTATCTTTTAGAACTGCAAAATAAGCACTTTGTCCTTAATCAGCTAAGATGAAATATTCACCAGAAGGTAAATCTGTACCAACTTTATACATACCAGATTTAATACTTTCATCTTTTTTTGGTTCGGGCTTTGCTGTATCAGCAGTTGTAGTTGCCTTAGCTTCAGAAGAATTTTGTGTTGTTTCTTCTTGTTTTTTTGTTTCATTTGTTTTTTGTGTTGTTTCTTTTGCGTTTCCTTCACATGCTGTTAAGAGAATAAGGAAACAAGTAAGAAATAAAATATAACATTTCTTCATGATGTAACTCCTTGTTGTATAACATTTTAATACCTTAATAGTATAACTTTAGGATATCTAAAATACTAGTGTTCTGTGAATAAATGGTATTTAATGAAGATTAAGTTTATTTATAAAATGAATGAACAATGCTGTTTATTATGCAATCAATCCTCATGAAAGCTTGTTCTCAATCATACACTTTCTTAAGGGAAAGTGTAAGGAGGGAAAATAATGAGAGTAAGTGACGATAAAGCACTGCAATATGCGATTGCGGAAATTACAGAAATTGCGACTGGATTTGGGCTTGATTTTTATCCGATGCGTTATGAAATATGTCCAGCGGAAATTATTTATACATTTGGTGCATATGGGATGCCGACGAGATTTTCACATTGGAGTTTTGGAAAACAGTTTTTCAGAATGAAATTACAATATGATTTAGGCCTTAGTAAAATATACGAACTCGTTATTAACTCTGATCCATGTTATGCCTTTTTATTAGATACAAACTCGTTAATTCAAAATAAATTGATTGTAGCGCACGTTTTAGCACACTGCGATTTCTTTAAAAATAATATTCGTTTTTCAAATACGAAGCGAGATATGGTAGAAAGTATGTCAGCAACAGCTGAACGGGTGAAAGCGTATGAGCATAAGTACGGAAAGGCAGAAGTAGAAACATTTTTGGATGCCGTACTTGCTATTCAAGAGCATATTGACCCGTCGCTTATGCGCCCGAAACTCGCGTGGAGTATTGAAGATTTAGAAGAGGATGTGGAAAAGAAAAAGATATCACAGTACGATGATTTATGGAATTTAGATGATCGAAACAAAAAGAGAGAACGACCTAATATGCATAAAAAGAAGAAAATTCCGCCGCAACCAGAGAAAGATTTACTTCTCTTTATTGAAGAATATAGCCGTGAACTAGAAGAGTGGCAACGAGATATATTAACGATGATGCGTGAGGAAATGCTGTATTTCTGGCCGCAGCTTGAAACGAAGATTATGAACGAAGGCTGGGCATCATACTGGCATCAACGCATCCTCCGCGAAATGGACTTAACATCTGATGAAGCAATAGAATTTGCGAAATTAAATGCAGGTGTCGTTCAGCCATCAAAAACGAGCATTAACCCATACTACCTCGGTATTAAAATGTTTGAAGATATTGAAGAACGCTACAACAATCCAACAGAAGAAATGAAACGAAGAGGCGTCAAACCAGGATCTGGTCGTGACAAAATCTTTGAAGTACGCGAAATCGAATGGGATGTCTCGTTCTTAAGAAACTATTTAAATAAAGATCTCGTAATGAGAGAAGATATGTACTTATTCCAGCGCCAAGGAAAAGAATATAAAGTAATAGATAAAGAGTGGGAACATGTACGTGATCAGCTCGTAAATATGCGAACAAATGGCGGTTTCCCGTACTTAGTAGTAGAAGACGGAGACTACTTAAAGAACGGAGAATTGTACATTAAACATAGTTACGAAGGAATTGAGCTCGATTTAAAATACTTAGAAAAAGTATTGCCATACCTTCATCAATTATGGGGAAGGACGGTGCATATGGAGTCGATTGTGGAGAGTAAGGGCGTTGTGTTTTCTTATGATGGGAAGATGGTGCATCGGAAGTATGTGTGATGAAAAGAACGGACATAGAATGCTATGTCTGTTCTTTTTTATTTGAAACAAGTTCAAATATGCTATTCTTGAAAAAAGGGAGTTACATAGAGAAGTGGAGCGATTCAAATGAGCAAAATAGGGGTATGCAAGGTGGATATTACGCCGCCTGTCGGTATTGATTTTGTCGGATATCATAGAGAGACAGGAATAAATAATATTGAAGAGCGTATTTATGGGACAGTTTTTGTATTTGAAAAAGATGAAATGAAAACTGTGTTTATAAGTATTGATAATATCGGGATGTTAGTAGAAGATACGAATTTGATTCGGGAGCGAGTAGCTAGTAGGCTCCATATACCATTTGAGCGAATAACGGTTGTTTATACTCATACGCATTCTGGTCCAGAGACGGTCGGTGATGATCCGCTAGTGCAGTCGTATAAAACGATTTTAGTAAATAATGTAGTGCACGGTGCGGCTACTGCGAATAACAACTTGAAGCGATGTGAAGTTGGCTGGGGTGTTACGACAGGGGATATTGGGATAAATCGAAGAGAGAGAACATCTGATGGAAGAGCAAAGATGGGAACAAATATAGAGGGTGTTGTAGATAAACGTATTGGCATGTTGGCAATAAGAAATGCTGAAACGAAGGAGCTATCTGGGATTATAGTATTTTGTACTGCGCATCCGAATGTGTTAAAAGGTGATAGCGATGTATTATCAGCAGATTATCCAGGAATGACGAGAGAGATTCTAGAGAAAATCGTAAACTGTCCTGTTATTATTGTGCAAGGTGCTGCTGGTAATGTAAATGCAAAGTATCGCGGTTCAAGGGAAGCTTTAAAACAAATGGCTTATACACTTAGTGGGCATGTGTTAACGATGTTGCCAACAGTTACATATAGCCCAATTGTAAATGTAAGAACAATTTCGAGTACGATGCAAATGAAGTTGAAAGGTATTCCTGAAATAAATGAGATACGAAGCATGGCTCAATTAGCGGAGAAGCAGTGGGGTGTGAATACGGATGAATGGCTTACTATCGTTTTAGAGAAATATAAGCAAGGTATTCGGCAGTTACGTATTGATTTAGAAGTTCAACTATTTCAAGTTAATGAGGGCATGTTTTTGGGTATACCGATGGAACCTTTTTCAGAAACTGCTTTAGAAATGAAAGAACGTCTTCAAAATGAACTAGCTTTCTTTGGCGGATATACGAATGGATATATTGGTTACTTACCGACAAAGGAAGAATTTGCATATGGTGGATATGAAGTGGAGTTAAGTCCGGTTGTATATGGACCGGTTACAAACTTGTTGATGCCACCGGAGGAAAATACAGCAGATGTAATCGTACAGAAAGTTATAGAACTATACGAAAAGGAACTTGGAAATATCTAAGTTCTTTTTTGTTTCGAATTTGTGAACAAAAGACATATATATTGAAAATGCTTTTTGTACACTTTATTATATACCCATACGGGTATAAGTTTTATTTTTGATACATTGAGAAAATAAATAAGATGGAGGTTTGAAATATGTCTAGAAAAATTGTAGTAGTAGGTGGAGTTGCCGGCGGGGCATCAGTAGCTGCAAGGCTTCGTCGTTTAAGTGAAGAAGATGAAATTATTATGGTGGAGCACGGTGAATATATTTCATTTGCAAATTGTGGCTTACCATACTACATTGGCGGGGTTATTACAGAAAGACAAAAGTTATTAGTACAAACTGTTGAAAGGATGTCAAAGCGTTTTAATTTAGATATACGTGTATTGAGTGAAGTGGTAAAGATTAATAAAGAAGAGAAAACAATTACGATAAAGAATGTAACTACAAATGAAACATATAACGAGGAATATGATATTTTAATTCTTTCACCAGGGGCAAAACCAATCGTTCCACCTATTCCAGGTATTGAAGAAGCGAAGGCGATGTTTACGTTACGAAATGTACCTGATACAGATCGTATTAAAGCGTATATTGATGAGAAGAAACCACGTCATGCGACAGTTGTTGGTGGTGGATTTATTGGAGTGGAAATGGTTGAAAACTTAAGAGAACGAGGAATTGATGTTACTCTTGTAGAGATGGCAAATCAAATAATGCCACCAATTGATTATGAAATGGCAGCATATGTGCATGAGCATATGAAGAAGCACAATGTTGAGCTTGTTTTAGAAGATGGTGTAGATACATTAGAAGAGCACGGGACTGTTGTACGTTTAAAAAGTGGTTCAATTATAAAGACAGATATGATTATTTTAGCAATTGGTGTGCAACCAGAGAGTAGTTTAGCGAAGGATGCAGGGTTAGCACTAGGAGTTAGAGGAACGATAAAGGTAGATGAGAGTTTTCAAACGTCGGACCCGCACATATATGCAATTGGTGATGCGATTGAAGTGAAAGATTTTGTTACAGAAACAGAGACAATGATCCCTTTAGCATGGCCAGCTAATCGTCAAGGTCGCATGTTAGCAGATATTATTCATGGCCATACAGATTCTTTATATAAAGGTACGATGGGAACTTCTGTAGCTAAAGTTTTTGATTTAACAGTTGCTGCGACGGGCGTAAATGAGAAAATATTAAAACGATTAAATATACCCTATGAGGTAGTACATGTACAGGCGAATTCACATGCGGGATATTATCCGAATGCTACGCCAGTGCTAATAAAATTAATCTTTAATAAAGAAAGCGGAAAAATGTATGGGGCGCAGGCGTTAGGGCGTGACGGTGTAGATAAGCGTATTGATGTTATCGCAACGGCAATGAAGGCAAACTTAACTGTAATCGATTTGCCGGATTTAGAATTATCATATGCCCCGCCATATTCTTCTGCAAAAGACCCAGTAAACATGGTGGGGTATGCAGCAAGTAATATAGTAGATGGTTTCGTGGACACAGTACAATGGCATGAAATAGATCGTATTGTTGAAAATGGTGGATATCTTATTGATGTTCGAGAGCCTAATGAACTCAAACAAGGAATGATTAAAGGTTCTATTCATATCCCCTTAGATGAGTTACGTGATCGCTTGGATGAAGTGCCGGTAGATAAAGAAATATATATTACTTGCCAACTTGGTATGAGAGGGTATGTTGCAGCGCGCATGTTAATGGAAAAAGGATATAAGGTAAAGAACGTAGATGGTGGCTTTAAATTATACGGAACAGTAGTACCAGAACGTGTTGTATATTAATATTTTTTCATCTTCCACTTCAAAATTTGGTGGAAGATGAAAGCCTATATAGTAAGGTTTCACTTCTTTTTTTGTGAACATATAAGATAAATATTAAAAATAGGGGGTTACAAAATACCCTATAGGGTATAATATATTGTCATAAGCTATAAATAGTGACATAATGGTAATGAGGTGATTATAGAATGGAATATAATCAAGATATGAAAAATAGATTAAAACGTATTGAAGGGCAAGTTCGTGGTGTACTTCGTATGATGGAAGAAGGAAAAGATTGCCGAGAGGTTATTACACAGTTAACGGCATCTCGTTCTGCACTAGATCGTACAATTGGACTTGTTGTTGGGACAAATTTAGAGCAATGTTTGCGTGAGCAGTTTGAAAGCGGTAATGGTTCAAATGAAGAGTTAATAAAAGAAGCTGTTCAATTACTTGTAAAAAGCCGATAATCTGTCAGACATAATTGTTGACAGATTTTCAAAAACATTTTAACATACCCCTACAGGTATATGTATGTAAATTGTGGAGGAATCGACTATGAGTATAAAAGTGGATATGAATCTAGATTGTAAAGGTTTGGCTTGCCCGATGCCGATTGTAAAGACGAAGAAGGCGATGGAAGGATTGACGTCAGGGCAAGTGATTGAGGTTCAGGCAACAGATAAAGGGTCTACTGTAGATATACAAAGTTGGGCGAGTAAAGTAGGTCATCAATATATTGGTACGAAACAAGAAAGTGATGTATTGATGCATTACGTTAGAAAAGCAAATGAGCATGAAATGAATGAAATAGTGAAATATCCTCATACAATTACGAATTCGGAATTGGAAGAGATAGTATTAAGTGGTGAAGAGTGTATTATAGTAGATGTTCGTGAAGCGGTGGAATTCGCTTTTGGTCATATTCCATCGGCTATTTCAGTTCCATTAGGCGAACTTGGTAGTGCGGAATTAGATCAGACGAAGCAAATTTACGTTGTTTGTCGAACTGGTAACCGTAGTGATGTAGCTTGTCACATGTTGAAAGAGAAAGGTTATACAAATGTGAAAAATGTCATTCCAGGCATGTTAGAGTGGCAAGGGAATGTGGAAAAATAAAATTTTTTAAATGAAAATATACCTACGGGGGTAATAAAATGAATGTTAAAGCATTACAAGCAAAAGATGTTGCAGAGAAAGTTTTATTCGGAGAGTTGTTTATTTTAGATGTTCGTAATGAGGCGGATTATGAAGGTTGGAAAATTGAAGGAAAAGAAGTTACTTCAATGAATGTGCCGTACTTTGATTTATTAGAGGGTGTAGATCATATTGTCAGTGAACTACCTAAAGATAAAGATGTTTTAGTAATATGTGCAAAAGAAGGGTCTTCTATATTTGTGGCAGAGCAATTAACAGAGGCTGGATTAGAAAATATTTATTATTTATCTGGTGGTATGAAGGCTTGGAGTGAAGATGTAAAGCCTATAAAAGTGGGAGATTTAAAAGATGGCGGAAGTATGTATCAGTTTAACCGCCTTGGAAAAGGTTGCTTATCATATATGGTTATTTCAAACGGTGAAGCAGCAGTTATTGATGCAGTAAGAACAGTTGAAGCGTACGAAGAGTTTGCGAAAGAGCATGGCGTTACGATTACGAATGTAATGGATACACATTTACATGCAGACCATATTTCTGGCGGACGTAAGTTAGCGGAAAAAGTAGGTGGTACGTATTGGTTACCGCCAAAAGACGCAGAGGAAGTTGTGTTCTCATATAAACCACTTGTTGAAGGATCTGTTATTACGGTGGGGGGTACTAAAATTGAAATTGACGCATTATACTCACCGGGGCATACGATTGGAAGTACGTCATTTATTGTAGATGATTCCTATTTATTATCAGGCGATATTTTATTTGTAGATTCAATTGGGCGTCCAGACCTTGCTGGGAAAGCTGAAGATTGGGTAAGTGATTTACGTACTACTTTGTATAGACGATATAAAGAACTATCTCAAAACTTAGTTGTGTTACCGGCCCATTATTCAAAAATAAGTGAAATGGACGAGAATGGTATTGTTAGTGCTAAATTAAAAGATTTATTTGCGTATAATGCAGGATTAAATATTGAGGATGAGGGAGAGTTTCGTAAAGTTGTAACAGAGAATTTACCACCTCAACCAAATGCATATCAAGAAATTCGTCAAACAAATATGGGGCGATTAAATCCAAGTCAAGACGAAGAACGTGAAATGGAGATTGGTCCAAACCGTTGTGCTGTTCATAATTAATTCGGTTTCAAATGAAATGAAAACAGGAGGTATATAAGATGAAAGTGAAAGAAGTATTAGATGTAAAAGGATTAGCATGTCCAATGCCAATTGTGAAAACAAAGAAGGCAATGGAAGCATTACAATCAGGAGAAGTGTTAGAAGTACACTTAACAGATAAAGGTGCGATTAAAGATATTCCAGCATGGTCACAAAAAGGCGGTCATGAAGTGTTAAAGCACACGGAAGAATCTGGTGAATTAAAGTTCTGGATCAAGAAAGCATAGCATTTCAATAATAAGTGGAAGATTACATCCTCTGCTTATTATTGAAAGTAAAGAGGATAATCATATACGTCTTATATAGTTATATCTCTAATAGTATTGATGCTAGGAAGTTTAGTAAAACGTTACATTCCGGTTTTAAATGTTGTATATATTTCGTTAGAACAAGTAAGGGAAATGGAAAGTGTTGTTGTAGATGTACGTAATTATACAGAGAGTCACAGTGATAACACTTCTAGAATTATGTGTATACCGTATGTGTATTTAAAACGGTATTATCATGAAATACCAAATAAGCCTTTGCATCTTATTGTTCATAATAAAGTGGATCGGAATTTAAGTGTTCGTTTTTTAAGAAAGAAAGAAAGGGTTCCATATTCAAAGCTATAGTATATATTTGGACGGGAAAAAAAGCACAGAAGGAGTTTAAATAGTTTTATGGATGTAAAGACAATATTGAATGTAATCTTAATTGTACTTGTATCGTGGTTTATTATTTCTCGCTTCTTACCAGTTAGAGGAGTAAAAAGTATTTCAGGAAAAGATTTAAAACGTATGATGGGGCAAAGGAATAAACAATTTATCGATGTGCGTACAGTAGGTGAGTATAGAGGAAATCATATGAAAGGATTTCAAAATATCCCGTTAAATGAGTTAGCTAGTAAAGCAAATCAGTTAGATAAAAATAAGGAAGTAATCGTTATTTGTCAGAGCGGGATGAGAAGTAAGCAAGCAGCAAAAGTATTAAAGAAATTAGGGTTTCAGCAAGTTATTAATGTTTCAGGCGGAATGAATGGTTTGTGAGGAGGGAATTTAAAATGAAAGAAATGACAGTAAAAGAATTAGAAGAAAAATTGTTACGTAAAGAAGCAGTAAATATCGTAGACGTACGTGAAGTAGAAGAAGTGGCTGAAGGGAAAATCGCAGAAGCGTGTAACATTCCACTAGGACTGTTAGAATTTCGTATGCATGAGTTGGATAAAAAGAAAGAGTATATTATCGTTTGTCGCTCTGGCGGAAGAAGTGCAAGAGCAGTTCAGTTTTTAGAGAGCTACGGTTTTCAAGCGATTAATATGGTAGGTGGTATGTTAGCTTGGGAAGGTAAAGGAGAATAGGGCGAAACGCCTTTTTATAAACAATAAAATACCCCTATAGGTAATTGGAGGGAGAACAACATGGAACAACAGAAGAAAACAACAATCGTTTTATTTAGCGGAGATTATGATAAAGCGATGGCTGCTTATATTATTGCAAATGGTGCAGCGGCATACGATCAAGAGGTAACTATTTTTCATACTTTTTGGGGATTAAATGCTTTAAGGAAAGATGAGCATGTGAAGGTAAAGAAAACTTTCATCGAAAAAGTATTTGGAAAGATGATGCCGCGTGGTGCTGACAAGATGGGATTATCGAAAATGAATTTTGCCGGTATGGGACCAAAGATGATTAAAGGTATTATGAAAAAACATAATGCGATGCCTTTACCAGATTTAATCGATTTGGCGAAAGAACAAGGGATTAAACTTGTCGCTTGTCAAATGACAGTAGATTTATTAGGGTTAAAAGAGGAAGAGATTATGGAAGGGGTAGAGTTTGCAGGAGTAGGAGCTTATTTAGCAGATGCTTCGGATGGGAATGTGAACTTATTCATTTAAATCACCTTCTTTTTAGAAGGCGGGGGATATAAGATGAGCTTAGTTGTATTACTTTTTATAATTGGATTTATAGGATCGTTTATATCAGGAATGGTTGGAATTGGCGGTGCGATCATTAATTATCCGATGATCTTATACATTCCGGTATTGCTAGGATTTACTGGCTATACGTCACATGAAGTGAGTGGTATTACAGCGGTGCAAGTATTCTTTGCAACTTTTGCAGGGGCATGGGCCTATCGGAAAAGTAATGATATGGATAAAACGCTAGTTGTATATATGGGAGCTAGTATATTAATAGGAAGTTTCATAGGGAGTTTTGGTGCTAACGTATTAGCGGAACATACGGTCAATGTTGTTTATGCAGCGTTAGCAACAATAGCTGCTATTATGATGTTCGTACCGAAACGAAATAATGGTGATGAAGTAAAATATAATAAATGGTTAGCAAGTTTGTTAGCATTTATTGTAGGAGGCGCATCAGGTATTATAGGTGCTGGAGGTTCGTTCCTGTTAGTTCCGATTATGCTAGTTATTTTAAAATTGCCGATACGTACAACGATAGCAACATCTATCGCTATTACGTTTATTTCCTCAGTAGGGATTACGACTGGAAAAGTAATAACTGGACAAGTAGTTGTAATTCCAGCTCTTATTATTGCGATTGCAAGTATCTTTGCTGCGCCGCTTGGAGCGCGAGTTGGGAAGAAAATCAATCAAAAAGCGCTGCAATATATGTTATCGATTTTGATTGTAGGTACAGCTATTAAGATGTGGATTGATATGATATCGAAATAAAAGGATGGCGCTGCTTGCAGCCCATCCTTTTATTTATGCCCAAATAACTTTCATTAAATTTTTATATTCGTCATTAGCTAATTTATATAGCATTCTCGTATGTTCAAATACAAGTGCTGGATTAAAGTTTGGTTCTGAGAATGCAAGAGATGTTGAAATGTCAATTGCATTTTGCTTGTTTAATGTGAATTTTGCAAATCGGTAAGATGTGTTTAATTCATTGATAACGTGCAAAATGTCATTTGTTGCTGTTGCATCCGGTACGTGAGCAACATTGAAGCAGTATATATCTACAGTAGGATGTTCGTTTTGGAAAGCAGCGATCAGTTGAATTTTTGCGCCAGCTTCTGTCTCTAATCCTACTGAAAAGTGAACAGAGCCATCATTTTCATCTATATTTTCTTCCATGTATATATCGTTTGATTTTAAGTAGTCTTTAAAATCTGAGATGTTATGTTTTACTGCAGCTTTCATATGTATGAGCCCCCTGATAATTGGAATAGATTGCTACTATTTATTATAATTTAAAAATATTAAAAAAGATAGTTAGAAAGTTCTGATTTTTAATTATGAAGCAATAAAAAGAAGCAGTACTCTACCTCCATAGAGAACTGCTTCTTTTTTATTCATTGTCGTTAGACGATGTTTCTGTGTCTTCATTGCTATTTTTATTTTTTACTTCATTGTTACTTGATTCGCGTTCACTTGAATTTTCAGATTTAGATTCTTTTGTTTTCTCTGTATTTGTTTTCTTCGAATCAGAGTCTGTTTTTGTATATGCAGGTAACCCGAGATGAGCACGAAGATCGTTTGTAACTTTTGCTAATTCTTTTTTATCTGGATTGTAGTAATACGTTCGGCCGCCACCAGCGGATTTGCTACATGTATCGTCACCTTTTTCCATATAGCAGTCGTCACCTTGAATTTGTAATTTCTCGATTTCTGAATCCGATCCGTACTTATAGAATGAAAGCATATCATCAAATGTTAAGTTTGTAACGAATTGTCCGTTAATATCATCAATGATGTTGCCAACTTTTGTTACAGAACCAACACTTGTTAGTTTCTTTAAAATAGCCTCGATAACGAGTTGTTGACGTTGTCCACGCATTGCATCACTATCGATGTGTCTTGTTCTAGCAAGAGCAAGAGCTTCTTCGCCATTTAACTTTTGAACACCTTTTTCTAGGTGAATTGCCTCTGCATTATCATTGCTATCTTGCTCAGTAAATTCAACTGGTACATCAACTTCAATACCGCCCAAGTCATCGACGATTTTTATAAATGATTTAAAGTTAAATTTCACAAAATAATCGACAGGAACATTCATTAATTTTTCAACTGCATCAATGCTTGCTTGTGGTCCACCATTTTTTCCGTTTTTAGCAGAACCGAATGCATGAGCGTGTGTAATTTTATCTTTTTTCTTTTCTATTGGAATATAAGTATATGTGTCACGTGGGATACTTAATAGTTTTACAGTTTTGCTATCTTTATTAAAAGTTGCAAGTAAAAGCGCATCTGTTCTTATAGCGCCACCATATTCTTTTCCCCGGACATCACTTTCATCAACACCCATTATTAAAACAGAGACATTGTTTGTAATAGGTTTTACAGCTTTATCCCGTAAATCAGATTTATCACCGCGCGCTAAATCATGTGCGGCATTTCGAACAGCAGAAGATGCTTTATTTACTAAAAACCAAGTATAACCGCCACCTACTATTAAAAAGAATAGTATAACGCTTATAATAATTTTTATTTTTTTCTTACTTTTTTTCGGTTTACTGCGTGTATTTTCTTGCAAAGATGGGTTTTGCTCCATTTCCTGTACTCCTTCATTTGGATTGAAATACGACACTCATATCCACTTATTATAATGAAATTTAGCGAAAAAAAACATTACAAATCATTTACATTTCGTAAAAATTCAATTTATTTATAAAAAGTCAGATTTTATATATTTTATTTTTCAGATGTAGAATAAGTATAAGGTTTTTTAGTAGAAATGAAAATATATATTATGAGAAAGTAATAGAGAAGTAAGATTTGTTGAAATATAGCCAAGAAGAAAAGAGTAGGTTTACTAGTTTCTTCTATATAATAAAGAAGAATTTGACGGATAAAGGAGAGGTCATAATGAATCATACATCATTCCGAGCAATCGTTGTGAACGAAACAGAAAATAAGCAGTTTGTAAGAAACGTTGTCGAGAGAGAAGTAAGTAGTTTACCTGAGGGGGACGTATTAATACAGGTTCATTATTCTTCATTAAATTATAAAGATGCGCTTTCAGCTACTGGTAATAAAGGTGTTACGAGAACATATCCTCATACGCCAGGCATTGATGCAGCAGGGGAAGTTGTGAGTAGTGAAGATGCTACTATTAAGGTAGGAGATCAAGTCATTGTAACGGGATATGATTTAGGGATGAACACTTCTGGTGGTTTCGGAGAATATATTCGCGTGCCGGCATCTTGGATTGTCCCTTTACCAGAGGGAATGTCATTAAAGGAAAGTATGATGTACGGGACAGCAGGTTTTACAGCGGCTTTATCAGTATATAAGTTTATGAGAGCAGGTATAACTCCTAGTATGGGAGATGTTTTAGTAACGGGTGCTACAGGCGGCGTAGGGAGTGTAGCTGTAAGCATTTTAAGTAAGTTAGGGTTTAACGTAGTAGGAGCGACAGGGAAAATGGAAGAGGAACAGATGCTACTACGTCTAGGAGCGAAAAAAGTGATTCATCGCGCAGAATTGAATGATGAATCAGGAAGACCGATGTTAAAAGGGATATACGCCGGAGTTATTGATACTGTAGGTGGAACTATGTTAGAAACAGCTTTAAAAATAGTGAAGTATGGTGGTTGTGTAACGACATGCGGTAATGTGGCAGGCCAGGAATTACAAACAACGGTATATCCGTTTATTTTGCGAGGCATAAGCCTTTTAGGGGTAGATTCTGTGCAATGCCCAGTAGATGTGAGAAGTGATGTGTGGACGCTCTTAGCAAATGAATGGGGAAATAAAGAGTTACAAACGTATACAGAAGAATGTACATTAGAAGAAGTAGAGGAGAAGTTTACACTTATATTGCAAGGAAAGTTAAAGGGAAGAACTGTTGTAAATATGAAATAAGAAAAGAGACGCTTACATTAGCGTCTCTTTTCTTATTATAATGATTGTTTTAAATTGACTTTACCTTGTTCACCTAAAACACCATCAGCAATATTTACAGCGTGATCACCGATACGCTCTAAGTTACTTACCATATCAACGAAGATGATACTTGCATCACCTGAACAGCTACGTTCGTTTAGACGTAATACGTGACGTTTCCGGAGAACACGTTCCATTTGGTCGATTTTACGTTCTTTTGCAATAACTGTTTGAGCTAGTTCAGTGTCGAAGTTAGTTAAAGCATTGATTGCATCTTGTAATGTTGAAATTGTTAACTCAAGCATTTCATTTAGTTCAGCTAGTGCTTCGCCTGATAGTGAAACGCGGTTTGAAATTTGAAAATCTACAAGTTCTACAAGATTTTCTACATGATCACCGACACGTTCAATATCTCCGACAACACCTGCTAAAACGGAATGTTTTTCAGAATCCGTAGGTGAAAGTGGCTTTTCTGATAGTAAAACTAAATACTCGGTAATTTTTTTATCTAAATTGTTAATAGCTCCTTCTAATTGAGTAGCCATATCAGCATGTTTTTTATCTTGTGTGTTTAAAAATTGATTTGCTTCTTTTAGTCCATCTAATGAAAACTCAGCCATACGGATGATTTCTTTTTGAGCTTCTGTTAAAGCAATGGCTGGAGATTGTTCAATAAAGATTGGATTTAAATGTTGCGGTTTGAAGTTAATAGATGAATCTTCACCACGGATGATTTTTGTTACAATCCAGGCTAATACTGCAATGAATGGGAACTGAATGATTGTATTCGTTACGTTAAACGTTCCGTGTGCAAATGCAATTGTCATTTCTGGATTTAAGTTTAATGACGTTTGGAAATACTGAATTAAACTTGTAAAAGGTACTAATAAAATCGTAAAGATAATTGTACCAACGATATTAAAGATAACGTGAACTAATGCAGCACGTCTTGCGGCAATTGAAGTACCGATTGCAGCTAATACAGCTGTAATTGTTGTACCTATGTTATCACCGAACAATACAGGAAGCGAAGCTTTTAAATCGATTGCGCCTTGACCGAATAGTTCTTGTAAAATACCGATTGTTGCGCTTGAACTTTGTACAATTAAAGTAAAAACTGTACCGACCACAATACCTAAAATTGGATTATCACTCATGCTAATCATTAATTCTTGGAATGATTCTAAAGAGCGAAGAGGCTTCATACCTGTGCTCATTAATTCTAAACCGAAGAATAACATACCAAAACCGAATATAACTTGTCCGAAAGAATGTACTTTTTTATTTTTAAAGAAGAATAGTAAGATAGCTCCAACTGCCATAATTGGAAGTGCGTATTCTCCGATTTTAATTCCGATAATAAATGCAGTAACTGTCGTTCCGATGTTTGCACCCATAATAACACCGATTGCTTGTCTTAATGTCATAAATCCGGCACTTACAAGTCCAACTGTTAAAGCGGTTGTTCCTGAACTTGATTGGATTAATACAGTAACTAACATACCCGCTAGTACACCCATAAGTGGGTTTGTTGTAAAGCGATCTAAAATATCGCGAAGACGATCTCCAGCAGCTTGTTGCAGTCCATCGCCCATGTATTTAATCCCGAATAAGAAAATACCTAATCCACCAATGAACTGGAAGATCATATCTTGAATATTGTATTCCACGCATTCCACTCCTTAAATTTCATGTACGATGTAATTATTAACTAAACCTTGAGGCACTGTAAACGGTTTGTCAGTAAAATTTACACTAAATTTACAAAGGGAAGAAAAGTTTACAATTCTTTAAAGAAACAGCTGGATTTAATTGGTTTAACCCCTATATAGACAGTGTTTTTGTAAAGAAATCACATTTTTTAGAATAGTGTTGTTCATTTGAATATGAAGGAAAGCGTCTACGAGTTCATCGTATATTTTTTGACGAAAGTTAAAAAAATATGTAGGGAAATGCATGTAGTTTTATAACATCAAAAATACGATAAAAAAGCCACTGAAATTATCCAGCAGCTTTTTCTCTGTTTTTATCTCCATGCTTTTGTTTCCTTACACTTGTGATGTAAATGAATAGGAAAGCAATAAGGAGTAGAGAGGAATAGCGATATACAGTTGCATAGTTTGTAAAATGTGCAATGAATCCAAATATAATTGCGCCAGCACCAATTCCAAGGTCGAATGCTGAGAAGAATGTAGCGGTTGCGACGCCTCGTCGGTGCGGTGCTACTCGATCAATCATCCATGCTTGCAGTGCAGGTTGAATCGCTCCAAAACCACTTCCGTAACATGCCGCTGCAATAATTAAACTCGGAATGGTAGTTGTATACGACAATAAAATAATACCTACAAACGTAATAATAACTCCTGGAATGATAACGAATGTATGACCTTTCGCATCGTATAACTTTCCAGAAAACGGACGAGTGACAGCGATTGCCAGTGCATTAAATAAGAAAAAGAGGCTAATATCAGCAATTCCGACTTCGGTAGCGAATAATGTAATAAAGCTCCCGATTCCTCCGTACATTAATGTAATACATAATATTAATAATGAAGGAAGTAAAGCTTTGCGCTCGATAAATCCATCGAGGAAGGTACCAGATATTTGCTGAGGTGGTTGCGGCGATTTTTTGATTTGAAGTATTTTTGTTAATATTAATGAAACTACTGTACAGGAAAGTGCACATAAAAAAAGAATTGTGAAGTTATATGTTTGCATAAGCCAAAGTCCGATAAGTGGACCAAGCGCCATTGCAATTGTTCCAGAAAGACCGAAATATCCCATGCCTTCACCGCGGCGAGCTTGTGGAATTAAATCTGAAACGACAGTTCCATATGTAGTCGTTGTAATACCAAAACCAGCCCCGTGTAAAATTCGAACGGCAAGTAATAGGAAGACAGTTGAAGCGAAAAGATAACTACCCATAGCGAGTAAACAAATTGCAGTACCAATCATTAAAATAATTTTTTTGTTGAATTTTTGCAAGGCGTTTCCCGTTAGTGGTCTAACAAAAAGTGCCGCTACAGTAAACATGCCGACAACAAATCCGATATTAGAACTTGTGCCGCCAATTTCTTTCACATAAACAGGTAAAGTAGGAATTAACATTTGAAACCCTAAAAACATACATAAGTTTGCTAGAATTAAAGCAACAAACTCTTTCGTCCATAACGGTTCTCGTTTTACGAGTATTGCTTCTCCCATATATTCATCCCCTATATAAAATTTCTCTGTTCTTTCGAGTATATGTATTGGTCAATGTAACAGTCAAGGAAGGTGCCTTGAAAACGTATAACAATTTTTGCGGTGAAAAAACTGACAAATTTGTGTAAAAGCTACACAACTATGAAAAAAAGTTGTAAAGTATAGATGTATAGACTTGTAGTTGTTATGAATGATAGAAATTGTTTTTTCTTTAAAGAAAGCGGATTCAAAACGTAGTGAATGAGAAGGGGATTATATGCTTTTTCACTACATATATTTGAAAAGGTTTACAAAACAATAAAGAAAGAGGCGTGTACATATGAGACGATTAGGTATTTCTATTTATCCAGAACATTCAACAGTAGAGAAAGATAAGGAATATTTAACATTAGCAAGTAAATACGGATTTACACGTGTATTCACATGCTTATTGTCTGTAGATGGAGAGAAAGAGAAAATTATAGAAGACTTTAAAGAGACGATCTCGCATGCAAATGCATTAGGGTTCCAAGTATTAGTTGATATTAGTCCCTCTGTCTTTACACAATTAGGTATTTCATATGATGATTTATCGTTCTTCCATGAGTTAGGAGCGTACGGTATTCGTTTAGATGTTGGATTCTCTGGTTTAGAAGAATCGATTATGACTTACAATCCATACGGCTTAAAAATTGAAATTAATATGAGTAACGGTACGAAATATGTTGATAATATTATGAGCCATAGACCAAATCGTGAAAATTTAATTGGTTGCCATAATTTTTATCCGCATCGTTATTCAGGATTATCATATGATCATTTTGTTACATGCTCGAAACAATTTAAAGATTACGGTATGAGAACGGCTGCTTTTATTTCATCATTTGATGCAACATATGGGCCTTGGCCAGTAACAGAAGGATTATGTACGTTAGAGCAGCATCGTGAATTACCGATGACAACACAGGCGAAGCATTTATTTGCAACAGAATTAATTGATGATGTCATTATTGCGAATGCGTATGCATCAGAAAAAGAATTAGAGGCACTAGGTGCATTAAATAAAGAAAAACAAACTTTTGATATAGAGTTATACGATACGACAACAGAATTAGAAAAAATTATTGTATTAGAGGAACCGCATTTTTATCGCGGAGATGTATCTGAATATATGATTCGTTCGACACAAAGTCGTGTGAAATATAAGAAAGAAGAGTTCAAACCGCATAATACACGCGAAATTAAGCGCGGGGATCTTTTAATTGATAATGAACAGTACGGTCAGTATAAAGGTGAATTGCAAATTGCTTTAAAAGATATGGTGAACACAGGAAAAACAAATGTAGTTGGCCGAATTGTGGAAGAAGAAATTTTCTTATTAGATTATTTACAAGCATGGGATAAATTCGGATTTACATTAAAGAAATAGATAAAATGAAAAAGGAAAAAACTACTGACCTCAGCAGCTTTTTCCTTTTTATATATAAATTGCGAGAGGAAGAGCTATGACAAAGGTGCATCAGCGATTAGTTTCTATTTTAGAGGAGTTTTTAGAAGAGAAATCGATGTTAAATCGAGCTTTTTTAGCGAGCCGTTTACATGTATCAACGAAGACGATTCAAAAAGATATAAAGTTATTGAATGATATATTGGAAGAAAACGGAGCAAAAATTGAATCGCAAAGAGGGACTGGATACGAACTAGAAATTATACAAACGAAGAAGTTTGAAGAGTTTTGCGTGAATCTATTTCAAAAACAGACGGAAAAGATCCCAACTTCTTATGAAGAAAGGATAGCGTACATTCTGCAACGTATTTTAACGACAGATGGGTATGTGAAGCTTTCGCAGTTAGCAGAGGAGATTTATGTAAGTAAATCGACTGTAAATTTAATTATGAAAGATGTTACAGATATATGTGGTCGCTATAAATTACAAATTGAAAAGAGACCGTATTATGGTATACGTGTTGTCGGAGAGGAGTTTCGTATTCGTTCTTGTTTATCACAATATGGTTTACCACGTTATGATCATACTCCGTTTCATGAGCAATTTGAACAGAGTGATACATATGTATCGTTACCTCATATACCGCTTATCCGTTCGGTTATATTAAAGTATATTGAAGGAGGAACGATATATTTATCAGATATAGAAATTGATAATTTAGTCATTCATATTGCAATTGCATTAAAGCGTTGTGAAGATCAACATTATATGAAAGGACTAAATGCAGAGCAAGCTGAACTTATCATAAAGAAAGAATATACAATTGCGAAAGCGATTTTAGGGGATTTAGAGAAAGCGTTGCATCTTTCATTTCCCGAAGAAGAAGTTTTATATGTAACGATGCATTTATTAAGTACTGCTGTTACAGCGAAAGACCGTTATGAAAATGTAGAAGAATTATTAGGGAAAGATCTATATGCATTTATGCAACATATTCTCTTTAAAGTAGCGGAAGAACGGAATCTTATTTTTTATTATGATGAGGAATTATTATTTGGATTTGGTGTTCATTTAAAAACATTATTAAACCGTTTGAAGTATAAGTTAAATACGAGAAATCCTCTATTGGCAGAAGTGAAAAAGAATTATCCGTATGCTTTTGAAATTGCGGTTCTCGTTGGAGATATAATTGGTGAATATACGGGAGAATCGATTCCGGAAAGTGAAATTGGTTATATTGCGATTCACTTCGGCGGAGCGATGAGTCGTTTACAAGAACAGAATCAAAAGAAAAGATGTTTATTAGTTTGTGCGACTGGTCAAGGAAGCGCCCAGCTATTGAAATATAAAATTCTATCACAGTTCCGAGATAAATTAGAGATTGTAGGGATTACAGGCTATTATCAATTGAAAGTAGAAGATCTCTACAAAGAAAAGATAGATTGTATTATTAGTACGATTCATATACCAAGTGGTTTGCCTGTACCTGTTATAAAAGTAAATTCAATATTTGATGATAAAGAGATTAAGTCAATTGGTCAGCAGTTGTTTACGAATGTGAATACTAGTGTGCAGCAATATATGAAGGAAGATTTGATTTTCTTAAATCATAGCGCTTCTACGAAGGAAGAGGTTATTCGATTTTTATGTGAGAAAGCTGCTGAGAAAAACTATGTACCAGAAAACTTTTATGAATCTGTTATGGAAAGAGAGAGTACATCTCCTACAGCGGTCGGGAATTTAGTTGCGATTCCACATCCAATGCAGTTATTAAGTGAGAAAACATTTTTGATGTTTTGTACACTTAATAAAGCGGTTGACTGGGGAGATAAGAAAGTACAAGTTATTATTTTATTTAGTGTAAAGCGCAATAATAATGAAGATTTACAAAAGCTTTATGATTTTTTATATGATATTATGTCTAATCAAAATACGATAGAGAAATTAGCTCAGGCTGAAGTGGTTGAAGATTTTCAAGAGATATTATTATCGTTATAAGAGAAGTATATAAAAACTTCCGTTACACAACGGAAGTTTTTTATGTTTAATTGTATGCGTTTTCATAATAAGATAACCATATAGAAAAAAGATAGCTTGGGGGAATTTGAAATGACTGATATGCAAACTCCATTTGCGTTAATTTTACATGGTGGCAACGCGAGAAGCGCGTCACTTGAAGCAATTGCTTTTGCAAGACAAGGAGATTTTGAGAATGCGAGTGAAAAGATGACACTTGCTAGTGAAGAAATTTCAGCAGCTCATCGCATTCAAACAGACTTAATTCAAGAAGAGGCAAGAGGAAATCATGCAGAAATCAGTTTACTGTTAGTGCATGCGCAAGATCATTTAATGAATGCAATTACAGTGAAAGAACTTGCTGAAGAATTTATCACTCTTCATAAACGAATAGAAGAGAAAGTGACAGTATAAGATGTACATTTTATTATGTTGCGCAGCAGGCATGTCAACGAGTATGGTTGTAAGAAAAATGCAAGAAGAGGCAATGAAACAAGGGAAGAATTATAAAATTAAAGCAGTTGATTCAGAACTTGTGAAACTGGAGATAAAAAATGCTGATGTTGTTTTAATCGGACCACAGGTGAAGTATTTGCTTCCAGCGGTACAGTTTCTTGCGAAGTCATACGATATACCAGTTGCAATTATAGAGCAACGAGATTATGGCATGTGTGACGGTTTGAAAGTATTGAAACAAGCAGAACAATTAGTTTTAGCATAATTATATTTTTTTAAATATAAACATTATAATGTTATAACTTTATTTCATAGTAAGGAAAAAGAGGAGGGGTATTGATGAATGGTTTTATGAGTTTTATGGAACAAAAGATTATGCCAACAACGCAAAAGATTGCAGGACAACGACATTTATTAGCAATTCGAAACGGAGTTATTTCTACATTGCCGTTAACGATTGTCGGATCATTTTTCGTTATCTTTTTAAATTTACCAATTGATGCATATATGGAGTGGATTGCACCGTTTCGTCATATTTTAGATATTCCATTCCGATTTACAGTAGGTTTAATGGCGCTATACGCAGCATTTGGGGTAGGAGCTTCACTCGCCAACTTTTATCAGCTCAATCAGTTAAGTGCAGGGTTGTTATCTGTACTCGCCTTTTTACTAGCATCAGTTGAACCAATTCAAATTACGAAAGCTGTACCAGGTGTTATTGATGCAGGTAGATATATTTCAGTAGGAACATTAAGTGCAACATCTTTATTCGGAGCAATTGTTACAGCCTTAATTGCAGTAGAAATTTATCATTTTATGATTAAGCATAATATCTCGATTAAATTACCAGATAGTGTACCACCAGCAGTTTCAAATTCGTTTGCAGCATTAATTCCAACTTTAGTCGTTATTCTTTTATTCTGGGGTATTCGTTACGGTTTAAAATTTGATGTAAATACAACAATCACATATTTAATCGCACCACTAAAATCAGTATTAGTAGGAAATAATTTATTCGGCGGTTTATTAACAGTATTCTTAATCGTGTTCTTCTGGTCATTCGGTATACATGGCCCTGCGATTTTAGGACCAATCATTCGTCCGATGTGGGATTCAGCAATTCTTGAAAATATGGAAGTATTCACAGCTACAGGAAATGCACATCAATTACCAAACTTATTTACAGAGCAATTTATTCAATGGTTCGTATGGATCGGTGGATCAGGCTCAACGTTAGCTTTAGTTATTATGTTTATGTTCTCTAAATCTAAGTTCCTAAAAGAGTTAGGTAGATTATCATTTGTGCCAGGCTTATTCAATATTAACGAACCGATTATTTTCGGGGCACCAATTGTAATGAACCCAATCTTAATTATTCCATTCGTTATTACACCGTTAGTGACAACGACAGTATCATATTTCGCAGTTGTTTCAGGGATGATTCCGCTGATGATGGCGAAATTGCCATTTACGATGTTAGCACCAATTGCAGCGGTTATTAGTACGGACTGGACAATTATGGCTGGTGTACTTGTACTTGTTAACTTTGTTATCTCATTCGTTATTTATTATCCGTTCTTCAAAATGTATGAGAAACAACAAGTAGCAGGAGAGGAGAAAGAAAAATGCTCGGAGCAATTATCATCTTAATTACATTCGTAGCGGGGCAATGTATTGCGCATTATTCAAAATGGGTACAAAGTAAATCTTTATTGGTTTTACTACTCGTATCAATTTTATTTATCGGTTGTTCAATGGGTGCTTATGTAATGTTAGGATTACAATCACCATACGTAATTATTGTACCAACGATTTTATGTGCAACATGTTTATCTGCAAAATATAGATTTACGAGCATGGCATTAATACAACGTGTGAAGGAGATGCAAAAGCATGGAGCGTAAATTAGGAATTTCACTTTATCCAGAGCATTCAACGAAAGAACAAGATATGGCATACATTTCGGCAGCGGCACGCCACGGTTTTTCAAGAATATTCACATGTCTTTTATCCGTGAATCGTCCGAAAGAAGAAATTGTAGCTGAATTTAAAGAAATTATTAATCATGCAAAAGATTATAATATGGAAGTTATTTTAGATGTAGCTCCGGCGGTATTTGATCAACTTGGTATTAGCTATAGCGATCTATCATTCTTTGCGGAGTTAGGTGCAGATGGTATTCGTTTAGATTTAGGTTTTGACGGATTAACAGAAGCGAAAATGACGAATAATCCGTACGGCTTAAAAATTGAACTAAACGTAAGTAATGATATTGCATACTTAGAAAATATTCTTTCGCATCAGGCAAATAAACCAGCTTTAATTGGTTGCCATAACTTCTATCCGCAAAAATTCACTGGTCTTCCGTATGATTATTTCATTCGCTGTAGTGAACGTTTTAAAAAACACGGTATTCGCACGGCAGCGTTTATTACGTCACATGCAGCTAACATCGGTCCGTGGGATATTAATGACGGATTATGTACGTTAGAAGAGCATCGTAACTTACCGATTGAAGTACAAGCGAAACATTTATGGGCGACAGGGCTTATTGATGACGTTATTATCGGAAATGCTTATGCGAGTGAAGCAGAGTTAGAGAAACTAGGAAACTTAAATCGTTACATGTTACAGCTAAAGGTACACTTTGTAGACGAAGCGACTGAAGTAGAAAAGAGAGCCACGCTACAAGAATTACATGTAAGACGCGGTGACATAACAGAATATATGGTACGTTCTACAGAAGTGCGTAAAAAATACAAAGACTATGACTTCCCAGTGCGCGAAAGTGTATTACAGGAAAGAGGGCAAGTTGTAATTGGTAACAATTCATTTGGTAAGTATAAAGGTGAACTGCAAATCATTCTAAAAGAAATGCCGATAGATGAACGGAAAAATATTGTCGGCACAATTGCAGAAGAAGAGTTATTCTTACTAGATTATGTAGGAGCTTGGACACAGTTTACTTGCGTGGAATAGAGAAGTGCAAGAAGAGGATGCTGTGGCATCCTCTTTTTTCTTTTGAAATGGTAGTCTATCGTATATAGAATTGGACGGGAGTGAAGGAGAAAGAATGTAAGAATCATAAAAAAGGGTCAGCCTCAATAATGAGACTGACTCTTTTTTATACGAACTAGTTTAATACTTTAACTGTAACTGTTTTACGTCCCCAGTTACTAGATGTGCCTTTATCTGGCATTAAAACGTCGATTTTATTTCCTTTAATAGCTCCACCAGTATCACCAGCGATTGCTACTCCGTAACCTTCAACCCATACTTTTGAACCTAATGGAATGACACTTGGGTCAACTGCAATAAGTTTCATATTTGGATTAGCTGTTAAGTTGTGACCTAAAGCTGATTTTACTTGGTCGCCTGCTTTATAACCATTTTCAAGTGGATCTGCTGTGTAAGCTGTTGCTACAACGCGTAGTTCACGAGAAGATGAAGGTGCACTTGTTTCAGTTTCTTTTGCAACAGGTTGTTGTGTAGCAGGTTTTTGAGCTTTAGCCGCTTCACGAGCTTTAGTTGCCTCTTGAGCTTTAGCTGCTTCACGAGCTTCAGCTGCTTCTTGAGCTTTAGCTGCTTCACGAGCTTCAGCCGCTGCTTGAGCTTTAGCTGCTTCACGAGCTTTAGCTGCCTCCTCGGCTTTAGCCGCTGCTTGAGCTTCAGCTGCTTCTTGAGCTTTAGCTGCTTCACGAGCTTTAGCTGCTTCTTGAGCCTTAGCTTCTGCTTGAGCTTCAGCTGCTGCCTGAGCCTTAGCTTCTGCCCCGGCTTTAGCTGCTTCACGAGCTTTAGCTGCTTCTTGAGCCTTAGCTTCTGCTTGAGCTTCAGCTGCTTCACGAGCTTTAGTTGCTTCTTGAGCTTTAGCTTTTGCTTGAGTTTCAGCTGCTTCACGAACTTTAGCTGTATCTTGAACTTTAGTTGTTTTTTCAGCTTTAACTACTGGTTGTACTTTAATTGGAGCTTTACCTGTTAAGTAAGGAACATGAACATAAGCTGTTTTTCCGTTATATTCAAATTGGATCCAATCATTTTCAACTTGGTGTGTTGTTTCAATTACATCATCTTGTTTCAATTTACCAAGAATTTCTGAGTCTGTGTTTGCACCAGCACGTACGTTTAATACGTTAGCTGTTACGTAGTAAGTGTCTTTTGTATAGTCAGCGCTAATGAAAGCTTCTTTACCGCTATTCAATTTCACTTTTGACCATCCGTTTTCTGTATGTAAAACATTTACTTTATATCCATCTAATAATTTTCCTACAACTTTTGATTCAGTAGTTGGGTTTTCTCGTACATTTAGTACATCAGTCGTTACGATTGTTTCTGCTTTAGCAGATGTTGTGAAAATCCCAAGACCAAAAACCGCTGCTGTTGCTATACCCATAAATTTTTTCATAATAGCCTCCATTGCATTTGTTTTCGTTGACCTCATTATAGCAACCATAATTTTCTTATTTGCGAAAAACATAAAATTACAAAGGTTTCGTAACGGGTCATTAATATTCTGTAATAATTCCAGTAATATCCTAAAAGCGCTTTCTTTTAGTTTATAGGGGAGGTTAGAGCATCTAATACATAAAAAGGGGAGTATTTCAATTTCTAATAGGTTAATATTGTTTCGTTAGTGTTACTTAATTATTTCGTAATCATTACAAAAATGATGTTTTTTCTATTGAAACAGGAAAGTAGTTATGTAAAAATAACTATTTTAGTTGTGGAGAAATAGAAATGGGGTGAAATTTAATGAAATATCGCTACAATTGTTACAAAATAAGTCGAGGTATGGAAAAAATTACGCCTTGATTTTAGTCTTTCACATATTATTTTTGTGATAATAGGATTTTATAATAGCTTTAGTAATTTGAAGTAGTTAAAGGTATGTATAGGATGAAACATATATAATAGAAGAAACACGATTTAATAGATAAATAAAAAAACGTAGGAGTGTGAATTCCTACGTTTTTGTTTATTCATATCGTAAACATTCAATTGGATCCAGTTTTGCAGCTTTGTTAGCTGGCAGTAAACCGAATATAATACCGATTAACATGGAGATACCTACTGCAAGAAGTCCAAGTTCTTTTGAGACAACGAGTGGCCATCCGGCAAAGATGGAGACGATCCAAGCGAAGAAGATACCGAGCATGAAACCGATGAAACCACCGAGTCCTGTTAAAATACAAGATTCAATTAAGAATTGTGTTAATACTTTACCACGCGTTGCGCCAAGAGCTTTACGAATACCGATCTCACGTGTACGCTCTGTTACAGATACAAGCATAATGTTCATTACACCGATACCACCAACAAGTAAGGAGATAGCGGCAATACCACCGAATACCATTTTCATCATACCGATAGATTCGTCTAATTGCTTCGTAAATTCACCTAAGTCTTGTGCTTTGAATTTATTTTCAAATTTAGGAGCTTTCATTTCGTTTAAAACGGAAACGGCTTGTTTTTCTACACTTTTACGTTCTGTTGGTGAGGTCATTGTTAATTTTACAGAGTCATACTCAGTTACTCCTGAAATGACAGGGACATTTTCAAGTGACGTATACCCTTCAGGCATAGGCATTCCGAATTCATTTTTCGTTTCGTAAACACCGACTACCTTATACGGCTTTCCTTTTATATCAGTGTATAAGTTTGATTCCCAACCATTAAATAATTTATTGAAAGCTTCTTCATTTAATATAACAGCAGGGATTGCTTGTTTTAATTCGCTGTCGTTTAATTCGCGACCGTGAACTAATTTTATTTTCGAATCTGTCATGAAGTCGCCTGTTCCACCTATTAAATCAAGAGAGACATCTTTTGAACCAGAAGCTGCTTTTACTTTCATACGTACATCTGGATACACATCCTTAACGCCTGGAACAGTTTGAAGACGTTTTAGCATATCAGCTGTAATTTTGGCAATATCTGTTCCATAGTCAGAGTTGTCGTAGTAAATCGTTATTTCATTATCTTTTCCTTGGCCTAATTCTTTTTTAAACTTTGCGTTTGTACCATCACCCATTGAAATGATAGTAATAATGGCACTAATACCGATAATAATTCCTAGCATCGTTAAGATAGAACGCATTTTATGGGCAAAGATAGAGGAAAGGGCCATGCGTATATTTTCACTCGTGTTCAAAATTAACCTCTCCAATCTTGGACGATATTTCCGTCACGAATTACAATTTGACGTGCTGCAGCTTCCCCAATTTCACGATCGTGAGTAATCATAATGATTGTTGAGCCTTGTTTGTTTAATTCGTAAAAGAGGTCCATAATTTGTGTACTTGTTTTCGTATCAAGTGCCCCCGTAGGTTCATCGGCTAAAATGAACTTTGGATTATTTACAATTGCACGTGCAACTGCGACACGTTGTTTTTGTCCACCTGATAATTCGTTCGGTAAGTGAGTAGCGCGATCAGCTAAACCTACTTTTGTTAAAGCGGCTAATGAGCGCTCACGTCTTTCTTTTTTATCAACTCCAGCGTAAATAAGAGGTAGCTCTACATTTTGAAGTGCTGTAAGTCTCGGTAATAACATGAAGTTTTGGAATACGAATCCGATCTCTTTATTACGAACGCGTGCAAGTTCTGTTTCAGACATGTTTGAAATGTTTTGCCCAGCTAGTTCGTACGTACCTGTCGTTGGTTTATCTAAACAACCGATAATGTTCATTAATGTTGATTTACCAGAACCAGATGGTCCCATAATAGAAGTGAATTCTCCTTGGTTCAGTGTTACGTCAATTCCGTGTAATATTTGAACGGATTCTGCACCATTTTGGAAGGATTTCGTGATGCCTTTTAAGTTAATCATTCAACGACAACCTCCATACCATCTTTTAAGTCTTTTTCAGGTTTAGAGATAATTTGTTCTCCTTTTTTCACTCCAGAAACTTTTGCTTCGCTATCAGTCTCGAATTCAACAGTAACTGCTTGTTCTTTCGCTTTACCGTCTTTTACGAGGAAGACAACATTTTTGTCACCTTTTTTCACGATGCTGCTTTTGGGAACAATTGTGCCAGTTGCTTCGCCAGATTTACTTGTTACGTAAACGTGGAAGCCGTTTTGTAATTCTTCACTATTATCTAATGTGACCGTGAATTGATAGTTAGAAACTGTTTTGTTTTCATCCATACTCTTTAATGGTGTAGAACCGATTTCTGTTACTTTTCCTGTCCAAGTCTTACCAGCGACCGTTTTTGAAGAAACAGTTACTTCTTGCCCAACTTTCATACTAGCAAGCTCATATTCAGAAAGTTGACCTTTTACTTTAAATGGACCAGCGTGACGAAGTGTAATGCCGCTCATACCTGTTTTTTCATCAGCAGTTTTTACGATGTCATCAATTACGCCATCAGTAGGGCTCGTTACAGAAAGTGTGTTTACTTTCTCTTTTGCCGCTTTAATCATCTCATCAGCTTTTTCAACTTCAAACTTCTTCATTTCAAGTTGTGATTCTAATTGTTGTACTTCAATTTCTGATGTTTTTAATGCTTCAGCAGGAAGGCCTGCATTTTTATCTTTTTGTAATTTTTGTTTCGCTGCATCAATTTGTTTTTGGAACAATGTTACTTCTTTTTGTGCGATTTTCTTTTGCATTTCTGCTTCTGTTACACCTTGTTTAGCAGCAGGGTCATTGTATTTAAAAAGGAGTTGCCCTTTTTTTACTTCATCGCCTTTTTTTACAGCTAATTCATACGTACCTTTTGTTGGATCGAATGAAATTGTTTCGATGCCGTTTGGAATGACTTCTCCGCCAAATTTTTGCGCGTTTTCAATCTGTTTTTCTGTTACTTTATATCCGCTATATGCCATTGCTACTTCTGAACCACCGCCGCCAGCAAATGCAAAGTATGATCCAGCTGCAATTCCGATTGCTACTACACTAGTAATTAACACTTTATTTTTCTTCTTCATCTATTTATCACCTTTTCGTTCGTTTTAGTATCTACATTAAGTATAGAAGAGGTAAAGAATCTGACAAATCGTTTTAGCTTACAATAACCTTACAGTTTTGTAAGGTATGAATATGTAAATGTAAGGTAGAGCTTGTCCCAGTGTAAGCAAATGAATTGACTCGTTGTTTCTTTCTTACAATAATATTGTATGAAGGAGAGGAGGAAGGAAGATGGAAGCTTATTTTAGTGCGCATCCATTAAAACCGTTTATTCCCTACTCAAGGCAACATGCCATTATATTATTTATTATGTTGGTGGGAATCGTTTTTTTATATCAATACCAAGATGTATTACGTCAAAATGAGTGGAATATAACGGTTCGATATGCGATTGCATTTTTATTTATAGGGAGTGAAATTGGACTGCATATGTGGGAGTGGAAAGCAGGGATTTTTGAGCTAGCCACTTCATTACCGTTTGAGTTATGTACGATTAGTTTATTATTAGCGTCGATTATGATTATAACGAAAAGTTATCGCATATATGAGATTGTATTTTTCACAGGAATTATTGGTGCATCACAAGCCATTTTAACACCGAACTTGCAATATGCTTTTCCGCATTTTCGTTTCATTGAATATTTTGTCGCACATATACTGCTCATTTGGGCGCCACTCTTTATGACTTGGGTGGAAGGGTATCGTCCTACATTACAATCTATTAAACGCACGATGATCTTTTTAAACATATTGATTCCAATTGTTTCGTTTGTAAATTATAAAACAGGTGGTAATTATATGTTTTTAGCCCATAAGCTAGAAACAGCTTCCTTACTTGATATGTTAGGACCGCATCCTTACTATATTATTTCATTAGAAATAGCTGCGCTTATTGGATGTTTTATTTTATATATGCCATTTGCGAAAAGAGAAAAACAGTTACACAAAGAATCGTTAGGGTCATAACCTAGCGATTTTTCATGTGTTAAATATTTACAATTCAGAAAATTAAGAATAAAATTAAGGGGTAAATTATAGAGAGAGAAGGGCGAAAATGGTCAAAAAAGTATTTTTGAATGGGATGGAAGTGACGTTTCAATTTCTTATTTCGATTTTGGGTATTATTTGTTTAGGGACATTGCCGAAACTATTTTATGGATTTGAGCTGCATGCATCACAGTACATAAAGAGTTTACAAGAAGTGTTTGTGAATTTAATGGACATCTCCAATTTTAAATATGTGGGAGATAAATTTTTATTTCCACAGTTGTTTGTCCATTATAAAGAAACAATTGTTATATTTTTAGCTGCTTTTTTCATTTCATTATTTGTAGCATTTTGTATTGTTTATGTAATTATGAGTAGTTCACCACGTATACAACATCGAATTAAATCATTTCTTATCTTCCTAGAATCCATTCCAGATATCCTTCTTATTTTAGTATCACAAATTTTAGTTGTATGGTTTTTTAAACAAACAGGTTTTTTACCTTTTCAAATTGCTTCAATTGGAGGCGAGTCGATTAGGGGGTTGCCAATATTGTGTTTGAGCATCCCGACTACGATTATGTTTGTAAAAATGGTCGTGCTTCGTTTTGAAAATGAACTAGAAAAAGATTATGTACTATTTGCTAAGGCGAAAGGGCTGGGGCGCTTTCATATTTTAAATCGTCATATTTTACGAAATGTGTTGCTTAGTACATTATTCTTTGCGAAAACGAATATCTTTTTTATGTTATCTAATTTATATATTATAGAATGGATTTTTAATACGGGTGGTATTTTTATGTTTTTGAAATCTTATTTCGGTATTAGAGTTGAGGTTTTCATCGTTAGTGTGCTTCTTATATATATTCCGATTTTTATTTTATTTAAATTGTTTCATTATCTCATTCCGGCTGCGATGAAGGAGAGATTATAATATGTGGACGTATATAAAACGTGATAAAAGATTTTGGATAAGCATTGGGTTTCTTCTCCTATTAGTTCTTTTGAGCATCGGAAATACGTTATGGAATGATGGACATATTAGACAAGTTACATTGCAATATGATGCGGATGAAAATCCACAAGTGCCACCGTTTCCACCTTCATTACAATTTTTACTCGGGACAGACCGGAAAGGGTATGACTTGTTACATTTAGTCATTGAGGGCGCGAAGTGGACGATTGGTATATCTATTTTAATTGCGGCACTTAGAATGGTAATAGGTGTGTTTTTCGGTGTCGTACTCGGAACGTATATAAAAAGAGGATTTTCAAAAATTGAGGCTTTCTTTGATAGTTTTACAGTTATTCCGACAGTTATGATTGCGTATTTTTTTCTTCAATCTGCAAATGCATTTGGAAGCGGAGAGGAGACAACAACCTTTTTTGAAAGGGCTTCGTTTCAAGTGGTATTACTTGTACTGCTTGTAATGCCAGTTATTGCACTGTATGTTGCGAAGGAAGTTCGTAAATTGCGAACGGAAGAATTTGTTGATGCCGCGCGCATATTAGGTGGATCGAGAAGACATATTGTTATAAAACATCTTTTTCCGCATCTTTATATGCCGTTTATACTCGTATTTCTTCAGCAGTTTACGCAGACTCTTACTATTTTACTGCACTTAGGATTACTTGAAGTGTTCTTTGGTGGGACTGTAATGTTTGGTGGACAAATAAAAGAGGTGGAATCTTATACGCATGAATGGTCAGGTTTAATTGGAGTATACTTTAGGTCATTAACAGTGAATCCGTGGATCCCTCTCGTTCCGATTACATTTTTTGGATTTACTATTTTTTCAGGAAATATGATTGTAAAAAGTATCGAAGAGGCGATGATGAAAGTCAGGTTAGGAGGAGAGATAAAGAAGGACGTTGTAGAAGAGGAACAATCTGCTGTGCAGTCAAAAGAAGAGTTATTTACTTTTAAACATACGATGTGAAAAGAAGCAAGCATGTATTTCATGCTTGCTTCTTTTCTTTATTTTGTAGAAACTTCACCTTCAGCTTCTGTTTGCGGAATATAGTATCCGATTATACCACCTATGATTGCTGGAATAATCCAGCCGATTCCTAAGTTATAAAACGGAATAGTGTGTACGATATTAGTGATAAAACCTGGTATCAATTCCACATTATCAAGTGCATGAATACAGCTAATAATGAATGCTGCGATCATTGCTCCGATGTAGACAGAAGGTTTACGTTTCGTATATTTATCAATAAATGATACGAAAATTAAAATGATCGTAATTGGATATAAAATAATTAATACAGGTAATGTAATTTTGATTAATAAACTTAATCCTAAGTTTGAAACCACGAAGCTAAAAATACAAACGTATAGTACGAGCTTTTTGTAAGAAACGTTCGTTAGTACTGTTGCAAAATAGTTGGCGAATGCACTTACAACGCCGATTGCTGTTGTTAAACAAGCGAAGATGATGGCGATACTTAATAAAACATTACCGCTTGTCCCAAAGAATTGGTACATAACAGTAGCTAATAGTTGACCACCGTTCTCGAATTGCCCTAAGTTGCCGTTTGAAGCACCGATATAACCGAGTAAGAAATAAACAAGTGTTAAAAATAGAGCTGCAATGCTACCGCAAATAATTGTATATTTCGCAATTGATTTCTTCTCTTGTATCCCGTTTTGGCGAATTGCATTTACAACAATCGTTGATAATACAAGTGCTCCAATTGCATCTAACGTTAAAAATCCTTCAAGAAATCCTTTGAAAAATGGGATTTCTTTATAGTCACCAACAGGTTCTGTAAACGTTCCTGGTGAAAGAATCGCTTTTGTTGCCATAATTGCAATAATTCCAAGTAAAATTGGCGTTAATATTTTTCCGATATGATCTACTAATTTTGATGGATTTAATGATAAGAAGTAGACAACTGTAAAGAAAATTGCACTAAAGATTAACATAGAGTACCATTGGTCCGGGAAAAGTGGTGCAATCCCAATTTCGTAAGATACAGATCCAGTTCGTGGAATAACAAATAGTGGGCCGATTGAAAGATAAATAATGATAGCGAATACTGCTGCGAATTTTGGATGAACACGGCTTGCTAACGTGTTAAAACTACCACCGGCAAGGGCAACAGCGACGATAGCTAGTAAAGATAAACCGACGTCTGTAATAATAAATCCTGTAATGGAAACCCACATATTTTCTCCGGAAGAAAGACCGAGAAGGGGCGGGAAAATCATATTACCAGCACCGAAGAAAACTGCGAATAGCAATAAACTAATCGAGAGTATTTGCGCTGGTTTTAAAATTGTACGCATATAAAGAAAATCCTCCTAATGAGTATTTTTGTCGAAAATTCAAACAATTTGTCGAGTAACTGTTACTATTTTAAAGGTCTGATGACTAGAAAGCAATAGGGAATTTTGAAAAAATTAAAAAATAATGCATTAAATCGAATAAATATACTATTTATATGTTTAATAGGAAGGATTTAACTTTAAACGTAAAAAAACACATACCGCTAGGATACGTGTTTTAAAAAAATATTTTTTTATCACGTTCTTCTTTTAAAATTTCTACCGCTTCTCGGAAACGTTGTGAATGGACAATTTCTCGTTCACGTAAGAAGCGTAGGCTGTCATTTATATCTGGATCATCTGATAAGTTAATAAGCCATTGATATGTTGCGCGTGCTTTTTCTTCAGCCGCAATATCCTCATATAGATCGGCAATTGGATCACCTTTAGCTTGTATATAGGTTGCAGTAAATGGAACACCAGCAGCGTTATGGTAGTGAAGTGCACTATCATGATCAGCGTAATGAGGGTCAAGACCAGCAGCTTTCATTTGTTCAGGAGTCGCATCTTTCGTCAGCTTATAAACCATCGTAGCAATCATTTCAAGATGTGCAAATTCTTCTGTACCAATATCAGTAAGGAGACCAATGACTTTATCAGGAATTGTATAACGTTGATTTAAGTAACGGAGTGCAGCAGCTAATTCTCCATCTGCACCGCCATATTGCTCAATTAATAATTTTGCAAGTGCTGGATTGCAAGTTCCCACTTTAACGGGGTATTGTAATTTCTTTTCATAAATCCACATAGTTTCTCTCCTTTATATTTGCCATGGCCAAGGACCTTTGCTCCATTCCCAAGGGGCATTAGAATAGCTATTTCCAAACTGCTGGAGTGGCCCGTATTTTTCTTCCATCTTTTGTTTTAATACTCTCCGTTTATAGGAAAAGTCATTAAATTGATTAATAGCAGCGGTGTCATCTGGATGTGTATCTAAATAAAGAGTGAGTTCGACTAGTACAAAGTCTAGTTCTTGAAGCTCCAGTAACAGCTGATAATATTCTTCTGGTAGCGATTGAGTCACGTCAGTAGTCACCGCCCTTTTTTATAAGGATTTTCATAATAGTCATAAAAAACAGGCCATAAAGTCCCTTTTTGGAGTGCTTCTTTTGGCGTGAATTGCGGTAAGTTTGGCGGTTGAAAGCCTAAAAATAAATTAGGAGGAGTAGAATAATATTTTTTTCCGATAGGAGGACAAGGATCGAGAGGGCTATGATAGGGCACAAATGATCTCATATATTTATTCACGAATAAACCTCCTTACATGTTCATTACTACGTATTGTATTCAGACATAATGAGCATTTATGACACATATAAAAAAGTAATAGGTACGGGGGGAATGAATGTGGAGACTGTGAAACAATTCATTGTATTGGAAGTAAAGAACTTAAAGGAAACTCTGTATTTTTATGAAGGGATTTTAGGGATAACACCTAGTTCAGAAAGGCCGCAATTAGATATTACAGGGGTTTGGTATGATACCGATTCAACGAGAATTAGTTTTGTGATGAATCGCAGTTTGGGCGGGCGTGAGAAGAGTGTTACGGACTCAGTTGATGTTCTAACGTTTTCAATTTCTAACATAGAGAATGTAAAGAAGAGGTTAGTATTTTATAAAATCGCATATACAGAAAAAGAAAGTGAGAAAAGTATTGTAGTACAAGACCCGGATGGATATAAACTTCAAGTGGTAGAGAAGGGTGAATAGACGGAGGGGATTTAGTGGAGAGAAATTATGAAGAAAGTGCGTTGTTTGAGCATCAATTTTGGCTAAAGGTACTTACTGATCATGCACAATTTTTACTGGATGCATTAGCTCCGAAGGAAAAAGAGGATATAAAGAAAGCTACTTACTTTGTTGAAACATTTACGAATTTGTTAAATAAAGTTCGGAATGTAAATCTGATGGCATTCTCAAAAGAGGCTGAACAAGCTGCTAAGGAAATTCGGGCGTTTAAATTAAATATTATACAGAAGCAGTTGGAAGGGAAAATTACGATTCATTTTACGCCAACTTTTATTAATCATATGGTAAACGAAGTGGAAGAGTATATAACAGTTTTAGAGTTTCTGAAGAAAGGGGAAGTTCCGCCTGTTTTTCATGAATTGCATTATCATCTCGTTTGGTTAACGGATGCGGCTGGTCATGCGGGTTCTATTTCTGGTGGGCTAGATCTTGTTGAAAAAAGATTGAAAGAGAAAAGCGAAGAATTTACGAAGCATTTTGAACAATTTTACTTAAAGGCAGTTGAGATGACTGGATATTTACGAACGGAGCTTCATCATTTTCCAGCATTAAAGAAGTTTACAAAAGATGTTTCACTTGAATTGAAACTATTTTCGCATTTTTTACATGAAGTGGAAGAGCTCGAGTTATCGAATGAAGTATTAAGTGTATTATCAGCTAGAATGGCAGATCATATGGCAAGAGAGGAATGTTACTACTTATTAAAACTAGCTCAATCGTCTGGACTTGAAATGCCGAAATGTAATCCGCTTTAAAGAAAAAAGAGGTCAATTTTATTTGGCCTCTTTTTCTGTTTTATTGTCTCTTTTTATTTTTGCTTGTTCAATGCTTGCCTGTAATGTCTCCATAATATTAATGATGTTCGGAGCTGGAGAGATTGTTTCAGTTTTTTCTTGTTGTTCAATTTTATTCTCGATTAATTCGGTAAGGGCTTCTTTATATTCATCTGTATACATTTCTTGTTCAAAAGGATTTGTAAGGTGGTGGATTAAATTAATTGCTGCGGTGAGTTCTTGTTTTTGGATAGGATAATTTTCGTTACTTGGTAAGTTAGGTATATTTGTTATATCGCGAATTTCATTAGGATAGTGAATGGTTTGTAACATCAGTCCATCTTCAAAGTTACGGATAATAGCTAAATGTTGTTTTTTTCTAATAGAAATATGAATAAGCCCAAGTTTATTTGTACGTTCAAGAGCTTCTTTTAATAATAAATAGGATTTTTCATGTCCTGGGGTAGGGCCTATAAAATAAGAACGGTCATAAAGAACAGAATCGATTTCGTTATTTTGGATAAAAGATATAATACGAATGGATCGTGGTTCGTGAGCTTTTTGCAACTCAGCTAATTCTTTTTCATCCATAATAATGTATTTATGGGGTGCATATTCATAGGCTTTTACAATATCTGTATCATCAATTTCTTCATCCGTACAATCAGGAGCAAATTTTTTATATTTAATAGGTGTTAAGCATTCTTTATGGAGGCTTAAAAATTTTATATCGTTTTCTTCTACGGCACTGTATAGTTTAATTCCTATATTTAATAGTCCAAGTGAAAGTGCACCTTTCCAGACGGTATGCAAATGAAACATCTCCTTTCGTTCAAAAATGGTTATGTATATTATGAGATAGTAAGAAATTTCCTATACGTTTTTTGTTTTTTACGAAAGGGAATGGGATATAAAATATATTGACAAGCCCTCTGAAATATTTTAATGTGAGTGTATAAAATTGTGTATAAAGGGGAGTAACTTATTACAATAAAGTCGTCATTACAGGGAGAAACCCTCGGCTTTATTGGCAACGTTTCGTTGTTAGTGAGACCTTTACCAGCAATGGTAAAGGCCCCTTTCTGTCTTTTTGAGGACCCTTACCATATTTGGTAGGGTCCTTTTCGTATACAAAGAGAGGAGAAATAAAAATGAAAAAACTTATTAGTAGATTAAGAGTTGTATTTCATGTCCGTCGTTTCGTTCCATTTCTATTTGACTTTTTTACTTCAAAAGAGGTTTCAATAAAGAAGAAAATTTTATCTGTTGCTTTTTTAGTTGGGTATGTAGCGATGCCGCTTGATTTAATTCCAGACTTCCTACCGTTTATCGGCATTTTAGATGATATTGGAATTGTGTTATTCATTTTGAACCGAATTGTCAAAATGGCGCCAGTTCAATTACAAGAAAAGCATAACGTAAACGTAGGATAGGAGTTAAAAATATGGAGCAAATGATTTTAGATATAATCGAGTTTTTAAAGCAGTTTTCTTATTTTGGAGTTGTGTTAGCATTAACGTTTGAATTTATTCCAGCAGAAGTCGTTTTACCTATGGTTGGGTATTGGGTATACGAGGGAGATATGAATTTCTGGTTAGCTGTATTAGCTGGGACACTCGGCGGAACAACAGGACCATTAACGTTATACGCCCTCGGTTATTACGGTGGTCGCCCTCTATTAATAAAGTACGGGAAATACTTCTTTATTAAAGAGGAGCAAATTCAAAAAGCAGATGATTTCTTTGAGAAATATGGACCAGTTGTAGCATTTGTGGGACGTTTTGTACCAGGAGTTCGAACACTTATTTCTGTTCCATGTGGTATGGCAAAAATGAACATATGGAAATTTAGTATATATACATTTGTAGCAATGTTCCCGTTAACGACTTTATATGTCTATTTTGGAATGAAATTAGGTCCGCATTGGGAAAAGGCTGCGGATGTTGTTGGACAATATATGCTACCGATATTACTAGTCGTAGTTATTGTTGTAGGTGGTATATTCATCTATAAATTTATGAAAAAAAGAAATAAAACTGAATCTATCTAGTCATTTGAATATTTTTTGAAAATAGATGTATCGTACAGGCAAAAGACTCTGAGGGACATACACATATAGGGAATATAAAAGAGAGAGGGAAATAACTATGTCTTGTGAGTGCTCAGGGTCAGCATTAACTTGTTGTCCAGATAAAAATTATGTACAAGATAAAGTGTGTAGTCCGTGGTCTGCTACTGTAGTTGCAACAGCAATCGATAATGTTCTTTATACAAATAATATTAACCAAAACGTAGTTGGTACTGGTTTTGTTAAATATGATGTTGGACCAGGCCCAATTACTGTAGAGGTGCTTGATTCTGCTGGTACTGTACTAGATACACAAACATTAAATTCAGGAACGAGTATCGGGTTTACGTATCGTCGTTTTGATATTATACAAGTTGTGTTACCTGCAACACCTGCTGGAACGTATCAGGGAGAATTTTGTATTACAACACGTTATTCACTTTCATAGCAGAATAGGAGAGGATCAAAATGGGAATGAGAAGTTCCAGTTTGTCATGTTGTTCTAATAAAACACTTGTGCAAGATCAAGTATGTACAGACTGGTCTATTACAGGTGCTGGTACTCAAATTGTATATACGAATAATATTACACAAGAAGTATATGGTTCAGGTTACGTGAAATATGATGTAGGGGCGGCTCCAATTACAGTTGTTTTTTTAGTAGGCGCTACGGTAGTTGATACTGTTACTGTTCAACCGCAAAGTAGTGGTACTTTCACTGTACGATATTTTACGACTGTTCGAATTACTACGACAGGTACAACTGTTAATCAAGGAGAGTTTTGTATTACTGTACGTTATCCGATTTCATAAAAAAAGCATACCGTAAATGATATGCTTTTTTTATTAAGGAAGTTGAAATTGGTATTTTATAAGCAACATGTAAATTGGCAACAGTACTTACCTTCTAAATATAGTGAAGGATTACTTTGTATATTGATAATCCTGACTGATTCTAAGTCTTTTCCTGCATATGATATTGTATTACCAGGAAACACAGTGAAAACATTAGTTGCTGCTCCAACGATTTGAATTGTAATTGCTTCTGTGCTGCTAGTACTATTGTAAACCGAGACATTACCTGATATAAGTAGTATTCCATCACTTTGCCACAGTATCATTGATTGTGATGCATCTTTGACAGAGGGGATGGTGTTATTCGTTATGAGGAAATTCCCTGCAAATTCATTCGTTACTCGCTCGCAGCTTGGATTTGGAGGAGGGGGCGTTGGACGAGGGTCTGGAAAAATGATAGATAAAGGAGCGAAACAGCCAATATTTTTTATTCTTCAATACAACCCCTCCTTTTAAGTTGTCTTTTACTATTATTAAATGTAGAAGCATGGCTGATGTGTTAAAAAAAGAAGGAAATGTTAAAAATTAAGATTGTCTAATAGGCTTAAACCTTAACTTATCATTAGTGTTATAGAAAAGATTATATGTGAATCATCATAGGAAAAGAATGACCAGACTCTTTTAGACAAAAGGTGGTTGTATACAATAGTACGAGGAATGTTGGACTTAACTTCTAATTAACTGTATATTTACAAAAATCTAATAAAATTCATTTGTTATTTAAACTGCATTAATATGTTTTAGATAAAATAGCCCTTGTAATGAATCAATTATTATGAGGAGGATTCACGTGGAAAGAACTGTTTTACGAAAAGTAAAAGGCCTTATTGGATTATTCATGGTTTTTGTATTAGCGTTCGTATCATTTCCGTGGAGTACATCAGTCAAAGCGGAAGAGAAGAAGCAAGAAAAGGCACCAAGTGAGAAGAAGATCGTTTTTCCAGTCGTAAGTGATGTACATATTAAAAATAGTGGAACGGATGATACGTTTCGCTGGAAACGAGCAATCGAGCAACTTAATACACTTGCACCTAAACAAGATGCCTTCGTAATTGTGGGAGACTTTACTGATTCAGGGTCGGTACAACAATATGATCGTTTCATGCAAGTGTATAATGAAAATGCAAATAAAGATGCTGTGCGAATGAATTCTCTTGGTAACCATGATTATTGGAACGGTTTATCTGTAGAGAGTGCGCAGAAGCGTTTCTTAGAAAAAACAGGTATGAAATCAATTTATTATCATAATGTGGTAAAAGGTTATCACTTCCTTGTTATGTCTCCAGAGGACGGGACAACTCATGGATATTATTCAGACAAGCAAATTAATTGGTTAAAAGAAGAGATGGCAAAGGCACAAAAAGATGATCCGGAAAAACCGATTTTCGTATTTTTACATCAACATATTAAAGATACAGTATACGGTAGCCAAGAGTGGGGAACGAAAGATAGTGCGAAAATTAATGAGGTATTAAAACAATACCCACAGGTTATTACGTTTTCAGGGCATTCGCATTATCCGTTAGATGATCCAAGATCGATTCATCAAAAAGACTTTACATCAATTGGTACATCTTCTGTAAGTTACATGGAAGTGGAAGGTGGGAAAGTACAAGGAAATATCCCGCCAGGAGCAAGTACATTAAGTCAAGGTTTATTAGTAGAAGTAGATGATAAAGAAGTAACGATTAATCGCCGTGATTTCCATACAAATTCTTGGACAGGCGAACCGTGGAAAATCCAGTTGCCATCAAAGAAAGAAACATTTACACATGTAGAAAATCGTGATAAAGAAAAGCCTTACTTTGCAAAAGATGCGAAGTTATCGGTATCAAATGTAACAGAAAATGCAGCAACAGTAACATTCTCTCAAGCATTGGACAACCTTCTTGTTCATTCTTATCGTGTACAAGCTAAAGATAAGCAAACAGGTGAGATAAAGAATAAATGGTTAGCATTCTCAGAGTTTTATCGTGATCCAGTACCGAAAGAGCTGACATTTACACTTGCAGGTTTAGATGGCGGGAAAACATATACACTTGAAGTAGTTGCAATCGATTCATTCGGTAATGAGAGTGTACAGCCGTTAACAGCAGAGATCACTACGAAAAAAGATAATATTGATCCGAATGTGAAAGTACCAAAGGCCGATGTTTTTGATGTAAACTTTGCAGATGGTACATTTAAAGACAATTCATCATTTGGTACAAAAGGTGATGTTAAGGGCAATGTGACTATTGAATATGATAAAGCATTGAAAAAGAATGTTATGAAGCTAAATGGAAAAGCAAATACATTTGGATACCTTCCGTTTTCAGCAGCACAAAAAGAAAAAGTAGCAAATACGTTTACGTTAGAAACTGTATTTTCAATGAATGAAATCCGCGGGCAAGGTATTTTACAAAATACAGAGAGCGGCGGAATTGGCTTTGAATCTACAGGAAGTGGATATGTAGAACTATGGGCTCATATTGGCGGTAGCTATAAGCGTGTTGGGGTTCAATTAGCAGCTAACAAAACGTATCATTTAACAGGAACGTATAACGGAAGTGAAGTAGCCATTTACGTAGATGGTAAAAAAGTAAATAGCCAGCCAGCTACAGGGAAAGTGTATCATCCGAACGTACCATTTGCACTTGGTGCAGATCCTGATAGTAATGGAAATGGTGGTATTCCGTTAAATGGACAAATTGCGCTTGCGAAATTATATAGTAAAGCGTTAAATTCTTCAGAAGTATTAGCAGCGTATAATGAGTTTTCTAACCGTACAAAGTTAGAGGAAGTAAATGCGTTATATGAAGAGATTGGAAAAGTAAAAGAAGTGTTAGCTGGTACGTATGAGTTTGGTGATAAGCCAGGTCAATATTCAAAGGAAGCATTTCAAGAATTAGAGAAAAGCTATAATAATACAAAACAAGTGTTTGAAAATGTAGCGAGTACGGGAGAACAAATTGTTCAAGCGTATAATGAATTAAAAACTGCAAATCAAACATTTATACAATCTAAAGTAGTAGAACAACCGAAAACACTGAAAGAAAAATTACAAATGAATATTGAATCTGCAAAAGCAGTAGTGAAAAAAGCGCAAGCTGCAAATGTAACGGACGGTTCAGTGAAATCATTGAGTCAAAAAATTACAGTGGCAGAATCTGTGTTAAAAGATGCGAAAGTAAAAGATACACAAGTAGAAACGATGAATCGTACAATGGAATATGCGATTTCACTCGTTGAAAAAAGCATAAACAAATAAGAGAGAAGAGAAAGAAGCTTATCATGATAGGCTTCTTTTTTGTTATACTAAAAATAGCATAGAATAAAGGAGCGAATAATTTGGAAGAGAAAAAGCTAAAAAGAATTCTTGAATATGTATGGATCGCGGTTGTGCTCCTTGTAGGATATTATTTCTTAAAAGAAAAAAGTATATGGATTCTATTTTTAATGACGTTTTTATTAGCGGGTTTAGGCACGTTATTTATTAACTTCTTCTTTGATAGTTTAAATGCATGGAAGAAGAAAAAGAAGGGAACGAAGTAAAGGAGGGAACATATGCAAAAGTGGAAGCTCATATATCAGGTGATTATTTTCTTAGTGCTTGTAGGTATTGGAATTGTTAAATACGCAACGCCAATAGGAAATTGGGCATCGTTTACAGCTTGCATCGGCATATTTTTCATTTTACAATCGTTAATGAAAAAATATAATAGTACAGAAAGATAGCTCGCCGTTTTATTGGCGAGCTATTTTATTATGCTTTTTTCTGTTCATCGTTTGCTTTTTCAGTAGCTAAATGACTATGTTTTCTAGAGTAGAAGAAATAGAAGCATAAACCGACTATAAGCCAAGCTATAAAGCTAATCCATGTCGTTTTAGATAAATTAGCCATCAAATATAAACAGCAAAGAATCGCGACAACGGGTAATACAGGGACGAAAGGTGTACGAAATCCACGTTTTAAGTCAGGGTGTGTTTTTCGTAAAATAAGTACTGCACAGCAAACGAATGTAAAGGCTGTTAACGTACCGATGTTCACTAAATTAGCTAGTAAATGTAAGTCTAAAAGTCCTGCTAATAAAGCGGCAACAACACCAGTAATCCATGTGTTTAATAAAGGGACTTTTACTCTTTTATTTACACGTGCTAATGCTTTTGGAAGTAGGCCATCGCGGCTCATCGCATATGAAACGCGAACTTGTCCATACATAACGACTAAGAGAACGGTTGTCATTCCAGTCATCGCTCCAACAGCGAGTAGTCCTGCAATTGTATCTTCGCCAACGAAATGTAAGGCAAATGCAACTGGATCGGAAACATCTAATTGTGTATACGGAACCATACCTGTTAAAACGAAAGATACAATCATGTATAAAACAGTACAAATAAGAAGGGAACCGATAATGCCAATTGGCAAATCACGCTGTGGTTTTTTCGTTTCTTCTGCAGCGGTTGCGATTGCATCAAAGCCTAAAAAGGCGAAGAATACAGTGGCAGCTCCAGTAATGATACCGTCGTATCCGAATGGAATGAACGGCGTCCAATTTTCAGGTTTTACATATTTTGCACCTGCTACGATAAAGGCGATAATAACAGCTAGCTTGATAAGAACCATAATATTATTAATGCGTGCACTTTCGCGTATACCAAAACTTAAAAGACCCGTAATGAGTAGTAAAATACAAACAGCCGGTAAATCGATAAGACCACCTTTTCCTACGCCAGGGGCCGAGGCGATTATGGCGGGCAGATGAATGTTAAACCCTTGTAGTAAAGATTGTAAATAACCAGACCAACCGACAGCTACTGCTGCGACTGCAAGTAAATATTCGAGCATTAAACACCAGCCGACGATGAAAGCGACGACTTCTCCGACTGTCATGTATGCGTAAGTATACACACTTCCTGAGACTGGAATAGAAGAAGCAAATTCAGCATAACAAAAGGCTACACAAGCACAAGTAAATGCAGCAATAAGGAATGATAGCATAATACCAGGACCAGAATGTTTCGCTGCGACAATACCTGTTAATACAAAGATCCCTGTCCCAATTACGGCGCCAATTCCTAAAAAGGTTAAATCAAGTGCGGTTAATGTTCTATTTAACTGCCTTGGTGATTCAGTACTAAGCGCTTTTTTTCGTAATAATGACTTCACTTTGGACTCTCCCCCCCGTTTTTCATTTCCATAACTGCGAATATAGTATGAGCCCACTAGAAAAGAGTATGTAGGTAAATGGAGGTACAGTTATGGTATCTAGTTTTTTAAAATTTCTGGATTAATCTTAATATAATTCAGAATATTTTGTCAAATAAAAATGTGACAAATAAAATGCGGATGAATAGGGGAAACTATTGGCAGGAATGGACGAGGGTTAATAACCCACTCATTAAAGTTAAAGTAGGAGCAGATGCTATGTTATTTTATTTTGAACTTGTTGTCATTTTACTTTGTACGAAATTAGCTGGCGATATTAGCGTGAGACTCGGCCAGCCTTCTGTACTTGGTAAATTAATTATCGGTATTATTATCGGTCCAGCTGTACTCGGTATTATTAATAGCTCTGAATTAATTGATGAACTGAGTGAGATTGGTGTTTTATTACTTATGTTTATGGCAGGGCTTGAAACTGATTTAGAAGAGTTAAATCGGAATTTGAAATCGTCATTTGCAGTCGCGGCTGGTGGAATTATTTTTCCTTTCATCGGTGGTTATGTAACAGGGTTGCTATTTGGATTAATACAATCTCATGCAATTTTCTTAGGTTTATTACTTTGCGCAACGTCAGTTAGTATTACAGTGCAAACGTTAAGAGATTTAGGGAAAATGAATACGAGAGAAAGTACAACGATTTTAGGTGCTGCCGTATTTGACGATGTTATCGTCGTTATTTTATTAGCGTTTGTTATGAGTTTTTTAGGAACGCAAGATGTGAATATAACACTTGTTATCGTAAAGAAAATTATTTTCTTCGTCAGCATAGTTTTTATCGCATGGAAAGTTGTTCCGTGGATTATGAAAATGCTTGTACCACTTCGGGTAACAGAAGCTCTAATTAGTGCAGCTCTTATTATTTGTTTCTCTTTTTCGTATTACAGTGAAATGATGGGGATTGCAGGTATTATTGGCGCATTTGCAGCCGGAATTGCCATTTCTCAAACAGAGTATAAGCACGAAGTAGAACATAAAATTGAACCGATTGCTTATGCAATATTTGTACCGGTGTTCTTCGTAAGTATCGGAATGGAAATTACATTTCAAGGTATCGGAAGCCAGCTTTGGTTCATTATCATTATGACGCTCATTGCGATTTTCACAAAGTTAATCGGATCAGGTTTAGGAGCAAGACTAACAGGATTCAACCTTCAATCTTCTATTAGTATCGGGGCGGGGATGGTATCACGTGGTGAAGTAGCGCTTATCATCGCCGCGAATGGACTTACGGCGAATTTATTAGCGAAAGAAAATTTCACAGCGATTGTTATTGTTGTTATATTGACAACGATTATTACGCCGCCGCTTTTGAAGAAGTATTTTGTATAGAAAGCAAGAGCTTATCTGATGTGGGTAAGCTCTTTTTTATCCCGCATTAACGNNGATTGGTTCAACTAATAATCAGTGGGGGAACAAAACCCCCACTGATTAAAGTTTCACTTTATTGGAAAAAGCAATAGTCATATAGCGTGAATAGGTTGTACTTATGGTAAAATCTACGTATATGATAAGTCGAGGGGAGAAAATGTGTGAAGATTACGAAGGGAAAGATTATAGGTGTAATTATACTTCTTTTATTGTGCATACCATTTACTGCATGGAAAGAATCAAAAGTGAAAGATTTTCCGGTTTCTATTTTCTCGGAAGAAGCAGATGGTGAGTACGATCAGAAGCTGAAATATACTGCTTTTTTACCTGATGTTGCGATTTGGATGAACGGTTGGGAAAAGAAGTGGACAGAAGGGGAAAGAACTGTTTATCAAAAAGGGAATCGTATTGTAAATGTGTTTCATCCTCCTGGCGATGATGGTTTTTACCTTCTTGAAGCAAGAGAAAATCAGTGAACGCAACCGTAAGAAGTGGAGGTTAAATAGTGAAAGCTTCAACATTACTATTTAAAATTGAAAGTAATATGGATCAATTTTCACCAGCTGAAAAGAAGGTTGCCATGTACATAATGGAGAATGCAGAGATTGTTCCGAACTTAACGACGAAAGAAGTGTCAACGAATGCAGGCGCAAGTGAGGCGAGTGTTGTTCGTTTTTGTAAATCGATTGGGATTGGGAGCTTTAAAGCATTTAAAATCGCGCTCGTTCGTGAATTAACGATTGCTGATTATAATATTAATGATTTTTCAGTGATGAATACGGAAGATGGCCCGTACGACTTGTTTAATAAAGTTACGTATGTGAATAAAGCTGCAATTGAGGCGAGCGTGACGGCGATAGATAAAAAAGAACTTGAAAAAGCTGCAGATCATATTGTAAATGCCGATAAAATTATCTTTTACGGAGTAGGCGGATCAGCTACTCCGGCGATGGACGGAGCTTATAAATTTACAAGGCTCGGATTTACAGCGATGATGCTATCTGATTTTCATATGATGTTGCCGCTTGTGACGAATTTAAAAGAAGGCGATATATTTGTGGCGATTTCAACATCTGGTCGTACGAAAGATGTACTTGAAATGGCGCAATATGCGAAGAGACAAGGTGCAACAGTTATTGCGATTACAAAGCTTGATCAATCATCACCATTATATAAAGAAGCGGATATTCGTCTTTGTATGCCAGATGTAGAACAAGATCATCGTATTGCAAGTATTGCTTCAAGAATGACGCAATTGAACATGATAGATGCTCTATATGTGATTACCTTTAATCGCATTGGTAATAAAGTGCTAGATCAATTTATGGAAACAAGAGAAGAAGCTTTGCGATTACGGAAGCTAAAATGAAAAGATGGGGAAACCCATCTTTTTTGCATACGGACGGACATAAATTCGTCATGAAAAGAAATTAAATTTCATAAAATAATAAAGTAATATTGATTTTAAATTTCTTAAAGTTATAATGAAAGTATGAAATTAAATTTCAAAGTGGGTGGTAATATGTTAGAAAATTTATCGACAGAACATCGTAATGAGAAGACGATGAATTTAGATGAGATGAGCATAAAAGAAGTGTTGCAAAGTATGAATGAAGAAGATCGAACTGTTGCGTTAGCGGTTGAAAATGAAATAGAAGAAATTGAAAAGGTTGTAGGGGCTGTTATTCAGTCTTTTGAAGAAGAGGGCCGATTAATTTACATTGGGGCTGGTACGAGTGGCCGTTTAGGTATTTTGGACGCAGTGGAATGTCCGCCGACATTTGGTACAGCTGATAAAATGGTGCAAGGATTTATAGCAGGTGGATTGAAAGCGTTTACTAAAGCGGTAGAAGGGGCAGAAGATCGCGAAGAATTAGCAGAAGAAGATTTAAAAAGTATTGGATTAAATGAGAAAGATACAGTGATTGGAATTGCAGCAAGTGGTCGAACTCCTTATGTTATTGGCGGCTTGAAGTACGCGAATAGCGTAGGAGCGAGTACAGCTAGTATCTCCTGTAATAAAAATGCTGAAATAAGTAAATATGCAAAACTAAACGTGGAAGTAGAAACAGGCGCAGAAATTTTAACAGGATCAACGCGTTTGAAAGCTGGTACAGCGCAAAAACTAGTACTCAATATGATTTCAACAGCATCTATGATTGGTGTTGGGAAAGTATATAAAAACTTAATGGTAGATGTGCAATCTACAAATGAAAAATTAGTAGAACGATCAAAACGAATTATTGTGGAAGCAACAGGGGTTAGTTATGAAGTAGCAGCGGAGTATTATGAAAAAGCAGAACGTAATGTGAAAGCTGCGATTGTTATGGTGTTATTGCAGTGTGAGTATGGGGAAGCACTGCAGAAATTAAAAGAAGCGAAAGGGTTTGTGAAGAAGGCACTATAAAATAATAGGGAGGGGGATTCTATTATGAAGAAAGAAGAGAGAATGGCCAAAGAAATTTCAGAGCAACTTGGGGGAATAAAAAATATTCGCGGCATTGCTCATTGTATGACGAGACTGCGATTAACGCTTCATGATGAAAGTAAAGTGAATATGGACCTTTTGAAAAAGGTTGAAGGGGTTATGGGCGTTATTGAAGATGAGACGCTTCAAGTCGTTGTTGGGCCTGGGACAGTAAATAAAGTAGCAGCTGAAATGGAAGGTTTAACAGGACTACGGATTGGTGAGGTGGCGGATCATCACCTTGAAGACCTTGGGCAAGAAATGAAGTCAGAGATTAAGAAGAAAAATAATACACCAGTGAAAAACTTTTTAAGAAAAATAGGAAGTATTTTCATTCCGTTAATTCCTGGTCTTGTGGCGTCAGGTATTATAAACGGGGTCGCTAACTTTGCGAAAAACGCAGGTGCTGATCCGAATGCAACGTGGCTACAAATGTTATTACTTATTGGCGGGGGTATCTTTACATTCTTAGGAATCTTAGTCGGTTGGAATACAGCGAAAGAATTTGGTGGGACACCGGTTCTTGGGGCAATTGCTGGTATTTTAATTTTTAACCCAGCGATGGCGAACGTAAAATTATTCGGTGAAGCGCTTGTACCTGGACGGGGTGGATTGTTTGCCGTTATTTTTGCAGCGTGGCTTATGGTTGTAGTGGAAAGACAAGTTCGAAAAGCAGTGCCAAATGCAGTTGATATTATTATAACACCGCTTATTACTGTGTTAGTGGTGAGTATCGTAACGATGTTAGCGATTCAGCCGGTAGCAGGTTTCTTATCTGAAGGAATTACAAGCGGAATTAATGGTATTTTAAGTATTGGTGGAGCGTTTGCTGGAGCAGTGCTTGCGGGAACATTTTTACCGCTCGTTATGGTCGGTTTGCATCATGGTTTAACACCAATTCATATGGAGTTTATTAATCAAACGCACGTAACACCTTTATTACCAGTACTCGCAATGGCTGGAGCTGGGCAAGTAGGAGCAGCGATTGCCATCTATGTGAAAACAAAAAACAAACGACTTCGTAACGTAATTAAAGGTGCATTACCAGTTGGCTTTTTAGGAATTGGCGAACCGTTATTATACGGGGTTACATTACCACTTGGGAAACCGTTTCTTACAGCTTGTTTAGGGGCAGCAGTTGGCGGTGCATTCCAAGCAGTTATGAAAACAGCCGCACTTGGAATTGGCGTATCAGGATTATCATTAATTCCGTTAATTGCTGATAATAAATATTTACTATATTTCCTTGGATTAGTAGTGGCATATACTTTCGGATTCATCTTTACGTACTTCTTCGGATTTAAAGAAGAAATGGCAGAAAACATATAGAGAAAGGGATTCCTTTCTCTTTTTCTATTCATAGAAAGGGAGATTCATATGATCGGAGTTTCAATTTACCTTGCAAAAGAACGAGTAAAGAAGCAAGAAGAGTGGCTAAAAGTAGCGAGGGAAAACGGGTTTTCATCTATTTTTACATCATTGCACATTCCTGAAGATGACCCTGGTACGTATAAAGAGCTAATTCAAATACTTGGGAAACAAGCTCTCAAATATGAAATGGAATTAATGGTCGATGTTTCTCCAAAATCGTTACACCATTTAGGGATGACGTATGAAAATGTGGAGGAGCTATTGGACTGGGGCATTACAGGCTTAAGAATGGACTACGGGATTGCGTCAAAAGAAATCGCACGCGTATCTCACAAGATGAAAGTAGCTTTAAATGCGAGCACGATTACAGATTCATTTTGGAAAGAGTTAATCATAGAACATATAAAGGTAGAGAATGTAGAAGCGTGGCATAATTTTTACCCGCGCCCAGAAACAGGACTAGCAAAATCATTCTTACAAAAACAAAACGAATACTTACATGAGTGTGGAATAAAAACGATGGCATTTATTCCGGGAGATGGTGAAAAACGTGGTCCGCTATGTGAAGGTTTACCAACGTTAGAAAAGCACCGTAATATGCGCCCGCTTGAAGCGTACTTAGAACTTGTACAAGATTGTGGTGTCGATAAGGTGTTAATCGGGGATATAAGCGGAAGTATAGAAAGTGTACAAGAGATAGCGAGTGCGAGTAGAGGAATTATTCCGCTGCGGTATGAGCCATTGATAGAGAAAAGTGAAGTATTAAAAATGGTAGAACAAGTGCATACAAATAGACTAGATCCAGCTCGTGATGTCATTCGCTCAGTAGAATCACGAGAAGAAAATAAAGTCGTGTTACAGCCAATGCATACCATTTCAAGAAAGAAAGGTAGCATTACAATTGATAATGAATTGTACGGTAGATATGCAGGAGAGATGCAAGTTGCTACACATGATTTGCCTAAAGATGAGAAGGTGAATGTTGTTGGGATGGTTGTAGAAGAGGACTTGCCTTTATTGCCGTATGTTGGCGCTGGAAAAATGTTTCAACTTTTTTGTGCAATAGAGTAAAAGCTTGAATTAGCACTATTCTGTAGGAAAACATTATCCGTAAAAGGGATAATGTTTTTTGTTTTCTTAAAAAAAGTATTTGACGAATGAAATAAAATACCGTATTGTTTTGACTTGTAAATAAAAGTTCACCATAACAAAACAAAAAGGAGAGTTCAAAATGAACCAATATATTGGGAATTTAATTATTCGTATCGTGTTAGGAGTGACATTCTTTGCGCACGGTTTAGCGAAGTTTCAATCAGGTATCGATAACGTAGCAGGATGGTTTACAAGCATCGGCTTACCAGGTGGTCTTGCATACGGCGTAGCAACAGTTGAATTAGTTGGTGGTATATTATTAATTATCGGTTTAGGCGTAAAATATGTAGGATTGTTATTCGCTCTTATTTTAGCTGGAGCTATCGTAAAGGTAAATGGAGCAGCAGGTTTATTAGGAGATGGAAAGAATCCAGGATATGAATTAGATCTTGCATTACTAGCAATGGGTGCATATTTATTCGTTGTCAAAGCAGAAGGGTATGTAGATCGTTTCTTAAAAGAGAAAGTAATGAAAACGAAGTAAACTTATTTATAAATTGTTGACTTGAATCATTATTGTAACTATAATGATTACATCGTTTGAGTTAAGAATAAAACAATTTAAATATTTTTTTACACAAGATGTAATGTTTTTGGTTACATCTTGTGTAAAAGATAAATAGAACGGGAGGAAGTAACATGCCTAAATCAAATTTAGAAGTGATTCAAAGTACATATGAAGGATCAGCTTCTTCAAATGCAAAACATTTAGCGGAAGCCCTCTCTGAAAAAGTAGAATGGACAGAGGCAGCAGGATTCCCATACGGGGGAACTTATATAGGTGTAGAAGCAATAATGAAAAATGTATTTAGCCGATTAGGATCAGAATGGGATGATTATAAAGCGAGTGTAAATATGTACCATGAAGTAAAAGGAAAAGATGTAATTATTGCTGAAGGTGTTTATTCAGGGGTTTATAAAGAAACGGGAAAATCATTTGAAGCAGATTTCGTTCATGTATGGCAACTGGAGGACGGAAAAATCGTAAAATTCAAGCAATATGTGGATAGTTATATTGTACGAGAGGCAATGAAGGTTTAAAATGAAATAAGGAAACAAATGGAATCGACTGTGCGCAGGCGATTCCATTTGTTTATGTGATTATTAGGGGAATGGGGAGTACAGAATATGAAAAAATGGATAATAGGGGCAATTACAATGATTGTAATTGCGATAGGAGCTGTATTCGGTGTTACTAAACTTTTTAATTATATAGAGGAAGAGGAGAAGAGTCTTAAAACACAAAAAGTAATGAGCCAACAGGACAAGAAAGTTGTAGAAGAGAAGCCACAATTTAGTGAGGATGAAATTATTTCTACCATGCATAGGATGGTACATCAAAAAGTGAAATCCTCTGAAAAATGGGGATTTATTGAAATGACAAATAAGGAAATTGTTAGTGCGAAGAAGGCAGTAGAAAGTAGTACAAATTTTAAATATAAATCAAAGCTGCTTGCCACTTTAGAGCGCTGGGAGAAAGGGGATTTTTCACAAACGGTTGAGGAGCATAACTTTTTATGGGAAATTCAAGGTGGTGATACTGGAAAGGCAACAGAACGTTTATCGCCAGAAGAAGAAAAGCAGTATGTGAAAGAAATGAAAGGTAAATAAAAACATCGCCACTCGGGTGACGATGTTTTTTCATTACGAATGTTTTCGCATTAAAGCTCTAGTTGGCTGAACAGCAACCGTTTTGAAATGAGAAAATAAATAACATCCTGTTACAACGATTATTGTCCCTACAATTTGTATCCATGTTAGTTCTTCACCGAGGAAAAGGAATGCTAAAATAGCTGTGAAAATGGGATTGAAGTTTAGAAAAATACCTGATGTCGTAGCTCCTAATTTTTGTACGCCAACATTCCAAAATACCATACAAAGAACTGTGGAAATGAGTCCTGTATATAAAAGGGATGTGATGAAAGAAGTATTTATATTTGTAACAGTGAAGCTTCCAATGTTAAATGGCAGTAATAACATAACTCCGAAAATACCAGAGTATAATGTTGCCATAAGTGGTGTCGTTGTTTTTGTTGCCCATTTACTACAAACAGAATAGACGCCCCAAATACAAACAGCCGCAATCATCCATAAATCTCCGCTATTAAAATGTAGTGAAAATAAAAGAGAAAAGTTACCTTTTAATAGGACAAGAATAACTCCAAAGAAGGAAAGAATCATGGATAGAATTTGAAGAGAATTTATTTTTTCTTTTAGAAATAATACTGAAAATAGCGCAATTGAAATCGCATTTAATGTAGAAATAAGTCCTACATTCGTTGCAGATGTTTTTTCTAGTGCTAGAAATTGAAAGATGTTAAAAAGAGCGACCCCTGAAATCCCCATTAATATTAACGGCAGTATTGCCGCACGAGGCGGAATGATTTTCTTTTCTTTAAACCATACCATCGGTAATAAACAAACGATCGCAATCATCCATCTTAAACTTGTAAGTGTCATCGGAGACGCATGATCAACGAGTGACTTTCCAACGACGAAATTTCCTCCCCATAATAAGCTCGTTAGTAATAGTAAAAAGACATAAAAATAAGGCATACTAAAATCCCCTTTGTTATAATCAATGTGAATTGTAAATAATTTTAGCATTTTTCTTCTGTATGTAATATATTCTTTTGTATAATTAATAAAAGTAGATAAAATATTTTGTTTTAGATAGTGTTTATGAAATGATATTCAGTTTTATATAAGTTGTAAGGTGTTTTTTCGAATAATCATCGGTAAGAAAAAGGGGGAATTGTAATGGAGTCGTCAGTTATTAAAGTGTTGGATGATTTGGACGTACAAATTTTAGATATATTGCAGAAGGAGTCACAAGTAAGTAATGCAGAGCTTGCTCGACGCGTTAATTTATCACCAGCTGCGATGCATGCGAGAATAAAAAGATTAGATGGAGAAGGGTTCATTGATAAACAGGTTGCCATTTTAAATCAAGAAAAGCTTGGTTTTGATTTGTTATGCTTCATTTTTATGAGTACGAATATTCATAAATCGGATAAACTTGACGTGTTGGAAAAAGAATTAGAAGCGATGCCGGAAGTGTTAGAATGTCACTGTTTAACAGGAGAGTATGATTATTTATTAAAGGTTGCAAATCGTGATCGTAAAGAGTTAGAGCAGTTTATTAGAAAGCTGAATAAGCTTGGTATTACAAGGATACAGACGAGTTTAGCACTTCGTGAAATTAAATATTCGACGGTATTGCCGATACGAAATGAGGAACCAAGCATCGATTAGATTGCTTGGTTTTTTGTTTGTACAAAGTGATTGACGAGGAGAAAGGAGAGATGTATTATTATATAAAATTATGTATTAAAATTCATTTGGGTTTATAAATATTAATATCGGGGGCAAGGGGATAGAATATGAAAATCTTTAATGCAGTTACGAGTGATGTGAAAGAAATTTATAGTCTCATTGAAGCTTATGCAAAAGAGGGAGTGGTTTTACCGCGTTCTCTTTTATCTCTCTATCAATATTTACAATGTTTATATGTTATGAAAGAAGGGGAAGAAATTGTTGGAGTTGCAGGTTTACATGTGTTAGGGGAGGATCTTGCAGAAGTTCGGTCATTAGTCGTGTCGCATACATATGCAGGAAAAGGAATTGGGCGTATGCTAGTGAACCATGTAATAAATGAGGCAGCGAAAATAAAAGTGAGCAGAGTCATTTCTTTAACATATGAAACGGAATTTTTTCAAAAGTGCGGTTTTGATTTTGTGAATAGAGAGGCTTTACCAGAAAAAGTATGGATTGATTGTAGACATTGTCCAAAGGTTGATTATTGTGATGAGGTGGCGATGATTCGGTATGTTGGGTGAAAAAAGTAAAAAAGAGCAGCTAGCATAAGCTAACTGCTCTATTAAAGGGATCTCTCCAAGGGGGAGTGGAGAAAATATTATGTTACTAGCAGTATTGACAGATTATTAGGAAATATACAAATCGGATGAAATAAGTTTTTGGCCTTGACAGTTTTTAAAATATTCATGTACAATACTTATGAATGACATTCAGTCATTTTGTGTAGCAGGATGCCATTTGCTTGGAAACGGAACAAATATAAATGGTAAATGAGGATGATAGTTGTTTATATAGTAGTGATGAAGGAGTATATTTTTTTAAAACAAAAATGACTGATAGTCAGTCATAAGAGGTGAGAGGTATGAAGAATAGAGCTTGGTTATATGTCATATTAACATGTATCTTTGAAATTTTTTGGGTGTTTGGTTTTAATACGGCCGATACTTGGTGGCATTGGATTATTATTTTAGGCGTTATCACTGTTGATTTTCACTTCCTTTCTAAAGCGTGTGAGCATCTTGCAACAGGGACTGTATATGCCATTTTTGCCGGAGCTGGTACGGTAGGTACTTTCTTAATGGATGTATTCCTTTTCGGCGGAAGTTTCAGTATAGGGAAATTATTCTTTATCGTAATGGTTGTAGCTGGCGTTATCGGTTTAAAGCTAGCTGATAATAAGGAAGAAACTGTGGAAGGAGCTGCTTAAAAATGGGTTGGTTTTTCGTATTTTGTGCTGCAATTAGTGAAATAGTCGGTGTGATCGGTCTAAAAATGTATAGTAAAGATAAAACGTTAGCAAATGGAGCACTTTATATAGGCGGGTTTGCTACATCCTTCGCATTCTTGTATACATCTTTCTTATTCTTACAAGTCAGTGTCGCGTATGCGGTTTGGATTGGTATTGGAACAGCAGGTGCCGTTTTATTAAACATGTTCCTGTTTGGTGAGTCGAAAAGTAAAGCACGTATCATTAGTGTGGCCCTTATTGTATGCGGCGTGACAGGATTAAAAGCTCTTTCGTAAAGATATACTGTATCTCCTAACAAGTCGTTAGGAGATTTTTGTTATAAAAAGTACACGATAATTGACAGTACAGCTAGTTATTTTATAAAATGAGTGACAGTCATTCAATACGCGTGTGAAAGGGTTCAGATGATGAATAAAAAAGAGAAAATTGTCTATGCAGCTATTGAAGTGTTTCAGGAAAAAGGCGTTGAAAAAACGAAGATTTCTGATATCGTGAAATTGGCTGGCATTGCACAAGGAACTTTCTATTTATATTTTCCTTCTAAGTTATCTGTTATGCCTGCAATAGCAGAAGTGATGGTTGAGAAGATGATCCTTGCAGTGAAAGAAAAAGTGCAAAACGATGCGCCTTTTTCAAGTAAAGTTACGCAAGTAATAGATGCGGTATTTCACTTCATAGCGGAATATCGTGAAATACAAGCTTTAATGTATGCAGGTCTTGCATCTACAGAACATATAAAAGAATGGGAAGCTGTGTATGAGCCTCTTTATATGTGGCTAAGTGAATTTTTAAGTGGGGCGAAAGAAGCTGGTGAAATTCGTGATTCGGTTCACGCAGAGCGAACAGCGAAGTTATTTATCGCTCTAGTTGAATCAGCAGCGGAACAAGTTTATTTATATGATCATAAAGATGATGAGCAAGTCGAGCTACAAAAGGCTGAAGTACTAGATTTTTTAACACATGCACTACATATAAAGAAGTAGTAAGATGAACCTGTCTGAGAAGGTAGGTTCATTTTTGAGGAAAAATGAATGATAGTCATTCACCTAATACTTATGTATGTGTGGAAGGATAGAGTGAAATTCTAATGAGTGGAGGCATCTCTACTCATGATTAGCCCACAAATAGCAGGATAAAGAAAAAGCTTCTTGGGCATTATTTTTTGAGAGGAGCTTACGGGAAGAGGTGTTAAAAGTGAAGAAACCGATAAAAGAACAAAAGATGGTACTGGTCATTCTTTTGAGTAATATATTTATCGCTTTTTTAGGGATTGGATTAATCATTCCGGTTATGCCGTCCTTTATGAATGACATGCATTTAACAGGGAAGACGATGGGCTACCTCGTTGCAGTGTTTGCAATGGCTCAGCTCATTTCATCACCTATTACAGGCCGGTGGGTCGATCTTTACGGTAGGAAGAAAATGATCATCATTGGCTTATTTATCTTTGGTGTTTCAGAACTTCTTTTTGGATTAGGAAAAGATGTGTGGATGCTTTATGTGGCACGGGTGTTAGGCGGAATTAGTGCTGCGTTTATTATGCCTGGTGTTACGGCATATGTTGCGGATATTACCTCTATGCAAGAGCGTCCAAAGGCGATGGGATATTTATCTGCGGCAATTAGTACTGGATTTATTATAGGGCCTGGAATTGGCGGATTTATTGCAGAATACGGTATACGTGTGCCGTTCTTTGTAGCTGCAGCAATTGCTTTTATAGCATGTGTTATTTCTATATTTATTTTAAAAGAGCCGTTAACGAAAGAAGAGCTTGCAGAGATTTCTGCTAACACGAAAGAATCGAGTTTTATTGGTGATTTAAAGAAATCATTACATCCAATGTATGCAATTGCATTTATTATCGTATTTGTACTCGCATTCGGATTATCAGCATATGAAACTGTATTTAGTCTGTTCTCTGATCATAAATTTGGATTCACACCGAAAGATATCGCGGCAATTATTACAATTAGTTCAATCTTTGGGGTAGTTGTGCAGGTATTTATGTTTGGTAAATTGGTTGATATATTCGGTGAAAAAGTGTTAATTCAAATATGTTTAATTGTAGGTGCAGTATTAGCATTTGTTTCAACTGTAGTCTTTAATTATTGGATTGTCCTTCTCGTTACGTGCTTCATTTTCCTAGCATTTGATTTACTTCGTCCTGCTTTAACGACGTTTTTATCAAAAGCAGCTGGAAAAGAGCAAGGATTCGTTGCTGGTATGAACTCGACTTATACGAGTTTAGGAAATATCGCAGGGCCAGCGATGGGCGGAATATTATTTGATATGAATATTCATTACCCATATGCATTTTCAGGAGTTGTTTTAATAGTTGGTCTCGGCATTACATTTATGTGGAGAGAGAAACAGCTAGCTGAAAGTTTTGCGAAGTAATAAAACCCCTTACGACAGTAAGGGGTTTCTTGTTTTATAAACTTAATCCAAACCGTTTTAATTCAATGAAAATCCCCTCTAATTGCTTTCCTTTATCCGTTAATGTGTACTCCACACGAGGCGGAACTTCTGGATATACTTTTCTCGTTATAATGCCTTGAGATTCTAATTCTTTTAGTCGAAGTGATAATGTTTTTGGACTAATCCCGTCCATTGATTTTTGTAAATCACTAAAGCGTAATGTTCCTTCGATAAGAAGATCACGAATGATTAAAAACGTCCATTTTGTACGAATTACATCAAGGGTTTTAGCGATGGGACAAGGTATGCCAGGTAAACCTTTCGTTAACTCAACTGGATCTATATTGTTCATGGAACTAGCCTCCATAAAATTTTTTGAATGAATTTTCTTTATAGTATCACAAAACTATATTTTTGGTAACTAGATGAAAAAAATATCACTACTTCCATAAAGGAAGTTAGTGCATATACAATAGAAATACGAAATACAAAAGGTTTAGATGAAGAGGAGGTGATTTTCATGTGGGTGAAAAATTTGTTTAGATTTCTTAGTTTGTTTGTTGTTTGTATTGTACTTGTAGCATGCGGCGTGGAAGAAAAAACGGAAGTCCAGTTATTAAAAGAAATGCCAAAGCCAAAAGCGATGACAATTGATCCCTCACTAAGTAAAAAGGAAGCGACCGAAATGGTTCATGCAGCGCAGCGTTTTTATGCATTTTGGGATACAGGTAAAGAGGAGCTTATTCCGCAGACTGTTACTGAAAATTTTTTCGACCATACATTGCCGAAAGGGCGACCACAAGGCACGGAAGGATTAAAGTTTGCAGCGCAAAATTTTCGTAAAGTTGTTCCTAATATACATTGCGAGATTGAAGATTTATTAGTCGTTGGTGATAAAGTAACAGCTCGTCTTTCTTTTACAGGAACGCACAAGGATAAGAAAATCAATTTTTTTGCCATTGATATTTTACATGTGAAAGACGGAAAGATAACGGAGGATTGGCATTTAGAAGATAATCTTACGTTGAAACAACAACTTGGGTTGATAGCTGAAGAGTAAATTATATAGGGGAGAGAAAAGTGATGAAAAATATATTTATTATAAATGGACATGAAAAATACGGTACGAAAGAAGGACGATTAAATAGAACGTTAGTTGATTGTATGGTAACGGTATTAAGTGAGATGCATCATGTGAAAACAACAACGATTCAAGATGGCTATAGTATTAAAGAAGAACAAGAGAAGTTTTTATGGGCTGATGTTGTGATTTATCAAACGCCGATTTACTGGTTTAGTGTACCTGGGTTATTTAAAACGTATATGGATGAAGTGTATGAATATGGTTTGTTCTTTAAAGGTGCAGATGAATATGGAACTGGTGGTTTATTAAAAGAGAAAGAGTATATGTTTTCTACAACTTGGAACGCACCGGAGACAGCATTTGGAGATAAGACGAAGTTCTTTGAAGGGGAAAGTTTAGAATCAGCGCTTAGTCACTTACATCGCGTACAAAAGTTTCTTGGTATGAGTCCGTTAAAGAGCTTTGCTTGTTATGATGTGGTGAAGAATCCGAATATTGAGCAATATTTATTAAACTTGAAAGATCACTTAGATGGAGTAATTCAATAATAGTTTGTATTGTGAAGAAGGTACTACTAAGGATGTAGTACCTTCTTTTTCATGAAATACGCTGAAAATCTTTACTTATACAAGACTGTTTTAGTTTTTTTGATTTGATTAAATGTCTTATATTAGAGATGTTATCGTATGAAAGCTGAGTATGATAATAGTTAATGTACTCAAGTAATGCAAAAATATAAATAAATAGAGTAAATGACAGCCCACCTAAAGGTAAGTGGGGATACCAAATTACAAAATCAATAGTAACCGTAATAAATCCCGTGATAATGAATGCTATATTTATCTTTTTAAGTACTTTTAAATAGTGGATCATCCTAATAGGCGTAACAGATGTTTTTTCTTTTTTTAGTCGTTTCCACTTTACGTACCAGTAAAGTGTTCCTTGTAATAAGATAAACTCCAAAAGAAGAAATGAGACCCAAAAAGAATATAGGGAATATAAATGTAAAGTAGGATAAGCATAATTAAGTAAGTAACTTGTGAAAATAAAAGTAATGACTGAAAATAACTCACCTGTGTATAGATAGGAAAGTCTTTTTTCTAGCGTGCGTTTCATGGTTCCTCTCCTTTTATAAAAACTCACATTTTAAGACATGGATGGCTGTATCCATAACTTCGCGAAATTTGCCCAGCCGAATGAATCAATTGTTACGTTCTTTAAAGAAGAAGGATATGTTTTTCTTTTTAAAACGTGATAGTTAAATAAAATGATGTTCTCTACTTGTAAAAATTCTTCAATCTCATACATGAGCTCATAGCGTTTTTCTTTATTTTCCTCTAATAAAAAGGTATCAAGTAAACAGTTAATTTGTTTTTCATAGTGCGGGTCCATGAACCGATTTATGAAGCAACTTTTATTTTTAAACACATTTAAGAATGCGAGTTCATGATCGGCAGCAAATACTTCTCCCATGAAAATAATATCGGCATGTGTATCGATAGAACGATCCATATAATCTGAAACGAGAAATGGGTGAAGTTCTACATGTATGCCTAATTGTTCGCAACGTTCTTTTAGGAAATATGCGTCATTTGCACTATCTTTAAATGCGAAGAAATAAATATGAATCGTTTCTCCGTTATAGGTGCTCTTTTTTAAATACTGTTTCGCTTTTTCTAAAGAGTAGGACCTTTTAGTAGTTTGGCGGCTTCTTTCAGGGAAAAAGCTTGATGCAGCAATTGTCCGTCTACCCTCTATGCTACGAATTATCGTTTCAACGTCATATAGTTCTCTCCAAGCTTTTCGAAAGTACATGTCGTGATGAGGACCGGGTTTTGTAAAGTTGAAGCCAGCATAAATACAGCCTATTTCTTCTATTTGTATATTATGCCTTTCATTTTCCTCTTCATTTGGTAGTTCATAATCAGCATCTATTTGTACATGATCAGGAATACCCCAAAATTCAATACGGTCTAATAACGCGCGCTCTTTAAAATAATGGGTGAACGCCTCGAGTACGATATTATCTTCAGAGTAATGAGCAAGTTTGAAAGGTCCAGTACCTATATAATGATGATTTTGAATAACTGCATCACGCGGTAAAATTGCTAATTGTATGGAACTTACATAGTGTAAGAAAAATAGATTTGGTTTTGCTAAATGAAATCGAATTTGCAGTGGTGATGGTGTTTCAATTTGAACAATTTCTTCTGTTAACCATTCGAAAGGAGAGTGAGCTTGCTTTAATCGTTCAAATGAAAATTGTACATCTTGAGAAGTTAAAACTGTTTCGTTATGAAAATATATATCCTTTCGTAAATAAAAGGTCCACGTCAGCCCGTCTTCACTTAATTCCCATATATGTGCAATGTGTGGCTCCATTTTTTCAGTAACATCGTTATAAACGACTAACGTGTCAAAAATTTGACTCGTAAGATGGCTCTCCGTTGTTACAGCGACAAAAGCCGGATCTAATGGGAAGATTTTTCTCGATATAGGAATCTTTAATATGTCATACATATCATTTGAAGGTTCGTATCCAAAATGATGATGTAGTTTATTCTCTATCTTTTTTTGAAGTGCAAGAGGGAGCGGTTCTTTTAAAAGAAGAAAAACATCCTTTAATTTTTCTTGCGCTAACAGTTCATCTGTGTAGCATTCAATCGCTTCTATGAAATTATGTATAAATAGGATTTCTGTTTTATTCCCACGGCCACGCCCTGGAGTCCAACGAATTAATTGTTCCTCACTCATTTTCTTTAATAAAATCTTTACGTTTTTCGTACTGCAATATAAAACATCCGCTAATTCTTGTAAGCTATTTCGTATATGTTGTTGATCCTGTGCATGTAGTCTTAGTCGAATGTAATAGTCCATAATTTTCATATATACACTTCCTTCTATTATAAAAGGGGAAACTCTTTAGAATATTCTAACCTTTTTCTTCCTTTTTTTCAAAGTAAAATAAGTAAGCATAAGGAGGGGGAAACAATGGGTTTTTGGAGTATGCATCGAAATATAAAGATTAGAATTATAACTTCGTTTTTAACACGCACGGTGTCCACGATGATTTTTCCATTTATGGCGATTTATTTTTCAATAAAATTAGGTAGTGCAATTGCTGGTGCGTTACTACTCATTAATGTCATAGCTTCGTTAGTAATTGGTTTATACGGTGGATATGTTGGGGATCGACTTGGTCGTAAAAAGGTGATGATTATCGGTCAAAGTATACAAGTCATTTCCATTGCTTGTATGGGGATTGCTAATTCAGATTATATAGATTCACCGTGGCTAACATTTATATTTATGTTAGTGAATAGTTTAGGATCTGGACTTATGAACCCTGCCACAGAGGCAATGTTAATTGATGTGAGTACACCTGAAAATCGAAAAGTAATGTACAGCATTAACTACTGGGCAATTAATTTATCCATTGCGATTGGAGCGATATTTGGCGGATTACTATTTGAGAACTATAGATTGCAATTGTTTATCGGATTAACAGTGATTGCAGTTATTACTTTATATGTGATGGCTGTATATATGGAAGAAGTGTATGTAGCACGGAAAACGGTGGAGAAGAAAAATGTATTAAAAGATATGGCGGATAGTTATAAAGTTGTAATGAAAGATAGAGCGTTTTTAATTTTTTGTGCAGCAAGTATATGTACATTATCTTTAGAGTTTCAAGTTAATAATTATTTAGGAGTACGTTTGCAGCAGGAATTTGAAACGATGCACTTTTTCTTTGGGAATGGTGTTACGTTTGATTTAACAGGTATTCGAATGATGAGCTGGATTTCAGCAGAGAATACAATTTTAGTTGTGTTATGTTCGGCGCTTCTTATTAAAATGTTGAAAAGCTTTAACGATTTGAAAATCTTATATGTAGGCTTATTCATTTATACGATTGGCTTTACAATACTTGGAACGAGCAATAGCTTATGGATTTTATTAATTGCAGGGCTTTTCCAAACTGTGGGAGAGATGATGTATGTGCCAGTACGTCAATCTATTATGGCAGATATGGTGCCAAATGAGGCAAGAGGTTCATACATGGCGATTAACGGAATGGTCTTTCAAGTGGCAAAAATGAACGGGGCATTAGGTGTTATGTTAGGTTCATTTCTTGCATCTTGGGGCATGAGTGCTCTGTACTTTATCGTTGGTATGAGCAGTATTTTATTATTTATGAAGGCGATTGGGAGAGAGAAGTATGAGGGGGAGAGAAATGCTTCTCAAATTGGATGAAATTATATAAAAGCGAACCAGCTATACTGGGACTCGCTTTTTATATAATTTTTAGAATGGATCAACTTCAGCTAAATTTGGAGTGGTATTCGGCTGTAGCAAAAGATTTTTTAACGTTCCTACTTCAGAAAGAGTGACTAATATGTAGCCACTAATTAGTACAATAAGTCCGATGACGCGTAACGTTTGTAAGCTCACTTCATTATTATTCGTTTCCGTTGGATTTGGGGGCGTTGAAGGTGGATTGTTATTCATAAATAAGGCTCCCATCTTTTGGATTTATATATTTGTAAAATCATTATTTAACTTATGGATAGGAATCGTATAGTCATTTTCACTATATGAGAACTGCCTATGAAAAGTGATTAGAAATTTGGGGGCAAGAAAAGAGGGTGTCTCAAAAGATTATTGAAAATGAGATTCTTTTTGTTTTTTATACAAATAAAAAGGTTAACCACAGTAGCTAAACAGCTATTTTGGCTAACCTCTAATAACTATCCTAGTATACGCAATGATTCTTCAATAAACGCTGGGATATCTTCAGGTTGTCTACTTGTTACTAGTTGATTTTGGCATACGACAACCTCTTTGTCATGGAAATTTCCACCGGCATTTTTCAAATCGACCGCAATGGATTTATAGCCAGTCACATCGCGTCCTTCAAGTGTTTGTGCAGTGATGAGTAATTGGGGTCCGTGACAAATAGCAAAAACAGGTTTTTTCGCATCCATAAATGCTTTGCTAAAGCGAACGAAGCGTTCATCTGCACGAAGTATATCTGGGGAAAATCCGCCTGGTATGAAGAGGGCATCAAAGTTCTCTGGAGAAACATCATCGATACCTTTATCAATTACAACTTCACTTTTTCCTTGTTTACCGTGTACCGTTTTACCTTTTTCCGTTTCAATAGTTGTTAATTCATATCCTTTTTGTTTAAAAGCTTCTGCTGGCTCTGTGTATTCTGTGTCCTCGAAATAATCTGTTATTAAAGTAGCAATTTTTTTACTCATTCTAATCCGCTCCTTATATTATATTATCGGTTCCAGAATCGTCCTTGGGCAATGCCTTCTATAAATGATTCAATTGAAGTATCTGTTAAGTTGTAAACTCCTGCTCCATCCAGTTTCACCTTACTATGGTCTAAAGCATGAGGGTTACTAAGGACATAGGCTATCGGTTTAAAGTGTTTAAAAGTAGTTTCTGCAAATTCTAAAACAGGGGGTTGAATGGCAGATTCGCTACTAAACACTAATACCGCATCAAAAAGTGCAGAGTCTGCTGTTGTATAAGTATCCGTTACTTTAATGGAATCATTGAAATGATGAATTTTATTATCTATGATTCCATAGTTAATTCGGTGCTGTGCAAAAGCTTGAATCCATTCGGACAGAAGGGAGACGCTTGGGTCACCATTCAGTAGAATTGCCACATTTTTGGAATCCGCTTTAAAAATAGTATTGGACATGCTGAGTGCAGGTGATTTTGCATCCGAATTTATTTCGTGATTTTCTTTAGGCAAAGGGGCTCCAATCATGTTAGCGACTTCCTTTGCTAATTGACGATCGACGTGGTTTAAAAGAGCAATTACATTTGCCTTCACCATGTCTGATTTGCACTTCCCAACTTCAAAGCAAAATGCGTCTTTTATGTGCTGCTTTTCAATAGGATTCATACTATTGTAGAAAAGTTTAGCCTGAGAATAAAAGTTAAGGAAGCTTTTACTGCGCCCTCTAATTTTATGTCCATCAATCTTTTCTTGATAATGCTCATATCCACCCTGTTCGGCTTGGACGGTTGCTGGTTGATTGTTATTTAAGCCATTAGGATGATAGCTTGTTTGACCGCGATGAATCTGCATTTGATGCATACCATCACGTTGATTATTATGAAAAGGACATACAGGCTGGTTAATAGGAATTTGGTGGAAATTAGGGCCTCCTAAACGAGATAATTGTGTATCTGTATAGGAGAACAATCTTCCTTGCAGAAGAGGATCATTTGAAAAATCAATACCTGGTACGACATGGCCAGGGTGAAAAGCTACCTGTTCCGTTTCGGCAAAGAAGTTATCAACATTTTTGTTGAGTGTCATTTTACCAACTAGTTTTACAGGAACTTCTTCTTCCGGCCATAGTTTCGTTGGATCTAAAATATCAAAATCAAATGCATGCTCATCTTCTTCCGGAATTAACTGTAATCCAAGCTCCCATTCCGGATAATCGCCTTTTTCAATTGCTTCGTATAAATCTTGACGATGGAAATCAGGATTTTTCCCAGCAATCCTTTGAGCTTCATCCCATACTAATGAATGAACCCCTAGGGTAGGTTTCCAGTGAAACTTTACGAAGTGGGCTTTTCCTTCTTTATTAATGAGTCGAAATGTATGAACCCCAAAACCTTCCATCATTCGTAAACTACGCGGAATTGCGCGATCACTCATCTGCCACATCACCATATGAGTAGACTCGGGATTATGCGCAACAAAATCCCAAAATGTATCATGAGCGCTAGCTCCCTGAGGAATATCATTATGTGGTTCTGGTTTAACCGCATGGACAAAATCAGGGAATTTAATAGCATCTTGGATAAAGAATACTGGCATATTATTACCTACTAAATCATAGTTACCTTCATCTGTATAAAATTTTGTGGCAAATCCGCGCACATCTCTTACTGTGTCATTGGATCCTTTAGAGCCTTGAACGGTTGAGAACCGTACAAATACAGGTGTTTTTTTTGAAGGATTAGTAAGGAAATCTGCTTTTGTATATGCTTCTAAAGATTCATAAAGCTGAAAATGACCATGTGCGCCAACTCCGCGTGCATGAACAATTCTTTCAGGAATTCGTTCATGATCAAAGTGGGTCATTTTCTCGCGAAAGTGGAAATCCTCCATTAAGGTAGGGCCTCTTAAGCCCATCTTTAAAGAAAATTCATCCTCGGCTATTTTTACTCCTTGGTTTGTTGTTAAAGCATGTTTGCGTTGATTATCCGTAACGTGATGTTCCAATTGCTCCATTTTTTTATTCACAATATAGGCACCTCCTTTTCCCTGTTAATTTAATAGATACCCTTTTTATTAGGACGTAAACATGTATTATCATTTTTGTATGTAAAAATCATAAAACATCGGTTGTGCTGGTGATTCTTGTTTAAGGAAGGAAAATAAAAAAGCCAAAGAGAAAATTTATTTTTTCCTTGGCTTTTAAGATGATTTTTTTCGTTAAAACGAGGAAACGCGTTGCTTCGTTTTTGGTACAATAATACATTTGATCCAGAGTAACCCGACAGTCATAATGATAAGGCTATGTAAAAATTGACCTGTAGCAATGAGTATAACAATTGAAAATACAATGAGTTGAATGCTTAGCAATATAAAGATTAAGTGAAGAAATTGATTCATTCGTTTCTCAGTATCAATTGGATATAATGCTACAATAATATTTCCCGAAAAATATTTCCACAGGGAACGGAGCTGCATAGAAATCATATATAGGACGATATATGCGATAGCGCCTTTTGCATATATGTTTGGTATAAAATATAAGGCGAAGGCACCAATTAATCCTAAGCGGATATATATACCGAAATAATCATTCCCACGTAAAAATGCGAGTGTATGTAAATAGAAGAAAGTTGCTTGCTTTTTATGTAATAAAGGTTCAATCCAATTTGTAAGCCATTTTCTTTTACTTACTTGCTTATTCAGTTGCGGAACATCGGTGAAAATGCTAGCAAATTGATAAAAACGAACGTTCATTTTTTCTTCTTGTTCAATTATGTAATCCCACGGTATTCGTTTTGTAGGTTGCTTTTTCGTATATAGAAGCAGGAAAGCAAGTAGTAAGAGCAATCCGCCTAATATGAGAACATGTGCTGAGTAAAACAGCATGTAAATAATGAGTGCGTTACAAGTAATACGAATAATGAGCCATATGCTTTTTTCATGACTATCACGCCACATCCAATGTATGTATATGTTCCAAGCTTTCGTAATCATTAAAACGATAAAGATTGTACATAAGAAAGGTACTGTTACTTGTAATGATTGCATGGCAAGTGGAACGAGAATAAGGAACATGAACAATAATGGGAAAAGCTGAATGATGTAATTATATAGAAGAGATTTTTTAAAATAAGATGTTAGTTTCTCTTCTAATGCGAGTAAATAGACAGCATCAGGTTTTTGAATAAATGTACGGATCGAGCATCTCGTTATAATGAATGTAAGTACAAGCGTGATAAGTAGTAAAGATATTCCTTTAGAAGGAGATGCTTTTAAAAACTGAGCATAGTAGTATGCGCCAACGCATGAAATAAAGATAAAGCTATATAGTAAACCGTTAATCATACGTGCAAAGTATGTAATGATATTTTGCATATGTTGTTGGAAGCGACTGCTCCATAGCGATTCGATTGACATGTTTTTCACCTCTTTGTTCTATTATATATGTTTTACAAAAGAAAAAACGAGCAAATTGCGTTATGCAACTTGCCCGTCTTTCTTTTCGTTATTTTTTTTCTGATCACGATTCATTAATGGATAGAAGGCAAAGCCGATTACGAATAAACCAATTCCGAGAAGGAATGTTTTTATATCGGCTGCGCCCGTTTTAATAACCCATAGTGCGTAGCAAAGTGCAATCACTGCGACTATACCATCTGTAATTCTTGCCCGCATTTCATTTTTATACGTTTCACCGGTAGCGACTAGTTTTAACTGGAAGATTGGTGAAACGAGATATGGAATGAGGTAGGCCAATGTTGATACAGTAATAACGAATGTATAAGCTTCCGCAATTGTTCCTGATAATGTTGAGAATAAGAACACTTGCGACATAATGTTTGTTAATCGTAATGAGTAAATTGGACTTCCTTTTTTATTTGTTTTCGTGAAGAAGGAAGGGAAGAAACCTTCTTTTGCTGCTTGATATGGTACTTCTGAGCTTAATAAAATCCAGCCTAAGATGGAACCGAATAGGGAAGTAAGAGCAAGTAATGCCATCAGTTTCCCGCCGCCATGACCCATTGCAGCGTTTAGTGCGTCTGCTAATGGACGTTCAGAAGCTTGTAATGTATCAACGTGAAGTACACCCATTGTTAAAATTGTAATTCCTAAGTAAATCGCAACTGTAATAAGTAATCCCGCAACTGTTGCACGTTTTACCGTTTTTGGAGAAACAGCACGGTTTGATAGAAGAACCGCTGATTCAATTCCGATAAATGCCCAAAGCGTTGTAAGAGCAGCTAAGTTTACTTGTGAAAGTAGGCCGTGTGATACACCTGATTTATCGATCATCGGTGTGTACCATTGTCCAAACTTAGAAGCTTCGAATGCAAATAACGTAACGACGATGAATAAAAGGAATCCAGTTACTTTCGTTGTTGTTGCTAAGAAGTTTAGCTTTCCAGCTCCACTTACACCGTTCGTTAATATAATATGAGTTCCCCAAAGTAAGATGGAACAAATCGTAAATGTAATTAGTTTTCCGACTTCTACGTTAAAAGAACCGATTGAAAATAGTAGTCGTGTATCTTTCATAATTGGGAAGAAGAGTGATAAATATCCCGCAAATGATGTAATGATGGCAACGTTACTTGCCCAGTTTGCAACCCAATATCCCCATACCATACTGAAACCAGCCATTTTTTTCTTTTTTGGTGATGAGAATAAAGCATATGCATGACTTTGTGGTCCTGTCGTTAAATCAGGACGACGAATTGCTAAATTACCGAAAACAAGAGCTAGCATTAAAACACCAAACCCTGTTGTTAGCCAAGCTAAAGTGACACCGAGAGGGCTTGCTGTTTGTGCTAACGTACTTGGCACCATGAAAATACCAGCGCCAACCATGTTACCGACAACGAAAGCTGTTAGTACCCAAAAGCCCCATTTTTTTTGTTGCATAGAAAATACCTCCAAAGTTAGTATAACCAAGTCAAGCGAGGAGATATGTATGTCTTCCTAAGTCAGGAAGAGAAGTTCCAAACAAAACAAAAAAAGCACGTAATTTGCCGCTACATGCTTTCTATCTTATAAGAAACCCACGACATACCTCTCGATAGCTCTCCACAAACGAAATGTTTCATTTGTGACAGTTCTGCACTTATTAAATAGCAGACCCAGCAAGCGTGCATAGTGGACACGGGCTTACTTCGGCAATCATTCCTTTCTCATTCCTTCATCAATGCCACTACATCTCCTGAAATGATACTCTTAATGACTGCAACCTCTACCTCACCGAGATACGAATGAGGATTTAAATATTAAATTAACGTATTTAAGAGTAACAAATGAATTTTTATACGTCAATGGATATGGTAATAATCAGATTATAGAGAAGAGTTTGTGATTAAAAAGAGTTAGGAAGGGCTGTAGCGTTTATTCGTTGTGCAGAAGAAATAGCGACAGAGTGAAGCACAAATAATTTTGTCTGAAAATCTTAATCCGAAGCATCGATTTTTTTAAACACGCTTCGTTTCAGAAGAAGGAAAGATTAAGCCTTTCATTGAAATGATTAAGGTCATTTCAATGAAAGGAGAGGTTTGATTATGGAATTATCAAGATCTCAATTATGTGCTTTAGAGTACATTTCAAAATATGCAGAGAACGAAAAACGTGGGGCTAAAGCAACAATTAATCATATACTGAAAATGTCTAATATTACAGATGAAATGTTTGAAGAAGCTGTCGTTCATTTAAAATCAAATGCGAGAATTGCTTTACACTTTCATCCAGACAGATTAGATTCAAATATGAAAAATATTGCTGAAGCACTGTTTGAGCAAGGCATATATAAAAGTCAGTTTGAAACATTATTATCTAATGGGAGTGTATCTGCTTATCCGGGTGGTGAGCGTGACCTTTGGGAAAAGAGAATATTTGGAGGCGCATATCAATTGGAAGGGGTAACGAATAATGAACGGCCTAAATATGGGGCACTAAATGTAATGTTACATCCAGATGGATCTGCCCCGCGTTTTGGATCATGTTATTTTCTCTTATCTCCAAAAGTTTCTTATCGCTCTACATATACGTATTTAGATTCACATCAAGATCCAAAAGAAAAGGGTACTTATGAAGAGTTTGATATGATTTTAGCTGCTCTTTTGGAAGAGACATTCGTAAGAGATTTTGCAATTGGTGAAGGGAATTTGACTCCAACAAGACTCATTCATCATTTACTGGCTAACTTGGAAAGGCCGTTTATAGATTTCGCAGACAAAGAGTCAGCTCGTAATCTTAACCATTATATTGAAGCACAAATTCATGGAGATATTTCTCTTAAAGAAGATGTGGAAGCACTTGTTGTAGATCCTTCATTTAAGGGTACGAATGTAGGTAGAACTTTAGAAGAAATTTGTCTGAAGTATTCTATTGATTTGTATTGGCACATGGGTTTTGTACTTACGGTGGATGAAGTTCCGCTGGATTTTAGAGGTTCAAAAATGCCATCTTTGGCAAGACGCATTGCACGAAATAATTGTATCGATGCATATATAATTGGCTCTGCTGTAGCGGATTTGAAAAGGAATCCACTATCCTGGAGTGACCGCGGAACGTATGAAGAAGTGCTTCAGGAATTAAAATTATTATGGCATGTTTTAGTTCGATTTGGAAAACCAAATCGGAATCTGAAATAAACACGCTATTGTTTTGGGAAGCATGTATATAAAAAGAAGCTGATCTAATATTAGATCAGCTTCTACATATAAGATTAAACTAAGTTTAATACAGTTACTTTTTCACGTGTCATAGATTCAAGGCTCTTACGAATACCTTGTGCGCCCATACCTGAACCTTTTACACCGATGAATGGGAAGTGGTCAGGGCCGCGCTCTGTGCGTCCGTTAATTTGAACAGAACCAGTTTCGATTTTGTTAGCAATTGCAAATGCTTTGTTAATGTCTTTTGTGAAGACACTTGCTTGTAAGCCGAACTCTGATTTGTTAGCAATTTCAATTGCTTGCTCATCTGAAGAAACGCGGATGATTGGAAGGATTGGGCCGAATGGCTCTTCCCAAGCAACTTTCATTTCTTCTGTTACGAGATCGATTAATGTTGGGTAAATTAAGTTACGCTCACGTTTGTTACCGATAACGATCGTAGCACCTTTTTCAACAGCGTCGTCAACTAAACCTTGAACGAAGTCAGCAGACTTGTCATCGATTAATGGAACGATTGTGCTATCTTGCTCTGGAGATCCAACTGATAGTTCCGCTACTTGCGCTTTTAATAAGTCAACAAGCTCGTCTGCTACGTTTTCGTGTACAAGTACACGTTTAATAGCTGTACAACGTTGACCAGAGTAAGAGAATGCACCGCTTACGATATGGTTTGCAGCATCTTGTAAGTCAGCATCTTCACGAACGATACCAGGGTCTTTACCACCAAGTTCTAATACAAGTGGAATCATTGAAGCTTTTTTCGCTAAATGTTTACCTGTGTTTGTACCACCTGTGAACGATACCATATTGATGCCTTCGTGCTCTACTAAGTAGTCACCAATTACAGAACCGCGTCCTGTCGCTACGTTTACAAGACCTTTTGGAAGGCCAGCTTTATGAAGTGCTTCAACCATTTTAATACCACTAATTGCACCTTGAGTTGCTGGTTTGAAAATAACAGCGTTACCCATAATTAATGCTGGTGCAAGTTTTGCAGCAGATAAGTTTACTGGGTAGTTAAACGGTGCGATTGCTAATACAACACCAAGTGGTGCGCGTTGGATGATCGCAAGTTTAGATTTTGTACCGCCCGGGAAGCTATCGCCCATCATGCTTTCTCCGTGCATATGTAAAGCTTCTTCGATCGTGTAACGAATGAAGTCAGCTGTACGAACAACTTCTTTCTTCGCATCTTTATATCCTTTACCGACTTCTTTCATAATGATATCGGCAATTTCATCTTGCATATTTACGAGCTCATCAGCCCATTTATATAAATATTTTGCGCGATCTTGTAGAGAAGCTTCTGCCCATGATTTTTGAGCTTCCTTTGCAGATGCAATTGCTTCATCTACTTCTCCGCGAGTAATTGCTTGTACTTGTCCAATTACTTCGTGTAAGTATGGAGATGGAATTTCGATTGTTTCTCCTGAAGAGCTTTCTCTCCATTCTCCACTTAAATAAAATTTGTACGTATTGCTAGTTGTCATGATTAGTCCTCCTAAAATAGCAACTTGTAAGAGTGAGTATAAGGTGATTGTAGGGGGTTTGATAACATTTTTCAAATGAAATGTTTGTGAAAACGATTTCTTATTCTTTTTTTATTTTGTATGCCCTTTCTTACAGAACATTCCCTTATTTCAAAATGATGTAGCTTATATTTTCATGCGGTCTGTAAAAAAAAAATTGACAGAATACTCAATAAAGTTGTAAGATTATAAATGGAAAATAAATGAAGGGGGTGTGCGTAATGATTGTAATCGTAAATGTAATGGGCTTAGCTCTGTTAAATGGCAGAAAACATTCATATCATTACGCAACTCGTACGGATATATAGGGCATCTTTGTCTTATAAAAAGCGTACGTTGCGTATATCGTAACGTACGCTTTTATGCATTTCTGTGCATATCGTCAAGCGGCGGTATGCTTTTTTTTGTTTACCCCGCATTAACGGGCAGTAAGATCCCCACCTCACAGTTCAGCGAAAGTACAGAAGTTAGGTGGGGATCAACTGCCCGTAAANNTTCAACTAATAATCAGTGGAAAATGCCCCACTGATTAAAGTTTCACTTTATTTTCCTTTCTACAACTACGAAAAAAATTGGAAGGTGGAAAAATGTGATGAGATTGTATGGGTTACGAAATGTAAATGTGATGGGTCTGGATAGTGGATAAAGAAATGAGAGGAAAACGAGAACGAGAAGGGAGAGGTTACATTGTTATCAGTATTGCTAAAGTTAAAATGGTTTTTTAAAGAGCATTGGAAGAGATATAGTATCGCCATTGGAGCTCTTTTAATTGTAAATATAGTTGAAGTCATTCCCCCGAAAGTGTTAGGGGTTACGATAGATAATATAAAAACAGGAACGTTATCGAACGAAGCTTTTATACAGTCTATTCTTATTTTAATAGGGGTTACGATCGTTGGATATGGTCTTACTTTCGTTTGGCAACATCAGTTGTTTGGAGGAGCATTCGTACTGGAGAAGACGATGCGCTCTAAATTTATGGGGCATTTACTTAAAATGACACCGACGTTTTATCAAAAAAATCGTACTGGTGATTTAATGGCGAGAGCGACAAATGATTTAAAAGCAATCGCTATGACAGCTGGTTTCGGTATATTAACGCTTGTGGATTCGAGTTTATATATGCTTACGATTGTCTTTATGATGGGATTTACAATTAGTTGGGAGCTTACATTTGCGGCACTTATCCCGCTTCCGATTATGGCGTATGCGATGAATATATATGGAAAGAAATTGCATGAAAGATTTACTGTTGCGCAAGATGCATTCGGTGATATGAACGATAAAGTACTTGAGTCAATCGCTGGTGTACGTGTGATTCGTGCATACGTACAAGAAAATGCAGATCAAGAGAGATTTCATCATTTAGGAGATGACGTCTACGAAAAAAATATGAAGGTAGCTAGAATTGATGCACTATTCCAGCCAACTGTGAAAATGCTTGTTGGCCTTAGTTATTTAATTGGTTTAGTGTACGGCGCATATCTTGTATTTCAATCAAAGGTAACGCTTGGTGAACTTGTTTCATTTAACGTGTATTTAGGGATGATGATTTGGCCGATGTTTGCAATTGGCGAATTAATTAATGTTATGCAAAGAGGAAACGCTTCGTTAGACCGTGTAAATGAAACGTTAGCGTATGAACCAGATGTAAAGGATCCGAAAAATCCAAAGCTTGTACAAGAGCCGGATTATATTCAGTTTGATGATGTTACCTTTTCATATCCTTCATCAACTGAAACAAATTTAAAAAAGGTTTCGTTTACATTAAAACAAGGGGAAACGCTTGGGGTTGTCGGAAAAACCGGAAGCGGAAAGACGACGCTTGTACGTCAGCTTCTTCGCCAATATCCGCTTGGAGATGGGGATATTGCAGTCTCTGATGTGACGCTAGATAAAATGACGAATGAAAATGTACTCGGCTGGATTGGATATGTACCTCAGGAACATATTTTGTTCTCAAAAACAGCGAGAGAAAATATTTTATTCGGAAATAGGGAAGCGACAGAAGAAGAACTTGAGAAAGCGATTGAAATCGCGGCGTTTAAAAAGGATTTAGAGTTTTTACCAGAAGGGTTAGAAACGCTCGTTGGAGAGAAAGGTGTTTCTTTATCAGGAGGGCAAAAACAAAGGATTTCGATTGCACGAGCTGTTATCCAAAATCCGGAAATCTTAATTTTGGACGATTCTTTATCAGCTGTTGATGCTCGTACAGAAGCAGCGATCATTGACAATATAAGAACAGAAAGAAGCGGAAAGACGACGATTATTACGACGCACCGTCTATCTGCAGTTCAACATGCGGATTGGATTCTCGTTATGGATGAAGGGCAAGTAATAGAAGAAGGTACGCATGACCAGCTGATTAAGAGTGGAGGCTGGTATGCTGAGCAGTTTGAAAGACAACAAGGAGAAAGTGAAAGTGCGGATAGTGGGGTGAAAATATGAGCGTTTCGAAACGATTGTTTCAATATGCGATGAAAGTGAAAGGTACGATTTTTGCAGCGATGCTAATGTTATTTATTTTCGTTATCGCAGAGCTTGCTGGTCCTTTCGTCGCGAAAACGATGATTGATGATCATATCGTTGGAATAGAGAAGCCTTGGTATGAAACAGAAAAGAGTGATGAGGTTGTTTCGTATAATGGTGCCTTTTATAAGCGAAGCGATCGCTTCCAGGAAGGTGAGAAAAAAGGAAAAGAAGTACGTGTGATGCAGGTCGGTTTTCAATATTACTTTGTACCAAATAAAGTGAATGCTGAAGGGTCACGTTCTGTAAAAGATGATATGATTACCGTTCAAAATGGTAAGGCGGTGCAAGTATATAAAGCGAAAGCATTAACGAAAGAAGAAGTGTTTGCGTTTTATAAACCAGAAATAAACCGTCTATTATTACTTGGTGGTGGCTATTTCGCTTTATTAGTAGTCGTTTCATTATTTGCATATGGAAAGCAATTTTTCTTACAGAAGGCAGCGAACAAAATTATTCAAATTATGAGGGAAGATGTCTTTTCTCATATTCAAACGTTGCCGATTCGTTATTTCGATCATTTACCAGCAGGGAAAATTGTATCGCGTGTCACGAATGATACGGAAGCCATTCGTGATTTATACGTAACGGTACTTGCGACATTCGTTTCTAGTATCATTTATATTATCGGGATATTTGCGGCATTATTTTTACTCGATGTAAAATTGGCAACGATATGTTTACTTATTATCCCGATATTAATCGTTTGGGCCATTCTTTATAGAAAGTATGCGTCTGTATACAATCATAAAATGCGTTCACGTTTATCTGATATTAACGGAACGGTGAATGAATGCATTCAAGGGATGCCAATTATTCAAGCGTTCCGTCAAGAGCGTGAAACGAAAAAAGAGTTTGATGAATTAAATGGAGATTATTTTAAGTATCAAAATAAAATTTTGAATTTAAATGCAGCAACTTCGCATAACTTAGTAGGTGTATTAAGAAATATCGCTTTCACAGGTGTGATTTGGTATTTCGGTGGTGCTTCATTAAGTGCTTCAGGTGTTATTTCACTAGGGATACTGTATGCGTTCGTTGATTATTTAACACGATTGTTCTCGCCGATTACAAATATGGTAAATCAGCTTGCTAACTTAGAACAATCGCGCGTTGCATCAGAACGTGTTTTTGAATTGTTAGAGGAAAAAGGGGAAGCAGTAGAAGAAGAACGTATGCCTCGCTTACAAGGAAATGTGAAGTTTGATAATGTGTCGTTTTCTTATAATGGAAAAGATGAAGTGTTAAAAAATATTTCTTTTGAAGCGAAACAAGGCGAGACGGTAGCACTTGTCGGTCATACTGGATCAGGAAAAAGTTCCATTATGAATGTGCTCTTTCAGTTTTATGAGTTTGAAAAAGGGAAGCTTACGATTGACGGCCATGATGTAAAAGAGATGCCGAAACAAGCAACTCGTGAACATATGGGAATTGTACTGCAAGATCCGTTTTTATTTAGCGGAACAGTGGCATCTAATGTTAGCTTAGAGAATGAAAACATTTCAAAAGAGCGCATTATAAAAGCATTGCGTGATGTTGGTGCGGAAAGATTTGCAAACAATATAAATGAAGAGATTACGGAGAAAGGAAGTACACTTTCAACCGGAGAACGTCAGCTTATATCGTTTGCTAGGGCACTTGCATTTGATCCAGCCATTTTAATTTTAGATGAAGCGACGTCTAGTATTGATACAGAGACGGAAGCGATGATTCAACAAGCGTTAGAAGTTGTGAAAAAAGGAAGAACGACATTTATTATCGCTCACCGCCTTTCTACAATTAAAAGCGCAGATCAAATTATTGTACTCGATAGAGGAACAATCTTGGAAAAAGGGTCTCATGATGAACTAATGAAAAAGCGCGGGCGTTATTACGATATGTATAAAACGCAAATGGAAGGAAACCAGAGCGCTTAATAGGTACGGGGGAGAACTTGCGATTTTCGCAAGTTCTTTTTTTAGTGAATCACGGCAGTTAAATAAGAAGTATTATTTTACCTTTCCTACAATAAATGCTATATTAAAAAATGTTACTTATTTTTTGTATGTAGCGTTATTTTTCCCTTTTGTTTGATTATGAAGAAAAAGGATAAACTAAATAAGAACATTTTCATTGAAAAATTGTTCAAGATTGCATACAATCAATATAGTTTTTAAATTCCTATCAGAATACTTGGAGGATTACCATCATGAAAAAATTATTTTCAGTACTTGCAGTAACTACATTAGCGATCGGGATTGTAGCGGGCTGCGGTAAAGAAGAGAAAAAAGATACAGCTAGTCAAGACGCGTTACAAAAGATTAAACAAAGCGGTGAACTTGTAATTGGTACAGAAGGTACATACCCACCATTTACGTTCCACGATTCAAGCAATAAATTAACTGGATTCGATGTTGAATTAGCAGAAGAAGTTTCAAAACGTCTAGGAGTAAAACCTGTATTTAAAGAAACACAATGGGATAGCTTACTTGCTGGTCTAGATGCAAAACGTTTCGATATGGTTGCGAATGAAGTTGGTATTCGTGAAGATCGTCAAAAGAAATATGACTTCTCTAGCCCATACGTTTCATCTTCAGCGGTATTAGTTATTGCAAAAGATAAAGATAAACCTGCTACATTTGCTGATGTAAAAGGATTAAAAGCGGCACAATCTTTAACAAGTAACTATGCAGATATTGCTAAGAAAAATGGTGCGGAAATTACGAATGTAGAAGGCTTTAGCCAAGCAGCAGAATTATTAAATACTGGTCGCGTTGATTTCACAATCAATGATAAATTATCAGTGTTAAACTATTTAGAAACGAAAAAAGATGCAAAAATTAAAATTGTAGATACAGAAAAAGAAGCGTCACAAAGTGGATTCTTATTCCGTAAAGGTAGCGATAAGCTAGTACAAGAAGTAAATAAAGCGTTAGAAGATATGAAAAAAGATGGTACGTACGATAAAATAGCGAAAAAATGGTTCGGTGAAAATGTATCTAAGTAGTGCATTGGTTTCAGATCGATTGTCTACTTGGATAGATATTATGCAGTCTTCCTTCATGCCTATGCTGAAGGAAGCTGTATTTACGACAATTCCATTAACGCTTATTACATTTATTATCGGAATTATACTTGCGACGTTAACGGCGCTTGCACGTATTTCAGGTAGTCGTATTTTACAATGGATTGCTCGTATCTATGTATCTATCATTCGCGGAACGCCACTTCTTGTACAGTTATTTATTATTTTCTATGGTCTTCCAACTCTTAATGTTGAAGTTGAGCCATATACAGCAGCAGTTATTGGATTTTCATTAAATGTCGGTGCATATGCATCTGAAATTATTCGTGCTTCTATCCTTTCTATTCCGAAAGGGCAGTGGGAAGCAGCTTACACAATTGGAATGACGTACCCGCAAGCGTTAAAACGTGTTATTTTACCGCAAGCGACGCGCGTATCCATTCCGCCGCTTTCGAATACATTTATTAGTTTAGTGAAAGATACTTCATTAGCATCGTTAATTTTAGTAACAGAAATGTTCCGAAAAGCGCAGGAAATTGCGGCAATGAACTATGAGTTTTTAATTGTTTATTTCGAAGCAGGTCTTATTTATTGGGTTATTTGTTTCTTATTATCAATCGTACAACAGATGTTAGAAAAGCGTTCAGAACGCTACACATTAAAATAATCCTTTTACAAAAGGAGTTTTTGTTTTTATGATTTCAATTCAGCACTTACAAAAAAGTTTCGGAGATAATACCGTACTAAAGCATATAGATTTATCAGTTGAGAAGGGGGAAGTTGTTGTTATTATCGGGCCATCCGGATCTGGTAAAACGACATTTTTACGTTGTCTCAACGTGTTAGAAACGCCGAACGCTGGTAGTATTCGAATCGGTAATAAAGAACTCGACTTCTCTCAAAAAGTAACGAAGAAAGATATTGTCAATCTTCGTACACAAACAGGTATGGTATTCCAGCACCATAACTTATTCCCGCATTTAACAGCACTTCAAAATGTAATGGAAGGGCTCGTTACAGTGAAAAAGATGGGGAAAGAAGAAGCGAAGAAGAAAGCGAACTATTTCCTTGAAAAAGTTGGTTTAGCAGATAAAGTGGATTTATATCCTTTCCAATTATCAGGCGGACAACAACAGCGCGTTGGAATTGCTCGCGCGCTTGCGATGGAGCCGGAAGTGTTACTATTTGATGAGCCGACGTCAGCACTTGATCCTGAACTCGTTCAAGAAGTTCTGAAAGTAATGAAGGAACTTGCTAAAGAAGGTATGACGATGGTAATTGTAACGCACGAAATGCGCTTTGCACATCAAATTGCGAACCGTGTTATCTTCATGGATGGCGGTGTCGTTGTCGAACAAGGTACACCAGAAGAAGTATTTACAAATCCAAAAGAAGAACGTACGAAGAAGTTTTTACAAATGTTACAATAAATGAAGGAAGGTCTCAAGGCATATGCCTTGAGACCTTTTTGCCATATATATTTATTTGTGGAATCCGCCAAGGCTTTGCTCAGCCATTGCAACTAGACGTTTTGTAATTTCGCCACCAACAGAACCGTTAGCACGAGCCGTAGAATCTGCTCCTAATTGTACACCAAATTCTTGAGCGATTTCGTACTTCATTTGGTCGATTGCAGCTGTTGCTCCTGGTACTACTAATTGATTTGAAGAATTTTGGTTTGCCATAGGAATATATCCTCCTTAGAGTTATAAAAATTTTTTTTGGTTGGACTAGCTGGAGTTGAACCAGATTATCGCCCCGTTTGGCGCTAATCCATCGGTAATTAAGTTTGTACTCATAGTATGGATGTTACCTAGAAAGATATACGAAATAATAATTTGTAAATTTTGTAAAAAATCTTAGTGATTTCGTAAATTATGAAATAAGAGTAATCGTTGTATTTTTTAGAAAGAAGGTAAAACTAAGAGCGATATGAAATATATTTTTCTTTTTGTATCCTGCTATTTTGAGGCAAATGTAAGTAAGAATGGGGCAAGCCGCTCCTATACGTAGCTAGATACAATTATATGGAGGAATCGTGATGGGAATTTGCCCGCTTTGCAACGCATTAGAATCACAAACATATTCTTGTCAAAATTGCCAAGGTATACTCCAAGATTACGGGAAAACTGTAGATTACATAGACGATTATAGTGCGTATATGGATCAAGAATTATTAAACGCAGTAGATGGTTTAACACATAATAATTCACAAGAATACTGTAATCATGTTTTTTATTGCGGGATGTGTAATGTGGAAACAGAAGTTGTAGTGAAACTTGTGTAAATAGAAAACTTCCACCTTATGAATGAGGTGGAAGTTTTTGTTTTCGTATTTGTGAGTGAATCATAGGGGACGGGATATGCTCAGTACTTGAGGGGGCCTCTGATTTTATTTGAGACATTTTTTCCTTTGCATCGCGCAAAGAATGTTCAGTTAAGTAGATGGCATATTCGTAAAATAATTGGCGCGTTAGTTCACTCTGTTCTTTTAACTTGGCATCTTGGAATACAGTTCGCCCAGGTTTAGAGTTTGCTTCAAAGAGCCACGGGTTTTCCTGCATGTCTAAACCGATATCAAAACCGATCTCTCCAATGTTTCCAGTTACTTGTTCATCGAGCGCATAACTAATTTGTAAGGCTGTATGTTTTAATTTATTTTCAATTTGAACTTGTTTCGTTGAATCTGGAAAAAGTTCTTGAAGTAATTTTGTATCACCGCCGCTATTTACATGCGTTGTTAAACTACCTTTGCCAGCAATTTTTGCGACGATTGCACTGACCATCCATTGGCCAAAATGATTTTTGTTTGTATGAATGCGAAAATCAACAGGTTGCCCATCGAAGCGAAGTAAGGAAATACCTTGTTGTACGATGAACTTTTTTAAATCATTCCCTTTTAACACATGGTTTAGAAGTGTTTCTAATGATTGATACTTTCTTAGTTTGTTTTCTTCATTTTCGCGATAACGACAGTAATAGCAATTCTCTGCTTGAGAATAAAATAGTTGATGAATATTTCTACCGAAGCTGCCGTGAATTGGTTTCATGTAAATCGATTTATACGTTCCGAGAAATCGTTCAACTTGTTCGAAGTGCTGAAATGTTTCTGTGTTTGGTAATAACGGCATAATGGATTTATCTTTCATAAGAAGTTGGTGCACTTCCCATTTATTAAAAAATCCTGGGTTAAACCATGGAATCGCATAGTCATGCTCTAATTTTCTTTTTGCTCTTACGATTGGTTTATAATTTTCGGCTTTTCGATTTGGTAGTCGGTCGTAAATGACATTTGGGAAAGGCACTTTTTTCTTTATCCATTTTTCCTCTTGAAAGAAGTATCCTTCAATTGTTTCATCTTCCCAGTCTATATGTTGCACACCAAAAACGAATACAAATGGTCGCAAAGTGAATGGGGGCGTTAGTAACTCGCCAAGAGAAGTTGAACGGCTTCCTAAAGGATTAGAAGAGTCATCGTTAAAACCAGTTGTAAAAATCCCGATTAAAGGTCCGAAAATAATGGTTTCATTTTGAGTGAATGCATGGATGGTAGTGGATTGAGGAAGTAACAGTTTCTCTGCAATTTGTTTTCCGATAATGATCTCACGAGTAAAGGAATAATGAATCTTCACCTCTTCACTGGCAACATGGCGTATGCCGAAGGAGAGGGATGTAATCGGTGGTGTAATGGAAAAAATATAAGGTAAAGTAATACTATTTGGATGCTCATCTGAAATGTTTAATGTATATATGTGCTCTTTCAAAATGAAATTACCTCCTTTCATTATGGTGTAAAACGACTAAATTTGAGTGGTCCGTGATATATTTTCTCCGCTAATGCATCACTATGACGAATGTAATGTTCGTACGGGGGAATCGTGTTGACATACATAAGCCAAATGGCCCCTTTTTGATCCATAATGGTGGAAAGCTCTAGCTCGAATAAAGAAGAATAAGATTGATCTAATGTTTGAAACACTTCATTTATAATGTCATGTAAAGCATCTTGTAATAACTGTACCCCAGTACTAGATAGTACGTATTTAATTTTTGAAAATGAATGCAGCGAGGAATCATCCGTTACCGAAAATAAAAGTTGATTTGGAAATGAGCTTTTTTGTATAAATTGACCGATCACGTTCCAATTCTGTTCTTTATTTTTTTGTAAAATGGTTCGAATATGGAGCGGGTATGTTAATTGATTTGGTGGTTGCAGCATTGTATGGGTGATGTAACATGCTGATCGTATGTTACGTTTGTACCAAGATATAAATTCATCGGTTCGTTTTATTTGAGCAGAAGTATGATAGGCGTCATTGATCGTATCGATATGAAAGGTCTTATTTTTATAAGCGACCCGGTACAGACTTTCATTGGAATGTGTGTTAGTAGGACGTATAATAATATCTTTTGTTTTTAATAACAGTTTGAAAACGTTTTGTATGGTCGCTATTTCAAATTTTGGTATATAAGGAGATAATTTTTTGTTTGTGAGAAATACATCATGTAGTTTGCTTAAGTCAATGAGTGTGTTATTTAAAAAGGTAGTGGTAGGACGGTTGTGTAATGAGTGAATAATTGATTTTGCTTTTTCGAAGTTTGTTTCTTCGTTAAAAGAAGAACGATCGTATATATAAGAAGGAATAGGGAATATTTGCTTTTTCCATTTTCCTGTATCCGTATCATAAATCAGACCAGAAATAAGATCTGTTTTAGGATCAATACCAAATGGCGTAAACTGGGCAACGACATTATGATAAAGCCGAGCGCGTTTAGCGATTTCGGTGTAATACGTTTGCTCATAATGAGGGTGAGAAGTTAAAATACCGAGAACCAACGAAATCACTCCTTTACTAACAAAATGTTGGCACAATAGGCGAAGCTATATATTGCAAATACGTTTTTATACCATTATACTTTTGTCCGTATGATGATATGCTATAGTTTTGGAGAAGCGAAAGGTTGATTGCAATGAATATATGGTTAAGTATGTTAACGACGACAGGGCTCGGAGCGATTATTGGAGGATTTACAAATCATTTAGCGATAAAAATGTTATTTCGTCCTCATCGTCCTATTTATATTGGGAAATTTCAAGTTCCATTTACACCAGGATTAATTCCGAAGCGCCGCGATGAACTTGCGGTTCAATTAGGAAAAATGGTTGTCGAGCATTTGTTGACGCCAGAAGGAATCGGAAAGAAGTTAACGAATGAAGAGTTTCAAAAAGGTTTAATCCAATGGGCACAAGTAGAAGTGGATAAAGTAATAACGAATGAACAATCACTGCGACAAATGTTAGAACAATGGAACGTAGCACATGTAGAAAAAGAGGCAACCGATAAAATTGAACATGTGATTACAGAAAAGATTGAGGCATTTTTAGAAGAGTACTATACATATACATGGGAACAAGCCTTACCTCATTCTGTTCACGAGAAAATAGAGAATGCGATTCCAAATGTTTCGGCATTTATTTTAGGGCGAGCAACTCAATTTTTTGAGAGTGAAGAAGGGAAGACACGTCTTTCAAAAATGATTGATGATTTCTTTGCTTCTAGGGGAACATTGCTTAATCTAGTCGGAATGTTTTTAGGGAATGTAAGTGTAGTGGATCGTGTGCAGCCAGAAGTCATTAAGTTTTTAGGGCAAGAAGGTACGAAACAGCTTTTAACTGATGTACTGCAAAAAGAGTGGGAAAAGTTAAAAGGAAGAGATGTAAAAGAAGTAGAAACGTTTGTAGAAAAAGAAATGATTGTAAGCTCCATATTGTCTGTAGTTAAAGTTGAGGAAACAGTAAGTAAATTTTTAAATCAATCTGTGCAGCAAGTATGTGAGCCAGTTCGAGAAACAATTATGGAAAAGGTAGTTCCAAGTGCAGTAACGAAAGGCTTGAAGTGGGGAGCAGAAAACGTAGCGAGTATACTAAATAATCTCCACTTGGCTGAAATTGTCCAGCAAGAAGTCTCCACATTTTCAACGGAGAGACTAGAAGATTTAGTGCTGTCCATTACAAAAAATGAACTAAAAATGATTACGTATTTAGGTGCCTTATTAGGCGGTATGATTGGAATTGTGCAAGGATTATTACTGTTGTTTCTTAAATAATAAGGTAAGTACATAGAAATAAAAGTGAAATTTCTTCACATCTCTTGCATAGTTTGATATGGTAAGAAGAGTGCGTATGTAAATGCACTGAAAAGGCAGTGCGCATGACAAGTGCTAGCCTTCTAAAGGAGGAAAAATAAAATGACAAAAAACATTCATGATGTTGCATATGAATTACAAAAAGCAATCGCTGAAAACGAAGATTTCCAAACATTAAAAGCAAGCTACGCAGCAGTACAAGGTGACGCAGCTTCAAAGAACTTATTCGATGAGTTCCGCACAATGCAACTTGGCCTACAACAAAAAATGATGCAAGGTCAAGAAATCACTGAAGAAGATAACCAAAAAGCACAAGAAGTTGTAGCTCGCATTCAACAAGATGCTAAAATTACAAAGTTAATGGAAACTGAGCAACGCTTAAACGTTGTAATCGGCGACGTTAACAAAATTATCATGAAGCCACTTGAAGAATTATATAACGCGCAACAACAAGCGTAATAAAGGAAGACGCCCCTCGGATAGGGGTGTCTTTTTTGTTTGTTATTTGTGGAAATAATCTGTTGCAATATTCTTCTCCTTCAAAAACTTTTCAATTTCTTTTTGCTTCCTACCATTCACTTTCTCAAAGCGTTTTGTAAAAGAAAAATCAGTTTTGAATAAGTTACCATCTTGAGCGAGTTTGTCTAATTCTTGCTCTAGTTCTACTGAAAGTGCCGTAGAAGATGAAATGTAATCATGAATTTCCTTCGAAGGTTGTTTGTAATCATCAGGGATCGTATTGTTGCTAATAAAATGATGGAAGTTCGCATCGTTTTGTTGCGCTAAATCTACTAGTTGTTTTAATTTCTCCCGATCGGATTCCGTGACTTCCTCGTCAGACATGGCTGATGAAAGTGGGACGATGTTTTCGTATAACTCTCCGCTATAATCTAAATACGTTTTTATATTTTGTTTCATTTCATCTTCATTAATCGTTTCATTCTTTTTTGAGGAAGTGAATATAGTTTCTGGAATTTTAACCGTAACATCTTTAATAGATTGTACATCGTCTAATTTATCATATCTTGTATCATTTGCTTCATTAGATTGTGTATCGTGTGAACAAGCTGATAGCAATAAAAATGTAAGTAATATGAGTGGGTATAAAATATACTTTTTCATCTTAATCTCCTTTTGTATTAGTATCTTTGTAAAGTAGCTACATTCCATTTCAAGTACGTCACTAAAGCTGCGTATAGATGTTTTATCATTTGATAACATATGACGGATATGAGTAAACCGCTGCAAAAAGCGATGAACACATTATAAACATCGGAGTAACTGATTTGATGAAACCCTTTGAAAAATCCTAATCCTATTAATAAAATAGGTGAGATGATTAATAATGGAGTAGCAATGATAAGTGCTAGAATAATAGGTAATAAAAAGAGCAATACGAAAAAGGCGATAATGATAAAGGTAAAGTTTAAAACACTTAAGCTCATAACAGAAAATAGTGCAGTTATCATATTTTTGAAGCTTCGTTTCTTGTCAGCATTGCTTATTGCATAGGAAACATTCAGTTCTTTCGCGATCGTTTTAGGGTTTCCTAGTTTTCTAGCAATTTCTTCTTCACATTTCCCATCTTGTTTACCACTGATAAAATGAGTTTCATACTCCGAAATAATATCTTTCTTTTCTACATCGGGCATATTCCGCAGAGAGGAACTAAGTTGTTCCAAAAATTCATTTTTGTTCATAACAATCACTTTCCTTTATAAAATGATGAATTACATTTGAGAATCCTATCTTTTGAAAAGGGGAATACAAATCACAAAGTGTGTTCCAATTAATGGGTATTCCAATATTTACAAATATATCATTTGCTAGTGTTCTTTGCAAGGTACTGTTAAGATTTTAATACTGTAACGAGATGGAAATTTCTCGTACATTTTTAGAGAATTTATAAAAATATTATTTTAGGATAAACAAAGGGTTGTAAGCGTATTCCTTACTGTTTGTTAAAATAATGTCAAATTCATATTCTTGGAAAAATAATGCATTTGTACTATAATGATAAACGATACTTCACCACGTTAATTAACTAGGTGAAATTAAAAAATCTTTATTACACACATTATGAAATAAAGGAATGATTAGTTTGAGTACAGATGTAAAAGCAAACGACGTGAAGACAAAAACAAAAGGAGCAGATCTTGTTGTTGATTGTTTAATTAAACAAGGTGTTACACATGTTTTCGGTATTCCAGGAGCGAAGATTGACTCTGTATTTGATGTACTGCAAGAAAGAGGACCAGAGTTAATTGTTTGTCGTCATGAACAAAACGCAGCATTTATGGCAGCTGCTATTGGTAGATTAACAGGGAAACCGGGCGTATGTCTTGTAACTTCAGGACCAGGGACATCAAATTTAGCGACAGGTCTTGTTACTGCGAATGCGGAGAGTGATCCCGTTGTTGCTTTAGCTGGTGCAGTTCCGCGTACGGATCGATTAAAACGTACGCACCAATCTATGGATAATGCTGCACTATTCGAACCAATCACAAAATATAGCGTAGAAGTAGAGCATCCTGATAATGTGCCAGAAGCATTATCAAATGCATTCCGAAGTGCGACTTCCACAAATCCAGGCGCTACTTTAGTAAGTCTGCCGCAAGACGTTATGACTGCGGAAACGACTGTAGAGTCTATCGGTGCGCTCTCTAAGCCACAGCTTGGAATCGCTCCCACACATGATATTACATACGTAGTAGAAAAAATAAAAGCAGCGAAATTACCGGTTATTTTACTCGGTATGAGAGCGAGCACAAATGAAGTGACGAAAGCCGTTCGTGAATTAATTGCGGATACAGAACTTCCTGTCGTTGAAACATATCAAGCGGCTGGTGCCATTTCACGTGAGTTAGAAGATCATTTCTTCGGCCGTGTTGGACTATTCCGTAACCAACCAGGTGATATTTTACTAGAAGAGGCAGATCTTGTTATTTCTATCGGTTATGATCCAATTGAGTATGATCCGAAATTCTGGAATAAACTTGGAGACAGAACGATTATTCATCTTGATGACCATCAAGCAGATATCGATCATGATTACCAACCAGAGCGTGAATTAATTGGTGATATTGCCTTAACAGTAAATAGCATCGCAGAAAAGTTACCAAAACTTGTGTTAAGTACGAAATCAGAAGCAGTGTTAGAAAGATTACGCGCGAAATTATCAGAACAAGCAGAAGTTCCAAATCGTCCTTCAGAAGGTGTTACGCATCCACTTCAAGTGATTCGTACACTTCGTTCTTTAATTAGTGACGACACAACCGTTACATGTGACATCGGTTCCCATTCTATTTGGATGGCGAGATGTTTCCGTTCTTATGAACCACGTAGATTATTATTTAGTAACGGCATGCAAACGTTAGGTGTTGCACTTCCTTGGGCAATTGCTGCTACTTTAGTAGAACCAGGTAAAAAAGTAGTTTCCGTATCAGGTGACGGTGGTTTCTTATTCTCAGCGATGGAGTTAGAAACGGCGGTACGTTTAAATTCTCCAATCGTCCATCTTGTTTGGAGAGACGGCACATATGATATGGTTGCATTCCAACAAATGATGAAATACGGCAGAACATCAGCTACAGAGTTTGGCGATGTTGACCTTGTGAAATATGCGGAAAGTTTCGGGGCGTTAGGTCTTCGTGTTAACACGCCTGATGAATTAGAAGGGGTATTAAAAGAAGCATTAGCAGCAGACGGTCCTGTCATTATTGATATTCCAATCGACTACCGTGATAACATTAAATTAAGCGAAAAATTATTACCAAACCAATTAAACTAATGGAGGCAGATTTGAGATGACTGTTGCGCAATTAATGGATATTGATGCAAAAAGAACGAAAACGAGTAATGAAGTATATCAAACATCTACAATGCTTGCGCTATTAGATGGTATATATGATGGTGTGATTAGCTTTGAGGAATTGAAAGAACGTGGTGATTTCGGCATCGGCACATTTGATCAATTAGATGGTGAAATGATTGCATTTGATAACGAATTTTATCATTTACGTTCAGACGGTTCAGCAGAAAAAGTAGAGCCAGAAGAAACAACACCATTTGCGACTGTAACGTTTTTTGAAAAAGAAATGAGTTATACAGTAGAGCGTCCGATGAATCGTGAAGAAGTTGAGGCATTATTACATGAATTAATGCCAAGTAAAAACTTATTTTACGCGATTCGAATGGACGGTACATTCCGTGAAGTAAGAACGAGAACTGTTCCAAGACAAGAAAAACCGTATACACCGCTCGTTGAAGTGACGAAATCACAGCCGATCTTTTCGTTTAAAGAGACAGAAGGTACGCTTGCTGGATTTTGGACACCAGATTATGCGCAAGGCATTGGTGTAGCTGGTTTCCACTTACATTATATCGATGATGAAAGAAGCGGAGGTGGACATGTTTTCGACTATGTTGTTGAAAACTGTACGATCCAAATTTGTCAAAAAGCTCATATGCATTTAGCACTTCCAGAAACAGCTGACTTTATGGCAGCTGAATTATCAAGAGAAAACTTAGAGGATAATATTGCGACTGCGGAAGGTTCGGAGTAAAAGGAGAAGACTGTTCCACTTTGGAACAGTCTTCTTTTATTTGTCGGTAAGTCGATATCGTTTATCCCGCTTTAATGGGCAGTAAGATCCCCACCTCAAAATTCAGCGAAAGCAAAGAAGTTAGGCGGGGGATCAACTGCCCATAANNAATCAGTGGGGGATGAAGACCCTCCCCACTGATTAAAGTTTCACTTTATTTCTTTGAAACAAACGGATGCCCCTCATAATAAAAACGCCACGGATAATGTACAGCTTCTTCTGCATAGTCGATGTTAATACGAGGTCCTGCTGTTATTTTATATTGTGATGATAGCTGTTCTTCTTCTGGGACGAGTTCAATATGTAATGTATCACTTTGTAAGGATACACCTCGTTCTTCTAAAGTAATTCCGAGGGCACGGCATAGTTTGCCAGGGCCGTTCGTTAAATTTTTATACTGCGCTTTTGTAATGTCGCTTTTGTTGTAGCGTGCGAGTTTTATTTCTTCGATTCCATCTACTGGCTCAAGGGCTCGAATGAGAACACCTTGCGGGGTGCCAACTGGCGCTGTAATGACGTTAAAACAATGATACATACCATAAATCAAATATACGTAAGCATGTCCCGGTGCACCAAACATGACTTCTGTACGGTCCGTTCGTCTACCTCCGTAACTATGTGCTGCTTTATCATCGGGACCTTTGTATGCTTCTACTTCTACAATGATTCCGCTTCGTTTTACTCCGTCTACAATATGTACAAGTTTCTGTCCGAGTAATTTCTTTGCGACTTCTAACGTATCGCCTTCATAAAAGGAAGGTGGTGCCTGCATTGTACTATCTCCTTTGCTAAGTGTATATGTATATAGTAAACCAAATTTTCAGTAGTAATTCTAACTCGTTCTATTTGCTACATTTATTTCATAAATTATGGATAGAGTACAACAGCGAAGAGGGGGAGTGCGACATGATTTATCGCTTACTAGCTCTTAATATAGATGGGACACTACTATACAACAACGGAAAAATTGCAAAAGGATTACGAGAAACAATTGAATTTGTGAAAAGAAAAGATGTATACGTTACATTATTTACGAACCGTAATTTTCAGTCTGCTCATAAAGTAGCAAAGGCGCTAAAATTAGATTCTATATTAGTGACACATGGCGGTGCTTTCGTTTCAGCAACGTTAGATAAGCCGTATGTTCAAAGAAGATTATCGGAAGAGAAGACGTTTAACATTGTGCAAGTGTTAGAGCACTTCGATTGTAACGTCCGCATTTCTCATGAACGGTTTTCAATCGGAAATCGTGAGAGAAATACACCAAACTTAATTGCGCGTACTGTATTATCAAGCGCGGATCCATTATTTTATCCAGTTCAATTTGTAGACTCGTTAGGTGATGCGCTTCGTGATCATCCAGTAGCGGCGCCAAAAATTGATGTTATTTTCCAAACGAAAGGTGAAAAAGAACGAGGGCTCCATACATTAAGAAAAGCGTTCCAAGATTTAGAGTATGTTGAGTGTGATTCAAAACGAATAGAAATTTTGCCGCAAAATGTATCAAAATTACGTGGATTACAATTGCTTGGAGAGCATTTAAATATTTCGCTAAACGAAATGGTTGCGATTGGAGATAGTCTAGAAGATCTAGAAGTAATTGAAAATGTAGGGCTCGGGGTAGCGATGGGGAACTCGCCTGTGGAGTTAAAACAAGCGGCTGACTGGATTACACGTTCAAATAGTGAGAACGGTGTAGAGTATATGATTAAAGAACATTTCCGTAAGCAATTCCCGCTTCCATTTTTGAAAAATCATAAAAATACACCGAAACGATGAAAGAAAAACGTAGCTTTTTGGCTACGTTTTTTTGTTGAACGTATTAAAAGGAATGAAAACGTTTTAAATTATGAATTGTGTATGAAATCCATACAATTCACTTGAATACTCTGGGAAACTATTGTAGAGTGAATGATGTTGCCAAAATAGTTACACCATATGAAATATTCTCCAGGTTAATGTTGTTGAGCTCCATATGCAAAAAATACTTCCGCATGTTAGTTTCGTTCACGTATTATCTCAAAAATGAATTGTAGTAATTTTATTAAGCAGTTGTAGAGTTTCTTGTTTTTATTTAAATGGATGATTTTAAGTTATTGTGAGTAAGGCTTGGTACATAGGAAAGATGCTTTTTGTTTGGTTTTAGGAAGTTTAAAAGGGGGAATGAATTTCTTGAGGAAATCATTTAATCAAAAAATAAAAAAATTAAGTAGTAGTTTTATAGTTGTGTTACTAGTATGTATGAATTTTTTAATCCATTTACCGTATAAAGCAGAAGCAGCTACAACAGAGTTAAAAGGTTTAGGTGATGTATCTTATTACAATGCAATCATTTTTGGAGATCATAGTGCAACGAGTGCGGATATTGAGGGTGCGATGGCTGTTCAAAAAAATATGAATGCATCAAGTTATACAGTCGTAGCGGCTGCAACTGGAGCGAATAATTTAGCTGGAGCGACATGGGTAGATGAAGGATATCCGTCATTATTACTAGGCGGTCAATTTACGAAAGCGGGAACAGGACAAGTAATTATCCAAGATGGAACAGTGGCTATGACAAAAGATGGTGACCCAGAAGGTGCAATGAAATCATCATATGACCGTATCTATTATAAAGAGCAAGCGGAGATTGATGCTAAATTTAAAGAGTTTAGAAAAGACGTTAATAGTGTAATTGAGGATGCGGGTCAATTACATACTGATAAACCAAAACCGGGTATGACCTTTGGAATCGGTGAAGATGTAAATAATTCTAATATTTATGTCTCTTCAGGATTAGAAGGGCAAGAACCATTCAATGTAAAGGATGTTTATCTTCCAAATGTAAATAACAAAGATTTTATTGTTATTCATTCAGATGCAGAAGAAGTTAATTTTGGTGGCGGTGCAATCCTGTATGATACAACAGATAAGGGCGGGTTCACATTAGTTAATACATCTCAAGCATATGACCCTAATTCCTTTTTTACTGAGTTAGCTAGTAAAGTCATTTGGGTGTTCCCTAATGCTAAAAAGATAACAACTAAAGGATATGGTGTAGTAGGAAGTGTATTTGCGCCTAATGCAGTTGTAGAGACAAAGGGTGGCTCTATTAACGGACAAGCCTTTGTTGGTGGATTACACCAAAGAGATGGATTTGAGGTTCATAATTTTAAATTTAACTGGCCAAAGTGGAAAAAGCCGGCTGCAGAAAAAGGAAATTTACAAATTAAAAAAGTTGATGAAAACGATGAAAACATTGTTTTAAAAGACGCAAAATTTGATGTTATAGACAAAGATAATAATGTTGTGGCTACTGTTACAACAAACGAAAAGGGTATTGCGGAAGTTAAAGATTTACCATTTGGTGATTATTTTGTAAAAGAAATTAGTGCACCAGAAGGATATATAAAAGTTGATACACCAGCAAAAGTAACAATTGATAATACAAACATAATTGAATTTGTTGTGAAGAATACGAAAAAAGTAGAAAATGGTCAATTTAAATTATTGAAAAAAGATAGTGAATCTGGTCAACTTTTACCAGGTGCAAAATTTGATGTTATAGATAAAGATGGGAACGTTGTCGAAACAATTATTACAGATGGTAAAGGTGAAGCTTTATCAAAACAACTTCCAGTTGGAACATATACATTAAAGGAAATTGAAGCACCAAAAGGTTATGAACTATCATCTAGTTTAGTTCATGTTAATGTAGCTGCTAATAAAACAGTGACTGTAGATGTGTTGAATAAAAAAATTGTTGAAAAAGCTACAGGTCAATTTGAAATCGTAAAAGTGGATGCAGAAGATCAAGCAAAAGTATTATCAGACGCAGAATTTGAAGTGTACAAAGATGGTAAAAAAGTAGAGACGTTACGAACAGATAAAACTGGTAAAGTAATCTCTCAGAAATTAGAGCCAGGAACATACACATTAAAAGAAACGAAAGCACCACAAGGATATAAGTTGTTAAAAGAAGAAATTGAAGTCGTTGTGGAAGCAAACAAAGTAGTAGAAGTACAAGTAGAAAACGCAAAAGAACTAGGAAGCTTACAAGTAATCAAAAAGGATGCAGAGAGTGGAAAAGTTCTAGAAGGCGCAGAATTTAGACTGAAGAACGAAAATGGTCAAGTAGTTGGAGAAGCGAAAACAACGAATAAAGACGGCGTTGTGAAATTCGAAAACTTAGTGCCAGGTAAGTATACGTTAGAAGAAACGAAAGCGCCGGAAGGTTATAAAGCAGTAGAAGTAACAGTCGAAGTAAACGTAGTAGCAAATGAAGTAGTAAAACAAGAAGTTATGAATGAAAAAGTAACAGGTCAATTTGAGATTGTAAAAGTAGATGCGAATGATAAAGCGAAAGTATTATCAGGTGCAGAATTTACAGTATATAAAGATGGTAAAAAGGTAGCGGAACTGAAAACAGATGAGAGTGGAAAAGTGATGTCACCAAAATTACCATTAGGTGAATATACAATGAAAGAAACGAAAGCACCAGAAGGTTACAAGCTTTCAAATAAAGAATGGAAAGTAACAATACAAAACGAGAAAGAAGTAGTAAAAGTAGAGGCGGAAAACGAAAGAATCTTAGGTTCTCTACAAATTATTAAGACGGATGATAAAGATCAAGCGAAACGTTTAGCGGGCGCAGAATTCACATTGAAAGATGCGCAAGGGAATGTTGTAAAAGAAGGAATTACAACAGATAAGTCTGGAATTGTTAAAGTAGATGGACTAGTGCCTGGTGAATATACGTTAGAAGAAACAAAAGCACCAGAAGGTTATGAGTTAACAAAACAAGTAATTCATGTAACAGTTGATGGTGAAAAAGTTATTGATGTAAAAGTAATGAACAGTAAGAGTCTTGGTCAATTTGAAATCGTAAAAGTAGATGCAGAAGATAAAACGAAAGTATTATCAGACGCAGAATTCGAAGTGTACAAAGATGGTAAAAAAATAGAGACATTACGAACAGACAAAACAGGTAAAGTAATCTCTCAGAAATTAGAGCCAGGAAAGTACACATTAAAAGAAACGAAAGCACCACAAGGATATAAGTTGTTAAAAGAAGAAATTGAAGTCGTTGTGGAAGCGAACAAAGTAGTACAAGTACAAGTAGAAAACGCAAAAGAACTAGGAAGCTTACAAGTAATCAAAAAGGATGCAGAGAGTGGAAAATTTCTAGAAGGTGCAGAATTTAAGCTGAAAAATGAAACTGGTCAAGTAGTTGGAGAAGCGAAAACAACGAATAAAGACGGTGTAGTACAATTCGAAAACTTAGAGCCAGGAAAGTATACGTTAGAAGAAACGAAAGCGCCGGAAGGCTATAAAGCGTTAGAAGTGACGGTAGAAGTAAATGTTGTTGCAAATACAGTAATAAAGCAAGAAATATTAAATGAAAAAGTGAAAGAAAAAATTAAAGGTCAAGTAGAAATTACAAAGGTAGATGCTAATGATACAAATAAAAAATTAACAGGCGCAGTGTTTGAAATTTTGAAAGATGGAACAAAAATAGACACATTAACATCAGATGAAAATGGTAAAGCAACTTCGAAAGAACTAGAGCCAGGAGATTATGTTTTAAAAGAAGTTCAAGCGCCAGAAGGTTATGAGTTATCTGATAAGGAAATTAAATTTACGATTTCTAATCAAAAAATTGAAGTAGTAAAACTTCAAATTACAAATGAAAAAGAAACAAGCAAAGGTCCAGAGAATCCAGGTGAGGAAACAGAAACACCAGGTGG
>NZ_NVEC01000008.1:0-78252 GCF_002571225.1 Bacillus sp. AFS059628 | reverse complement strand
AGAAACAGAAACACCAGGTGAAGAAACAGAGAAACCAGGTGAAGAAACAGAGAAACCAGGTGAAGAAACAGAGAAACCAGGTGAAGAGACAGAAAAGCCGGGTGAAGAAACAGAAAAGCCAGGCGAAGAAACAGAAAAGCCAGGCGAAGAAACAGAGAAGCCAGGTGAAGAAACAGAGAAACCAGGTGAAGAAACAGAGAAACCAGGTGAAGAAACAGAAAAGCCAGGCGAAGAAACAGAAAATCCAGGTGAAGAAACAGAGAAACCAGGTGAAGAGACAGAAAATCCAGGTGAAGAAACAGAAAAACCAAGTGGAGAAACAGAAAATCCAGGTGAAGAAACAGAGAAACCAGGTGAAGAGACAGAAAATCCAGGTGAAGGAATGGAAAACGTAGATAAAGGAAAACCTACCTTACCAGAAAAAGGACAAGGTGCGTCTCATGCACAACTTCCAGCTACAGGACATGATATGAATTATCTACCATTCATTGGTTTTGCTCTTGTTTTATTAGGAATACGTCTTAGATTTATGATTAAAAATAGTTAATAGTTTTATAAAAGGCATAAGAGAATTGTTATCTCTTATGCCTTTTAGTTTTTTGTTTAAGCTTCAATAACCTTAAGCATTCGATTTAAAAATGCAGCTGCTTCAGCGCGTGTCGCTGTGCCTTTTGGTACGAATTCATTCCGTTCGTTACCTTTTACAATTCCGTATGCATAAACGTTTTGTAATGCTTTTTTATCGTATGCTAAGTTTTGGTCAGTGAATGGTAATTTCACTTCTTTTCTATAAATCCATTTATATTCTAGTGCACGGTCAATCATAATAACAGCTTCATCACGTGTTATTGTAGCATTAGGATCAAATTTATTATTCCCACGACCATTAATGATACCTGCACTAGCGGCGCGGTTAATTCCATCTACTAAAGATGGGTGTGCTTCGTTTAAGTCTGTAAATTTAGCGTTTCCAGCTGGTAATCTTAAAGCTCGCGACATTAAATTTGCAAACTCAGCTCTTGTTACGAGGCGGTTTGGCCAGTAAGAACCATTTCCATCACCGAACATAATTTTCCTAGCTGCTAATTGACGAATGTCTTGTTCATACCATCCACCTGTAATGTCGTCTTTTTCATGAGGGACTTCTGGCGGCGGAATAACATCTTTACGATGTTCATTATAGTAAGCGTTTGTGCCTTTTAAGAAAGCATCCCATTGTCCGCGTTGAATCATAAATGCAGGGCAGTTTTTTCCGCTCCAAAATTGATGCTTTTGCACGTGATCTAGAGATATGTTTAATTCATTCATTAAATAAGCAGCTAATTTGCGCGCATTTTCTACCGCTTTCGTATAATTTCCATCACTATTCACAGCAATTTCAATTCCGATAGATTCATAGTTTCCTGTCTTATTTCCAGCATGCCATCCAACTTCATTTAGTGGAAGATGTTGATAAATTTCTTTGTCATCTACTGTAAAATGCCAAGATGCTGAACGATCCGTATTTCCACGGGCTTGGCTATCTAAGTACTTCGCATGATTTAAAGCGTTAGCACCTTTACTTGTATTAGCAGTTTCATGAATTGTAATATATTTCGGTTCCATTGCGTAGCCAGGACGAATGTTTTCGTTTCCTTTTGGAACAATCATTTCTTTAAATGTAACACCATAAACGTTATTTGTAGGCAAATTAGATGGTGTTTTGAAGAAAGTTGCGCTTCTCTTTTCGATAGCACCTGTTTTTTCAAATAATGATGCTTTCGTACCGTCGAATGTAGCTGAAGGAGCATAAATCCATTTCTCAGTTCCGTTCATTTGAATGTTAAACCAATTCCCAGCTTGTTCAGTAGGAGTTACTGTTTGTGGCTGTAATTTTGTTTCTTCTTTAAACGATTGGAAAGGGAATGAATAGACTGATGCTTCTTCTGTTACAATTAATTTTTGATTTGAGAGTTTATGAATCTCTTGTACTTCTAAACTATTATCTTCCTTATTAATCCAACCAGAACCAAATGTAGTTTGTATATAATATGCATTCCCTTTTTTCTTCGTTGCCTTTACTACCGGTTCAGCAATTTCAATATTTGTTTTGGTTTTTAAGTCGTTTGAATCGTATAGTGGAATTTTTGTTGATAAGTGGAGAAGATATTCACCCGAGATTTCAAGATCGCTTTCTTCGTCGTGTCTATGCTGTTTTGCATGTTCTTCAATGCTTTTTAAAGCTTGATCATCAATAGACAATTCCGCATTTCTCTCTATATTTTCTGCGAATGAATGGGTAGGTACTATAAATGTTTGTAATGCCAAAGATAGTGCTAAAATGTTGTAAAGCTTTTTTTTCATAGTTGTTTTAACACGTGATAGTCTTTATTGCGTGTTAAGAGTCCTCCTTTATATGTATTTAAATTAGTAGCAAGTACTAATACGTTCTAGATTGTAACAAGAGTATATTACAATGTCCATACAACTAGGAAAAGTTCGTTAAAAATCAATATTCAGTTTGTTTTAAATAGGATATTAAAATAAGGTAAAACCTTCTGTATTGACCTGCCAACGCCCTTCAAGTAAACTAAAGAGAGTTTGCAAATGAAAAGGTGATAATGTTGTTAATTTCAATTAAAACGTTACAAGATGATCGTTTTTTACGTCCGCTGCAAAATATTAGCGGCTTATTTTTTGAAGATAGTACGATTGGATTTGAACAAGAGGAAGCAAATCTTATCGTTGATATACACATTGAAGAGAATGTAAAAGCATCTGCTCGTTTAACAGATGTTGCGACTGGAAATGTGTATGAAGAAACATTCGCAAAAGATTTATCTGCTTTCACAGATGAAAAAGAGCGTATGAAGCAAGTGAAACACGTTGTTTCTTATGTATATCTTTCTGTTCTTCAGCAGTTAACTGGTATTGAACAAAGCTGGGGTATTTTAACGGGAGTTCGTCCGACGAAACTTCTTCATAAAATGCTTCAAAATGGTATGTCAAAAGAAGAAGCGCACCAAGAACTTCGTGAAAGCTATTTAATTCATGAAGAGAAAATTGAACTTCTTCAACGTATTGTGGATTGCCAATTAGCGGTGGTTCCAGATTTATACCGTTTGAAAGAGGAAGTAAGTATTTATATTGGTATTCCATTCTGCCCAACAAAATGTGCATATTGTACATTCCCGGCGTATGCAATTAACGGACGCCAAGGTTCTGTTGATTCATTCTTAGGTGGTTTACATTATGAAGTTCGTGAAATTGGTAAGTTTTTAAAAGAAAAAGGTGTAAAAGTTACGACGATTTATTACGGCGGCGGTACACCGACAAGTATTACAGCAGAAGAGATGGATATGCTGTATGAAGAAATGTATGAAGCGTTCCCAGATGTGAAAAATGTGCGTGAAGTAACAGTTGAGGCAGGTCGCCCAGATACAATTACGCCAGCGAAGCTAGAAGTGTTAAATAAATGGAACATTGACCGTATTAGTATTAATCCGCAGTCATACCATCAAGAGACATTAAAAGCGATCGGACGTCACCATACTGTAGAAGAAACAATTGAGAAGTATCATTTAGCTCGTGAAATGGGAATGAACAATATTAATATGGATTTAATTATTGGTCTTCCTGGTGAAGGGTTAGATATCTTTAAGCATACGCTAGATGAAACAGAAAAGTTAATGCCAGAATCATTAACAGTTCATACGTTATCATTTAAACGTGCTTCTGAAATGACGCAAAACAAACGTAAATATAAAGTAGCAGGTCGCGAAGAAATTACAGCGATGATGCACGAAGCAGAAGAGTGGACGCAAAAGCATAATTACGTACCATATTACCTATATCGTCAAAAGAATATTTTAGGTAATTTAGAGAACGTTGGTTATGCAATGCCGACGCAAGAAAGTATTTACAACATTGTCATTATGGAAGAAGTACAATCAATTATCGGACTTGGTTGTGGTGCATCAAGTAAATTTGTTCATCCGAAAACAGGAGCAATTACGCACTTCGCAAATCCGAAAGATCCAAAATCATATAACGATGGCTTCGTAAAATATACAGAAGACAAACTGAAAATTTTAGAAGAGCTATTTGTATAAGAAAAAAGAGGTTGTTCCAAGTTGGAACAATCTCTTTTTTATTTTGTTAGTTTTTGTCTGTAAATTTATATATTCAAAAATGCATATATAATTCCGCTTGGAACTGTTTGTAAAACAATGTCGATAATAATCAGAAAAATTAGTCAAATCATTAGAGGACAATGTCTACTTATAGACGAAATGATAGATTTATGAAAGAGAAAAGGGGGAAATTGTTGGCATGTACATGACGATAGGGAGAATATTTGATTTAGCTGTTGGTAAGTATCCGAATAAAGAGGCGTTAGTAGAGCCGGAAAAAAATATTCGCTGGACGTATAAACAGTGGGATGAGCAAATAAATAAAACGGCGCAAGCGCTATTGAAAGAAGGGGTAAGAAAGGGAGATACTGTATCTGTTTACTTATATAATTGCCGTGAATTTGTAAACGTTTACTTAGCCTGTGCGAAAATAGGGGCAATCTTTAACCCGATTAATTTCCGCTTAAAGGCAAAAGAAGTATCGTATATTCTCCAAGACGCAGCCTCGAAAGTCGTAGTCTTTGAAAAAGCAGTTGAATCAACTGTTGCTATCATTGAACGAGATTTTCCAAATTCGTCTTTTTGGTATATAGAAGACGATACACCTTCCTATGCTAGTTCTTACCATGAAAAAGTGAATGCAGCATCTTCTGACAAAGTAGATATCGAAATTGATGAAATGGATTATTGTTCGATGCTATATACGAGCGGTACGACAGGTCATCCGAAAGGCGTGTTACATCGCCATCGTGAAATGGCTGAGCATAGTATGATTTGTACGTATTTCTTAAAATATAATAGAGATAGTGCTGGGCTTGTAGTGGCGCCTTTATATCATTGCGGCGAGTTAAATGCTGGAATCATTCCGCGTATTCAAGTTGGTGGAAAGAATGTTATTTTACATCACTTTGATACAGATAGAGTATTACATACGATTCAAGAGGAGAAGATTACGACGTTCTTTGCAGCACCGACGATGTGGAATATGCTGTTGCAAAAAGATTTAACGCAGTATGATTTAACATCGATGAAGATTGGTATATATGGAGGAGCGGCGATGGCTCCAGCATTAGTGAAGGAATGTAAAGAACGTCTTTATATTGATCTTGTACAAATTTACGGAATGACAGAAATGGGACCAGTTGTTGCGTTTCTTGTAGAAGAAGATCAAATTACGAAAGCAGGTTCAGCGGGAACACCGTGTTTTAGTCATGAAATTCGAATTGTAAAACCAAATGATGATGCACCAGCAGAACCGGATGATGTATTGCCTCCTTATGAAGTAGGGGAGATTATTTTGCGTGGCCCAACTATGATGGCTGGTTATCATAACCGAGAAGAAGCAAATGCAAAATCGATGTATAAAGGATGGTATCACTCTGGTGATTTAGGTTACTTCGATAAAGATGGCTATTTATTCGTCGCAGATCGTGTGGATGATATGGTAATTAGCGGAGGCGTTAATATTTATCCACGTGAAATTGAAGATTTTCTACATAGTCATCCTGGTATATTAGATGTTGCGGTGCTTGGAGAGCCAGATGAATTATGGGGAGAACGTGTTGTGGCCGTTGTCGTAAAGAAAGATGAAGCGATTACAGAAAAGGATTTAGAAATATATTGTAAAGAAAGTGATGAATTAGCGGATTATAAACGTCCACGTCATTATTTATTTGTGGATGAACTTCCTCGTAATGCGAGTGGGAAATTACAAAAATTTGTGCTTAGAGAGTCTTTGAAAGGTGCAAAAAAATAGAAAGTGCCGGATGCACTATACCTATGTGATTTTCGTCTGTTTTTAAATAGACGAAGCAATATCTTTGCTCTTTTGTAGAGGTGGAGAATTAAGTGAAGATCAATTGGTCTTCACTTAATTCTCGTTTCTTTATAAAGAAGAGTAATTCGTGCAGTTGAAACAATGTGAAAGAACTAAAGGGATGTACAAAAAAAGACACCTTAAGGTGCCTCTTTCCGACTTGAACCATCTTCATTTCATACGAATCTATCCGTATTACCCCTTTGTTATAAGTGTAAACACATACTATAAAACAGAATCGTCTATATACACTAATTGTTAGTTTAAAAAATACAAGAGATTTAAACTTAGTATTGGAGTAACGCCACATCCCCTATAATGATTGATATGTTACGCCTTTTAAAAGAATCTGCTTTATAGAACGTGTCCACAAGTTATATTTTACTACATGTAATATTCATTTAGTTTATTTTTTGTGAATATGTATAATTACATAAACTTCATAAGAAAAAGGGAGTATACTTTGTTATTTTGTAATAAAGGTAAAGCCCGCCTAAAAATAGGGGGCTTTTCTTATTTTTTATAAATATTTATTCCAATTATATTATCAGATGAATCTAAACGAACATAAACGTCATCTGACAAAAGGTGGGCATTATATATTCTTTGTTTATACGTTGATATCTCGAAGCGTTTTCCATTTGATTCACATTCCAAAATAATCATATCTCCATGCTCTTTCCAATTTATTAATCTAGCAGTTGTATTCATTTTTAATCCTCCTCTAAATCATATTATGAAAATTAACAGAGATAGTGTGAGGAAGGAGTTTATATAGTCAAAAAGAAAGGTGAAGAGATTGTAACATAGTAACTTTTTCGTAAAAACAAACTATTTAATTATATCGATAATAAGATTAATATGATGTATTAATCTAACAGAAGGGAGGAATAGCCATGCAATTAGTTTGTTTTAAAATAGTAAGTGGTCAATACTTCTTATTTGTAGAAGGTATTCAAATTCCTGTACCAATTCCAGCAGCTGCTGCAGCTCTATTAATTGGTTTAGGAATAATTCCACTTTGTTCTTAATGTAAGAACTTTCAGCAGTTCTACTTTTTAATTGAAAAACCCTCAAGCATTCATATACTTGAGGGTTTTTTATTGTTATAAAAATTGTTGAATGAAATGGGATTCGCAACATTGTTTGATGGTCATGTTGGAATGCCCACTTTCTAGTTTTATTTACGTGAAAATCCTTCTTCATCAAGGTATTCCGCAGCTTCTGGATAAGAGTTGAATGTACCGTCTAAGTTTACACCAGCGTACACGTTCCACATATCGTCCTCTGAGATAAGAGTAAGGATATGACCGTCTTCGTTCTGCCATTCTTCTTCTTTCGCAGGTTCTGCAGGAATTATTACCTCTTCTTGTGAAAGTAATTCAATTGATTGCTCGATTATTGAGCGTAATTCATCTGCTGAAAATTCGCGGATGTTAACCATACCTTTATCATCCGTTTTGTAACCTTTAATACCACTTGCATATACAAAGCCGTTTCCATTTGGATGTAAGTGGTAAACAACGTTCTTTTTATCTAAACGACTTTCTTCAAAGTGAAAGTTCACGCGTTTTAATGATACGTTTTTTCTTTCTAATTCTGGGAAAGATTCAATGATCGATAATTTTTCTTCAAAAGTTAGCATAGTGCCTCCAAATATATAATAAAAGATTTAATTTGTTCATTATAACATAGTTATAAAAGTTTCCAAAGATGCGGCAGAAGCTTACAATTGAATACGTTTACGTCACGATACTGTAAAAAGTGGACTAACGAATGTATTCTTTTAGGTGTACAATGGAATGTGGACTTAATGTGAAGGTGGTTATTTATATGTTTCAAAAAATAGCAAAGGAATGTTTAGCAGGTTTTACTGTTGCGATTGTTGCGTTGCCACTTGCCATTGCATTTGGTATTGCTGCAACGGGAACGTCTGAGGGAGCACTAGTCGGATTGTATGGTGCGATTTTTGCAGGGTTATTTGCGGCGTTATTTGGTGGTACACCTGGGCAGGTTACGGGGCCAACTGGGCCGATTACTGTTATCGCAACAGGGGTTATTGCGACGCACGGATTAGAGGCGAGTTTTATAGCATTTATGATGGCGGGGCTGTTTCAAATTTTATTCGGTGTATGTAAGCTGGGCTCTTACGTTCGATACATTCCGTATTCTGTCGTTTCAGGATTTATGAACGGTATCGCATTAATTATTATTTTAGGTGAAATGAAGCATGTGCAAAATAGTTTTCTACTCGTAGTATTAACGATTATTGTCATGATTGTTTCTGGAAAATGGATTAAGGCCATTCCATCTAGTTTAGTTGCATTAGTAGGTGTGACAGCTATGCTTCCTTTCATTTCTTCGGCTTTAGAAGGACTTACAGTGAAGTTACCGTTTATCGGAAACTTGTCATTAAATAAGGTGATTGAGAAGATTGGAACGATTCCAGAAGCAATGCCGACGCTTCATATTCCATCTTTAAGTGGAACAGGCATCGCAGAACTTATTTTACCAGCGCTTAGTATTGCTTTATTAGGATCGATTGACTCGTTGTTAACATCGGTTGTAATGGATAATGTGACGGGTACGCGTCATAAAAGTAATAAAGAACTGGTCGGACAAGGTATTGGTAATATGGTGAGCGGATTGTTTGGCGGATTAGCAGGGGCAGGAGCAACTGTACGGTCTATCGTTAATATAAGAAGTGGTGGTAAAACGGCGCTTTCAGCAAGTATGCATAGTGTTATATTATTTATTTTCATTATGGGACTTGGGTCAGTCGTGCAATACATACCACTTGCTGTGCTATCGGGTATTTTAATTTTAACTGGTATTGGCATGTTTGATTGGGAAAGCATGAAGAAAATGCATGTAGCACCAAAAGGCGATGTTATTGTTATGCTCGTAACAATGGTTGTCACAGTGAAGTTTGATTTAATGATTGCTGTTGCGTTCGGTATTATTCTTTCGTTCATTATATACATGATGAAATGTAAAGAACGTAAAGCTTCTATTGTAAAAGAGAAGGAAGCAACATATAAAATTAAAGGACCACTTTCATTTTTAACAGTGGATCGCGTTTTTTATGCTTTACAAGACGTAAAGTCTCCGGTTGTTTTACGTATGAAAGATGTGCGCTATATGGATGTATCAGGAGCTATGGCATTGTTGAACTTTGTTGAGCAGTCGGATAAAGTAGGTGCGAGTGTGACACTAGAACAAGTACCTGCTCATATTGAAAACACATTAGTAACGATGGCGAGTAATGAGCAGAAAGATAAATTACAGTTTGTAAAAGCTGAGGCTATATAAGGAGAGACTCTCTTATGAGGGTCTCTTTTTGTATATTTAATATCATTATATATGGATATTTCGGCGTTATTGACATTTATTAATCTTAGCAGTATATTAACATTCTAGATTAGGAATGTGATATTATAATAACGTATATGAATTTTGAGATTCCTTTTTTTCAGAAGGAAGAGCTTTAAGCTGGAGGGAATAATTGATGTACAAACAGTTACCACACGGAGTGAAAATTGGGATTACACGCTCAATTGTTGTTTCTTTTGAGAAGTACATGAAAGACATTGAATGGAACGAAGAGAAGTTTGATATGCAACAATTTGTTGAACAGTGGAAACAGTATTTATACACAAAATCAACTTGGATCAATAAAGTAGATGATGAGTTGAAAGGACATCCAGATTTCCATCAAGCATTAGCGATGAAAGTAAATGAAAAAATTAACGAGTTTATTAATGAAAAACCGAGCGAAGAGCAAGTAGAGCAATTAAAGAGAAATAAAGTGAAGCATGTAGATGACATGTGCAAATTAGAAGCTGAATATCATATTGAACGTTTATTAGTAACGAAATAAATTTTACATAAATAAAAATCCTGTCCAAAGAGGTGTGATGACCATCTTTTTGAACAGGGTTTTTGTATGAAGAATGAGAGAGGCTGCTTTTAGAAGCAGCCTCTCTTTATTATTAGTCTTGTGGTACAAATGCTTTCCAAGAAGATAGATCCATATCTTCTTTTAATATAGATGAAGCAGGGAAGACAAATGACCACGGTTTTGTCGTGTTCGCTTTAATTTTAAGGTTCGGTAATGTGAAAGCACCTTTAACGACAACAGCACCTGATGCATCTTCGATATGAAGAGGAAGTTGCTCTAGTTGAATCGTGTCTTTGCAACCGTTACGAATAAGAAGCGTTGTATGTAAATCACCGTTTTCTTTTCTTGCAGCTTGCAGACCTAGGAAGTTCATTTCACCATCATTTGGAGGTGTTAAATTGTCTACGAAATTACGTAAAGCTTCTTTGCTTGCTTCAGGTAACTGAGCTTCCCAAGATGGATCTAAATCTAATGCATGCTTACTTTCAAGTTCAAATGCTAATTCCCAATCTGTTTGCGATAATTCAGCATCTGTAATTGTTTCTTGCTCAAATGTAAAGATAAATGGCATATTTACATTTGCAGGAATATCTCCTAATGCAGAAAGGTTAAATGTTTTTCGTGCACATAGTTTTTTCTCTTTATTTAGAAGGATTAATGTAACCTCTTCGAAAGAAATTGGTTTCGGAACAGTGCTGCGAATAAATACAGCTATGTCATAACCGTTATCACGCTTTTCAATCTCAATTCCAGATAAAGAAATTTGATATTCTTCTAAACGTGGTAGTTCTTTATGTAAAAATTGATAAATGTATTTTTGTTCTTGTGCTACTGCACCCCAGCTTGGGTGGAAGTAAAGCGTTGGCTTTACAGTTTTCTTTTCAGTATTTGTTTCTTCTTGTCCGAATAATTGATTACTAGAGACAGTTGTATCTTTTCCTTTTTTCTTAGCCTTTTTTAGGAATGATAACATAATCTTTCACCTCGTTATTGTACGTTTTCAGGAACCCCTAAATGTCTTGCAACATAGCGACACATTTCTTTTTCGAAATTACCATATGTGTATAAAAAGATATCTAAACCTTCTTTTTGATACAGACGAGTAGGATCTTCTTGTTGATATTGTCTTAGCCCGATGCCTTCTTTTAAGTGGGTCATTGCATCTAAGTGATTGACCCAGTTCTGATCTAGGAAGTGAAGAGCAACATATCGTAGCGACTGCTGTAAATCAGTATTGCTATTTAGTTCATTTACATGCTCTTTATAAAGAGATAATGTATCTTTCAAAACGGATTGTAAATCTTCCGGTGAATGTACATTATTCGCTGATAGTGATGGCATGTTTTCTACTGGTAAAATTTCTTTTATATTTGCTGTTAAACTAGCAAAATCCCATTCTTCCGGAAGCATACCTTCTAAAAGGTATTGCTTAGAAATGGCTTCTACAACATGATCAATCATTGGAATAATAATTTCGATCATATTTGTATCTTCTTGTAATAAGTTATTACGTAATTTATAAATAACGTTACGTTGGTCATTGATTACATCGTCTAACTTTAAATTGTACTCACGCATTGAGAAATGGCTACCTTCACAAATTAATTGTGTACGGTTCACGAAATCATGGACTTTAGCAGTTAGAATAAGTCCTGTTTCATCTGTTTTCAGTGATTTCGTTAATTTCTCTACTTCTTCTTGTGCGAAACGTTTTAGCATTTCATCTTCTAAAGAAAGGAAGAATTGAGAGCTACCTGGATCTCCTTGACGACCAGCACGACCTTTTAGTTGATTGTCAACGCGTCGTGATTCATGGCGTTCTGTCCCAATTACATGTAATCCACCAAGTTCATGAACACCCTCACCTAGTAAAATATCAGTACCTCGTCCGGCCATATTCGTCGCAATTGTGATTTGTCCTTTTTGTCCAGCTGTAGCGATTAAATCGGCCTCTTGTTCTGCGCTTTTTGCATTTAATAATTGATATGTAATATTTGCTTCATCTAAGTAACGGGCAACGGTTTCTGATTGTAAAATAGACATTGTCCCAATTAAAATTGGGCGTCCTTGTTTATTGTGCTTTAGAACATCTTCACGTACAGCTTTATATTTTGCATCGGCTGTTACGTATACGACGTCTTTTTTGTCTTCACGAATGATTGGACGGTTTGTCGGAATCGGCATAACTTCCATGTTATATACACGGTTAAATTCTTTTTCTTCCGTTTTTGCTGTACCTGTCATACCAGATAGTGCTGGATACATACGGAAGAAGTTTTGAATTGTAATGGATGCTTGTGTTTGGTTTTCTTCTGTGATTTCTAAGCCTTCTTTTGCTTCAAGAGCTTGGTGTAAACCATCACTTAAAGAGCGACCATCCATAACGCGGCCCGTGAAAATATCTACAAGTAGAATTTTTTCATCATGTACAATATAGTCAACATCACATTGGAAAGCGACATGAGCTCGTAATGCTTGAATCATATAATGATATAAAGTTTGATGCTCTAAATCATATAGGTTATCGATATCAAATAAATCTTCTATTTTTGTAATACCATCTTCTGTAAAACTAGCAGATTTCGTTTCTGCATCGTATGTGTAATGAAGAGTATCTTGGAATGATTTAATAACTTTTGCACATAAATAGTGTAAATCAGAGCTGCTTGATTTTTTACCGGCGATAATAAGAGGCGTCTTCGCTTCATCAATTAAAACGCTATCAATCTCATCGATAATAGCAAAATGATAGGGACGTTGCACCTGCTCATCTTTTGAAGCAGCCATATTATCACGTAAATAGTCAAAGCCAAATTCTGTTCCAATACCATATGTAATATCAGCTTCGTAAGCAAGTTTCTTTTCAGAAGGATCAATTTGAGGAATATTCAATCCAACTTTCAAACCTAGAAATTCATGAACTTGGCCAATTAATTCTTTATCTCGTTTTGCTAAATAGTCGTTTACAGTAATAACGTGAACGCCTTTTCCTTCAAGAGCACGTACGTACGTTGGAAGAGAAGAAACCAATGTTTTTCCTTCGCCCGTTGGCATCTCTGCAATATTACCTTCTAATAGTACGAGGCCACCAATTAATTGCACATCGTAGTGACGTAATCCAAGTACACGCTTTGCTGCTTCACGTACAACAGCGAACGCTTCAACTTTTATATCATCCACTGTTTTTCCGTCACGAAGCATGTTTTTGAATGTGATCGTTTTATGACGTAATTCTTCATCAGATAAATCAGATAGTTTTACTTCTAGATTATTAATTTCTTGAACAAGTTGTTCATATTTTTTTAGTTTTCTCTTTTGAGAATCTCCTAACAGCTTTTTTACCGAATTCAGCATGTTGTAAACACTCCTCTTACTGACAATAGCTACATTATAGCACATGTTTATCCCGAATAAGTAGAAGTAGTAAATTGAAGAAAAAACTGGATATAAATAAGGTGTTATTGTACATACTATATTTAAAACCTAGAAAGAAAGAGAGTATTCAATGTATAAGAATTTTGGTATGATAGCTAAATGAGATAAAGTGAAATTTTTCAAAAAAGAGAAGAATATAGTTATCTCGTTTTATGATGTAATAGGTATGGAAATTATATATTGAAAGAAAAGAGCTAGAAGATGAATAATAAGTTTGTGAAAGGCGCTGCGATTTTAACGATTACAACATTTCTATCGAAAGTGTTGGGAAGTTTTTTTCAAATCCCATTACAAAATATAGCAGGAGATGAAGTGCTGGGGATTTTTCGCCTTGTGTTTCCTGTGTATATGATAGCTTTAACTTTATCAGTAGCGGGAGTACCGCTAGCTATATCACAGTTAATCGCTGAACTTCATGAGAGGAATGACCAGGACGGAATTGCCAAACTATTTACTTCAGCATCTATTATTGGGGTAATATTTGGAGTGCTTGGATTTTCAGTTATTATGATTGGATCAAGTATGTTTGCAAATATGCTTGGTGGACAAGATACGAGACTCCCACTAATTGTAACTTCGTTTGCGTTATTAATCGCACCATATATGGCGGTATATCGAGGGTATTTCCAAGGTTTTGGAGATATGATTCCTACCGGGGTGTCACAAGTAATTGAGCAGTTCATTCGTGTGTTCTTTATGTTAGCAATTGCATTCTTATTTGTATCTTGGAATAAAGATAGTGATGTTGTAACAGGCGGCGCAATGATTGGTTCTTGCCTTGGGGTAATTACGTCACTTATCTATTTGAGATCGAAGTATGTAAAAAGTATATATCGTTATAAAAGTCATACATATTCACTACAAGATTTTAAAGATAATGCAAAAAAGATACTTCAGGTTTCGATTCCAATTGCAATTGGAGCATTATCGATGCCGGTGTTAAATTTAGTTGATTCTGTAACGATTCCACATATGTTGCATGAATCTACTACAACGATTCAAGAACAATTTGGTATATATAGTCGTGGCTTTGCGTTTACACAATTAATTGTCGTGTTTGCAAGTGCGATGGTATTTCCATTAATCCCGTTATTAACTGCTGCATTAACAAAGAAAGATATAACGTTAGCAAAACAAACAATTGAACGAACAAACGAGCTTGCTCATGTTTTAACAACACCAATAACAATCTGGCTCATGGCACTTACAATCCCGTTAAATGTTGGATTGTTTACAGATGCTAAAGGGAGCGGAATGTTAGCTATTTTAATTGGTAGTTCGTATTTCACATCAATTATGGTATTATCAATAGGGATTTTGCAAGGAATTAACCGTTCTAAACAGGCAGCGTGGATCGTTGTTGGAGCGAGTTTTGTAAAAGTCATATTAAATATAGTACTCGTAAGTCAATTTGGCATAACTGGTGCGGCTTATAGTACACTGATTATATATATCATGATTTGTATCGTAAACTATATATACATTCGAAAAGAATTGGCTTATTCGATTCATGTGGGGAGATTTTTTGCTGTAATTGGAGTATCTAGTATAGTAGGGATAGGATTATACTTTACATCTACTTTCATAAATGTGGTAGATTCTAGACTTATTGCAATAATATATAGTGGTTTAGCATTTTGTGTGGCTTTGTTCATCTATGGCATATGCGCATTAAAGTTGAACTGGATATCCAAAAAGCAAATCCCATTTTTACGTAAGTAAATTTGTCCATAAATGGGTATGGTTATTTATATGTTTGTGAAAGAAATCAATTTGAAGTTATCCAACTTTTCTTATTAAAGAGTTGATAGCAATTTGTTGCATGACAAAAAGTTGATTGCGAAATGTTGGAGGAGATTAAGAGTGCGGTTAGTTTTATCAGGATATTATGGTTTTTATAATGTTGGGGACGAAGCAATTTTGCAATCAATTATTAAAGCGCTACATGAAGAGGATCCTACTCTTGAGCTTGTTGTACTTTCGAATGACCCCGACTATACAAGAAAAATGTACGGTGTAGAGGCAGTAAATCGTTGGGATATAAGAGCAATTTATAAGGAAATAAAGAGAAGTAATGGCTTAATTAGCGGAGGGGGAAGCCTCCTGCAAGATAAAACGAGTATTAAAAGTATTTTGTATTATACAGGTATTATGCGAATTGCTCGTTTTTTGAAGAAGCCGTATTATATTTATGCGCAAGGAATTGGTCCAATTACGAAAAGGCAAAATCGTTTATTAGTGAAATGGCAAGTATCAAAAGCGGAATATATATCAGTTCGTGATGAAGATTCATTTTTGTATTTAAAAGAGATTGGTATTAAGAAGGATATCGAACTAGTTCCAGATCCAGTATTGGCATGTCAACCAGAAGGAATGAAGTCGGAGTGGCTGCAAAAACATTCAATTCAAGGGAAAGTAATTGCAGTTAGTGTGAGGTATTGGGACGCGAAAGAAGATTATATGAAGAAGTTAGCGGATACGCTGAAAAAATTTAAGCGTGATGGATATCATATTTTATTCGTACCAATGCATGGACCATTTGATCAAAATGCGTCACGCGATATTATTAACTTAATGGGAGAAGAAGCTCATATGCTTCCATATAAGCTGGACATTCATGAAAAAATTTCAATTTTGTCGGAATGTTCGCTTCTAATCGGTATGAGACTTCATGCGCTCATATTATCTGCGGTTGCTAATATTCCTGTGGTCGGTATTTCATATGATCCAAAGATCGATTCATTTTTACAACAAGTAAATCAGCCGATTATCGGAAACGTAGATGGTGACTGGACAGCTGAAACTTTGTATAATGTCGCAATGAAGCAACTAGAACAAAAAGAATATGTACAAGCAACATTGGAACAAAGAGTAGAAGAATTACGAGAGCAAATTTCAACAGCATCTCGATACATCATAAGTGATCTGAATTCAAAAGAGTTCGAAAAAAGAGGAATGTGACCTTAATTTAAGAGGACATCCTCTTTTTATTTTTTGAAAAAAAGAGAATGTCGAAAGAAAATAAAAATTTGTATAAAAATGTCGAATTTAATAAGGGGTTTTACATGCGTGCTCATAAAAAAAGAAGTTTGAGAGATAAGATGTATGTTTGAAAATCCTAACATTAATATATAGTGAATGTTAGGATTAAGCGTTTTATTTAATAAATTATAAGAAAATAGGTATGGTGATTTTGAAAAATCTAATGCTTAGAAAAATGTCGAATTGTAGAAAAATAGGTTGTCGATTAATGTCATAATATCTTTATAATTAGATATTGAAATTGCAAACGTTTTTCTGCTATAGTTGTAAATGGTTATGAAAATATTGTTAAAAATGTAATTCTGACGCGTTTTTTACTTTTTTAAAATATTCTGATTTTATAATCTGGATTTTTAAAATAAAAGTCGAAAAAACGATCGTTCATAATTGCGAAAATTCACTTTTTTGTCGAATTTGATGTTTTTAATTGGATAAAAATGGTGTGTAATTCTATGGTATGGAATATTATATTATTCTGTATAAAGGATATCTTAACCACATTTATATCTACTAGTTTCAAAAATAAATAGAATACCTATTTAAAAACTGATGGAACTAGTATTACATTCCTAAGGAGGAAATATATAAAATGGCAAAGACTAACTCTTACAAAAAAGTAATCGCTGGTACAATGACAGCAGCAATGGTAGCAGGTGTTGTTTCTCCAGTAGCAGCAGCAGGTAAAACATTCCCAGACGTTCCAGCTGATCACTGGGGAATTGATTCTATTAACTACTTAGTAGAAAAAGGCGCAGTTAAAGGTAACGACAAAGGAATGTTCGAGCCTGGAAAAGAATTAACTCGTGCAGAAGCAGCTACAATGATGGCTCAAATCTTAAACTTACCAATCGATAAAGATGCTAAACCATCTTACTCTGACGCTCAAGAGGGCTGGGCTGCTCCATTCATCGCAGCTGTAGAAAAAGCTGGCGTTGTTAAAGGTAAAGGCGACGGAAAATTCGATCCAAACGGAAAAATCGACCGCGTTTCTATGGCATCTCTTCTTGTATCAGCTTACAAATTAGATACTAAAGTAGACGGTCCTCTAGAAACTAAATTCGATGATTTAAAAGATAGCTGGGGTAAAGATAAAGCTAACATCCTAGTTAAATTAGGAATCTCTGTTGGTACTGGCGACAAATGGGAGCCAAATAAATCTGTAACTAAAGCAGAAGCAGCTCAATTTATTGCTAAGACTGACAAGCAGTTCGGTACAACAGCAACAACAGTTGAATCTGCAAAAGCAGTTACAACTCAAAAAGTAGAAGTTAAATTCAACAAATCTGTTGAAAAATTAACTAAAGAAGATATCAAAGTAACTAACAAAGCTAACAACGATAAAGTATTAGTTAAAGAAGTAACTTTATCAGAAGATAAAAAATCTGCTACAGTTGAATTATATAGTAACTTAGCAGCTAAACAAACTTACACTGTAGATGTAAACAAAGCTGGTAAAGCTGAAGTAGTTGTAGGTTCTTTAGAAGCAAAAACAATCGAAATGGCTGACCAAACAGTTGTAGCTGATGAGCCAACTGCATTACAATTCACAGTTAAAGATGAAAACGGTACTGAAGTTGTTTCACCAGAAGGTATCGAATTTGTAACTCCAGCTTCAGAAAAAATTAATGCAAAAGGTGAAATCACTTTAGCAAAAGGTACTTCAACTACTGTAAAAGCTGTTTATAAAAAAGACGGTAAAGTAGTAGCTGAAAGTAAAACAGTAAAAGTTTCTGCTGAAGGTGCTGCAGTAGCTTCAATCTCTAACTGGACAGTTGCAGAACAAAATAAAGCTGACTTTACTTCTAAAGATTTCAAACAAAACAATAAAGTTTACGAAGGCGACAACGCTTACGTTCAAGTAGAGTTGAAAGATCAATTTAATGCAGTAACAACTGGAAAAGTTGAATATGAGTCATTAAACACAGAAGTTGCTGTAGTAGATAAAGCTACTGGTAAAGTAACTGTATTATCTGCAGGAAACGCACCAGTAAAAGTAACTGTTAAAGATGCGAATGGTAAAGAGCTTGTTTCAAAAACAGTTGAAATTGAAGCTTTTGCTCAAAAAGCAATGAAAGAAATTAAATTAGAAAAAACTAACGTAGCGCTTTCTACAAAAGATGTAACAGATTTAAAAGTAAAAGCTCCAGTACTAGATCAATACGGTAAAGAGTTTACAGCTCCTGTAACAGTGAAAGTACTTGATAAAGATGGTAAAGAATTAAAAGAGCAAAAATTAGAAGCTAAATATGTGAACAAAGAATTAGTTCTGAATGCAGCAGGTCAAGAAGCTGGTAATTATACAGTTGTATTAACTGCAAAATCTGGTGAAAAAGAAGCAAAAGCTACATTAGCTCTAGAATTAAAAGCTCCAGGTGTATTCTCTAAATTCGAAGTTCGTGGTTTAGAAAAAGAATTAGATAAATATGTTACTGAGGAAAATCAAAAGAATGCAATGACTGTTTCAGTTCTTCCTGTAGATGCAAATGGATTAGTATTAAAAGGTGCAGAAGCAGCTGAACTAAAAGTAACAACAACAAACAAAGAAGGTAAAGAAGTAGCTGCAACTGATGCACAAGTTACTGTACAAAATAACAGTGTAATTACTGTTGGTCAAGGTGCAAAAGCTGGTGAAACTTATAAAGTAACAGTTGTACTAGATGGTAAATTAATCACAACTCATTCATTCAAAGTTGTTGATACAGCACCAACTGCTAAAGGATTAGCAGTAGAATTTACAAGCACATCTCTTAAAGAAGTAGCTCCAAATGCTGATTTAAAAGCTGCACTTTTAAATATCTTATCTGTTGATGGTGTACCTGCAACTACAGCAAAAGCAACAGTTTCTAATGTAGAATTTGTTTCTGCTGACACAAATGTTGTAGCTGAAAATGGTACTGTTGGTGCAAAAGGTGCAACATCTATCTATGTGAAAAACCTGACAGTTGTAAAAGAAGGAAAAACACAAAAAGTGGAATTCGATAAAGCTGTACAAGTTGCAGTTTCTATTAAAGAAGCAAAACCTGCAACAAAATAATTAAAAGTCATTTGATACATGAAATGATCAATAAAAGCCTATGAGTATCATAGGCTTTTTATTTTGCACTTATTTCATATACACTTGAGATTGAAGGGAATGGTTTTATTGAGAAAGAAATAGAAAGCGTTTTCAAAAATAGAAGAATACCTCATTGATATGTAAATTATTTGTAAATTAACACCTTTTTCTGTTAAAAAATCATTCGAAAAGAAGAATAAAATGTCGAAATATAATAATTTCAGTCGAATATAGTCTGAAAATTGTATTTATTGTAAAAAATATTTAGGTGATGAATTGGAAATATGTGCTATAATTCCAATTGTGTATTCGATATGAAAAATATACGAGGGATAGTGAGAGTGGTTTATAGGAAAAAAGTTTGTTCATTTCTATATTTGGGTATTATTAATATAATAATAATACAATAAAAAGACTGAATTATCAGAATGTGTCGAATTTTCTTTTGATAAAGTTCTTGATAACGAATAGTTTTGTATAGTATGATGAACTTGTTTCAGAAAATGGTATTTAAACCTTATATTTACATCTAACGGTTTTTATCATTTTATTAGTGAACTACTTTTCATTATAGTATTTTTGTTTTTCTTGTTTTATGGCTTTTCTAACTAGCTAGTTTTCAAATTTAATATGATATGAAACTAGTAGCATATTCCTGAAGGAGGAAATTTATAAAATGGCAAAGACTAACTCTTACAAAAAAGTAATCGCAGGTACAATGACAGCAGCAATGGTAGCAGGTGTTGTTTCTCCAGTAGCAGCAGCAGGTAAAACATTCCCAGACGTTCCAGCTGGACATTGGGCAGAAGGTTCTATTAACTACTTAGTAGATAAAGGTGCAATTACAGGTAAGCCAGACGGTACATATGGTCCAACCGAATCAATCGATCGTGCTTCTGCGGCTGTAATCTTCACTAAAATTTTAAATTTACCAGTTGATGAAAATGCTCAACCTTCTTTCAAAGATGCTAAAAATACATGGGCTGCTAAATATATCGCAGCAGTAGAAAAAGCTGGTATCGTTAAAGGTGACGGCAAAGAAAACTTCTATCCAAATGGAAAGATTGACCGTGCTTCTTTCGCTTCTATGTTAGTAAGTGCTTATAACTTAAAAGATAAAGTTAACGGCGAGTTAGTTACGACATTTGAAGATTTATTAGATCATTGGGGTGAAGAAAAAGCAAACATCCTAATTAACCTTGGAATTTCTGTAGGTACTGGTGATAAATGGGAGCCGAATAAATCTGTATCTCGTGCAGAAGCAGCTCAATTTATTGCATTAACAGATAAAAAATATGGCAAAAAAGATAATCAACAAGCATATGTAACTGATGTGAAAGTTTCTGAACCAGCGAAATTAACATTAACAGGTACTGGCTTAGACAAACTTTCTGCTGATGATGTAACTCTTGAAGGAGACAAAGCAGTTGCGATTGAAGCAAGTGCTGATGGTACTTCTGCAGTTGTAACACTTGGTGGTAAAGTAGCTCCAAATAAAGACCTTACTGTAAAAGTGAAAAACCAATCATTCGTAACGAAATTCGTATATGAAGTGAAAAAATTAGCAGTAGAAAAACTTACATTTGATGATGATCGTGCTGGTCAAACAGTTGCTTTCAAATTAAACGATGAAAAAGGTTATGCTGATGTTGAGTACTTAAACTTAGCAAACCATGATGTCAAATTTGTAGCAAATAACTTAGATGGTTCACCAGCAAACATCTTTGAAGGTGGAGAAGCTACTTCTACTACAGGTAAATTAGCTGTTGGTATTAAGCAAGGTGAGTACAAAGTAGAAGTACAAGTTACAAAACGCGGTGGTTTAACAGTTTCTAACACTGGTATCATTACAGTGAAAAATCTTGATACACCAGCTTCTGCAATTAAAAATGTTGTATTTGCGGTAGATGCTGATAATGATGGGGTTGTAAACTATGGTAGCAAGCTTGCTGGTAAAGACTTTGCTTTAAATAGCCAAAACTTAGTTGTTGGTGAAAAAGCATCTCTTAATAAATTAGTTGCTACAATTGCTGGAGAAGATAAAGTAGTGGATCCAGGATCAATTAGCATCAAATCTTCAAACCACGGTATTATCTCTGTAGTAAACAACTACATTACTGCTGAGGCTGCTGGTGAAGCTACACTTACTATTAAAGTAGGTGATGTAACGAAAGATGTTAAATTTAAAGTAACGACTGATTCTCGTAAATTAGTATCAGTAAAAGCTAACCCAGACAAATTACAAGTTGTTCAAAATAAAGCATTACCTGTTACATTCGTAACAACTGACCAATATGGCGATCCATTTGGTGCTAACTCAGCTGCAATTAAAGAAGTTCTTCCAAAAACAGGTGTAGTTGCAGAGGGTGGATTAGATGTAGTAACAACGGATGCTGGCTCAATCGGTACAAAAACTGTATCGGTTACAGGTAACGAAGTAGGCGAAGGTACAGTTCACTTCCAAAACGGTAACGGTGCTACTTTAGGCTCATTATATGTGAATGTAACAGAAGGTAACGTTGCATTTAAAAACTTTGAACTTGTATCTAAAGTAGGTCAATACGGCCAATCACCTGATACAAAACTTGATCTAAATGTTTCTAACAAAGTTGAGTATCAATTATCTAAGTACACTTCAGATCGCGTATACTCTGATCCTGAAAACTTAGAAGGTTATGTAGTTGAGTCTAAAAATCCAGCTGTAGCTGAAGCTGAAATTGTTGGAAATAAAGTTGTTGTAACAGGTAAAGCACCAGGTAAAGTTGATATCCACTTAACGAAAAATGGTGCAACTGCTGGTAAAGCGACAATCGAAATCGTTCAAGAGACAATCGCTATTAAATCTGTAAACTTCAAACCAGTTCAAACAGAAAACTTCGTTGAGAAGAAAATCAACATCGGTACTGTGTTAGAACTTGAGAAGAGTAACCTTGATGATATCGTAAAAGGTATTAACTTAACGAAAGAAACACAACATAAAGTACGTGTTGTAAAATCTGGTGACGAGCAAGGTAAACTTTACTTAGATAGAAACGGCGATGCTGTATTTAACGCTGGCGATGTAAAACTTGGAGATGTAACAGTATCTCAAACAAGTGATTCTGCACTTCCAAACTTTAAGGCAGACCTTTACGATACTTTAACTACTAAGTACACTGACAAAGGTACATTAGTATTCAAAGTATTAAAAGATAAAAATGTTATTACAAGCGAAATCGGTTCACAAGCTGTACACGTGAACGTTCTTAATAACCCAAATCTATAAGTCGATTATAGATAGAATGAAAAGTCAGTGGGGATGAATCCCCACTGACTTTTTAATAGAAAGAAGCCTCTTGTGCGTGTACAAGAGGCTTCTTTCTATTTCTTAAACTTAAACATATCCCCGCTCAAATTTGAATCACTATACACAAACAATACCATGTTAATGTTGTTGTCTTTCATGTATTGATATACATCTTTTTCGTGATAGTGGCGCAGGTCGAGGATGGATGTATGCTTAAAGTTTTGTGCTAAGTGTGGCACGATTGCATTTGCGAATGAGTCTTTTAGGACTAAGGCGCGTACTTCATTTGGTGCGTTATTATTTTCGATAACGATTTCTGGATAGTCGTTCGTGTAATAACCTGCGTATGATGTTGTATCTTTTTGTTTTTCTATGCCGTATAGTTCATCTAAATTTTGATGAACATTACCTTGCACATCTTTTGCCATCACACTTGTGAAGTTGAAACCGTCTTTCGGTGTGTAGTAGCATAATTTTTCACCATTTGCATCTATGAGTTGGTATAGTTGGTTGTTGAAGCTTCCAACTAAATGTTTGTTTTGCGCACATGTACGAATATAATCTTCTTTTTTTATTTCTTTTCCTTTATATATAGAAGATTGTCGCCCAATTGTGTTCATTATATATTGGTAGCCTAAGAAGGCACCGTCCATATTCCAATGATGATCTGTTTTGAAATACATGTCCTGTATTTCTGCGTTCGTATAGTTCTTTTTAAAGTGTTCCATAAGTTTTATTGGTTTTACGTCAGCTGGTAGTTTCTTTAGAAAGTAATTTAAATTGTCCTGTGCATACGTGTGAATATGAGAAGGTAATTTAAATGATAATGCATTCGTTTTTGACGGTGGTAAAGCAAAGTAAAACTCAACGTTTTGTTCTTTTGAAAACTGAGATAAATCTTTTATAGCAGGCATGGATTGGTCAATTTCATTATATTTTTTTGTCCACGCCGGGTTTTTCAGGAGCCATTTATCATCAGTCAAAATAATGTCGTTAATGAGAGATTTCCCCATATTAATTTGAGTAATCGTATAGTTTTTAATAAGCTCATCTCGTCCAATTAGTTGATCATTTGTGTATGTTTCAAAATCTTTAAAGAAGCTACCAGTTAGGAGCGCTTCTTTCGTAACTGCTGGTTTTTGAGCGAGCGGTCGATTTTCAACTGGTGAAATGTCTCGGTCTGTTTTGAGTAACGATAATATGCCAAATGAAAAGATAATGGTGAGAAAACCGATAAACAGGATGAGGTTCCCCAATTTTTTCATAATAACTTTTCCTTCCTATATCAGTTAAAACCTGAAATAAATAAATGGATTATATGTTGAGTTAATCAAGTACATAACCGAAATCATAAATAATGTTAGTAATAATATAGGACGTACAAATTGCATAGTGAACATATACGCTTTAGGCGCAAGTTCAAGTATGTTTTTCATTCGTTTTAAAATTGGTGTCGCTGCGATAAAGGCAATGAGAAATACGATAATGTATTCATGTACGTATAACATTGTATTGTCATCAATGAAAGATTGCCCACCTATGCCGAACATCGCTTTTAAATATTGGAACGAGTATGCGAAGTTGTCAGCTCGGAAGAAGACCCAACCAATCATAACGACTAATAATACGTATGCATGCTGCAACGGTTTCCATAGTTTGTTTAATATTTTTTCAAATCCAGCTTTTTCAATTGAAATAATAAAGCCGTAATATAAGCCCCAGGCGATAAAGGTCCAGCTCGCTCCGTGCCATAAACCAGTTAATCCCCATACGATGAAGAGGTTACGATAATTCGCTAGTTTTGAAACGCGGTTTCCGCCGAGCGGGATATATATGTAATCGCGGAACCAAGAGCCAAGTGTAATATGCCATCTTCTCCAAAACTCTGAAATAGACTTAGAGATGTATGGGTAGTTGAAGTTTTTTGGGAAATCAAATCCGAACATTTTTCCAAGTCCAATTGCCATATCAGAGTATCCTGAGAAATCGAAATAAATTTGCAGGGTGTAGGCGATAATACCGATCCATGCCGTTCCAACACTTATTTCAGATGGTGGTAAGGCAAATATTTTATCGGCGACAAATCCGACTTGATTGGCAATTAATATTTTTTTTGCTAATCCGAGAACGAAAATTTGAATACCTTCTGTGAATCGTTCAAAAGAATGGATGCGCGTTTTAATTTGTTCAGCGACGATATTGTAACGAACAATTGGTCCGGCAATAAGCTGAGGGAAAATAGATATATATAGCGCTAAGTTAAGAGGATTTTTTTGAACATCTCCATCTTTACGGTATATATCGATGACATAGGACATCGCTTGGAATGTATAAAATGAAATTCCAATTGGTAGTGGAATAGGTTCCACATGAATAGATAAGTGCAAGACGTTGTTTAAAATGTCTGTGAAAAAGGAAATATACTTAAAATAAGAAAGTAATAAAATATTTCCGACCACAGCCATAATTAAAAATGTGACTTTCATATTTTTTCGTTTATCATAATGATGCACGAGTAGGCCAAAGCAATAGTTTAATACGATGGAAAAGAGCATTAAAAGAACGAAACGTGGTTCGCCCCATGCATAGAAAATTAAACTAAATGCAAGTAATACGAAATTACGTAGCTCGGCACGCACTATAAAATAGAGAAATAATACGAGAGGTAAAAAGATAAATAAGAAAATCGAACTACTAAATACCAAAGGACTCTCCTCACTTTTTTGAAATACATTTCGTACAAAAAAACCGACATATCTATTATATAGTCTTTTTTATAATAGTGCTTTTAATATTTTAGCATGTTAATAATTCAATTAAAATAATTATCCCATATAATAGAAGGAAAGCGGTATGGAATCCTTTTGACACCCACTATCTGGATAAGATAAGATGAATAAGGTGTGATTTGTTTAGAAGGGAAGAGATGGTGTGTTATTTAACTCGTTTGAGTTTATTTTTTTATTTTTACCGATAGCATTTCTTTTATATTTTCTATTAAATAAATTGGGACAAACTACTTTAGCGAAAGCTTGGCTTGTGGCAGCATCTTTATTTTTCTATAGTTATTGGAATATAAAATATTTGCCGCTTATGTTAATATCGCTCATTGTGAACTACTTTATCGGAATGAGACTCGTGAAGCATAAGAGTAAACTCCTTTTAACAGTAGGCTTAATATTTAATATAGGAATGCTTAGTTATTTCAAGTATTATGATTTCTTTTTGCAAAATGTGAATTCGTTATTTGGAACTCATTTTACATTATTATCATTAACGTTACCGCTTGCAATTAGTTTCTATACATTCCAAAAGATTGCTTTTTTAGTAGATACATATCGCGGGGAAACGGAGGCATGTCATTTTCTTGATTACGCTCTGTTCGTAACATTTTTCCCGCAACTTATTGCAGGTCCGATTGTGCACCATGCGCAAATTATGCCGCAGTTTGCTGATCGTAGTAAGAAGCGTTGGCAATCAAATTATATCATTCTCGGTATTTTTGTATTTGCCATCGGTATTTTCAAGAAAGTAGGGATTGCAGACGTTTTATCTCCTGTCGTACGGGAAGGGTTTGATGTACAGCAGTCACTAACCTTTGTTGAAGCGTGGCTTTCATCATTAGCGTTTACATTCCAGTTATACTTTGATTTCAGCGGATATAGCGATATGGCAATTGGGATTGCGTTAATGTTTAATATTAAATTGCCTCAAAACTTCAATTCTCCTTATAAAGCGGTGAGTATACAAGACTTTTGGCATCGTTGGCATATGACATTAAGCCAGTTTTTAACGAAATATGTGTATATTTCTCTTGGCGGAAATCGAAAAGGCATTACGCGTACATACGTCAATATTATGATTGTCTTCTTAATAAGTGGACTTTGGCACGGTGCTGGCTGGACATTTATTTTCTGGGGATTTCTGCACGGATTAGCTTCTGTCGTTCATCGTTTGTGGAATAAAGCAGGAGGGCGCATGCCGGCCTGGGCAGGATGGCTCGTGACGTTTTTCTTCATTAATATAACATGGGTATTCTTTAGAGCAACATCGATGCATGATGCGGTGAAGGTGTTAAAAGGAATGTTTGGATTTAATGGATTCGAACTAGCAAATAGTGTGTTCCCGGTATTTATTATTGAAAAACTACAATTTTTAAAAGAGTACGGTGTTTCATTCACTGAAGCATACCATGTTTCATTATTAAATACGGAAATAGTAGCATATATTTTCGGAGCATTATGTATTAGCTTCTTTTTAAAAAATTCAATTCAGTTAAAAGACTCATTCCGCCCGACAGTATGGACGGCGTTATTTACTGCAATATTACTTGTGTATAGTGTGCTACATTTAACGAGTATTAGTGAGTTTTTATACTTTAATTTCTAGGTGGAGAATATGAAAAACAAACAGTGGCTTATTTTCGTTTTTGTATGTGTTTTTGTCCCACTTGCAGGTGTTGGAATATTTAACGGCTATGCAGATTCACTTTGGTTATTCTCGCATAAAAATAAGTGGAATGATGTTCAGTTTGGATTTAATGAGAGACAACAAAAAACGAATTATATAACATATCGTCCGTTTACTTATGATGGCGTTATACTTGGAAGTAGTAGAACAACGTTTATCAATGAAAATGATTTTACCGGATTAAACGCATTTAATTATGCGGTAAGTAGTACAGATCCGCGTGAGTACGATGCGTACATTGAATATGCAAAAGAGCGAAAAGGTAGTGAATTATCTTCTATTGTGATTGGTTTAGATTTCCTTGGAACGAACAAAAATAGAGAAATCGGTTTTGAAAAGCCAGCAGTATATATTAATGAGGCGCAAAGCTTACTATATCCAATTAAATCGTATGTGAGTATGGATGGAATTACATATTCCCGAAATACAATTCAAAACTCCATTCATCACAATAAGACTATTGATGTATATAATCGCGATAACATAAAATCGATGCGTGAGTATACGAAAGAAGAGCGTGACACACAAATTGCCGCGCAAGTAGATAAATTTAGTAGAGAGATCTATGGTGGGAATTATGAGTATCAAAATATGAAGGGAATATTAGGTACTGTGAAATCTCATAATCCGAATACAAAGTTTTATATTTTTACAACGCCTGTTTCAGAGCCATTGTTCCGTACGATGATTCAATCAGGACGTTGGGAAGATTATAAAAGATGGCTCCATGATGCTGTTGATGTATTTGGAGAAGTACATCATTTCATGTATTTAAATTCAGTAACAAAGAACTTAGATAATTATATGGATGGACATCATTTCAGGCCAGAAATCGGGAAGATGATTGCACATAAAGTTGTAAAGGAAGAAGATCGTAATGTGCCGAAAGATTTCGGTATTGTTATTACGAAGGATAATATTGATGAGGTGCTCGAGCAGGTTCATGCATCGTTTCAATAGAAGGAAATAGTTTTGTTTCAAAGATCGAATTGTAATGTGATTCGATCTTTTTTAGCAGTCCACAAAAAATTTAATTAAGCGAGCAAAACCAATTATGACTAGAGTAGAAAGAAGCAGCATCCAAATAGATGCTGCTTCTTTCTTATTCTATTTCTAAATCAACAATTAAGTAGGCAAGTATAACGACGAAGAAAATGCTAACAGATGGCGCTGTTAATACGTGACCGGACATAAAGCCAATGCCAAGTGATAGGATAAGTGTACTAGCTAATAGCATATATTTTACGGTTATAATTTTCTTAAAGTTTGTAATCATACGGATAAATAGTTTAATACCGAAGTATAGAAGCGGTATTAAGTAAATAAGGAAACCGATAATTCCAAAGGCGAAAAATAGGTCATGGAAGTCCATTTCAATTAATTTAATTTTAACTGTGTAGTTACCAGCGTAACCCATTCCAAAAAGTTTTTGTGAGAGCGGTGCTTCTTTATAGTATTGTTTGTATACTTTTAAGAATTTGTCGCGATCACTATAAATTAAACTCTTCACTTCAGAGTCTGTTAGTTCACCTTTTGCGTGTTTTTTAGCATCCTCTGGATTTTCTTTAATTACTTTTCCTTCTTTTTTATCTTGTTCTTCTTGTACTGATTTTTTGTATTCGTATATTTGCATGTGGATTCCCATATTTTTTGCGATAGGAGTATGCGGTGTAAGAACAATTAAACCTCCTAGTACAACTGCTGCAACGATGGTGTTTACAAGATATGTGAATCCTTTTTTTTCTTTTTTACGGTTTATCATATATTCAATGAACGAGAAGAAAAGTGCTACGCTTAATGTTAGCACAATTGCACCATATCCAACTTTTGTTCCGACCATAATACTTGCATACATCGCAAGTATTGTTGGAATCCAGTAATATATTTTCGAGAAAGAAGTTGTTTTATAAATCGAATATAAGACAACGATTGGGAACATAATCGCGAAGAGAGCACTTAAATCATTTCCAGCAAAGAACCAACCTCTTGAGCCAATTTTTGAGTGAGGATAGCTTGGGAAATCAGTGCCAGTTTGCATTGCGATAATCATTGTGATGCTTAAAATTAAAGTTGCATATAAGAAATATGTAATGATTTTATGAAACACATATTCTTTATTTTTTAGCTCTTTAAAGACGATAGTATATCCAAACAGTAGCACAATTGGATATATGCTCTTTAAAATAAATTTCACTTCTTCTCCAAATGAAACTGGAGATTTAACCATCATATTATTTACAAGACCGATTGATAGTGCAATTCCGAGTAAACATAAATAGAGAATGTATTTTTTCGCATCTTGTTGTTTGTGATGAAGAAGTAGGTATCCTAATGCAAGAAGCATAAAGGCGAAACGGACTACAATTCCAACTGTTGCGCTCATGTGTAATACATAGATTGAAAAAGATGTTAATAAATCTAAAATTGGTTGAAACGCAATGAATAGCAATAGGAAATTTGGGAAGTAGTTATCCGTTTGTTTCAACTTATTAACCATATGTTCCTCCAGTTCTTCATTCCTTTATTTCAACACCCAAGAGATGGGCATAAAGCCTTTTTTATATAGTAAGGCGAATGAATTTCAATATTTGTTTTTTGCATCAAACTTAAGGATACACCATTTCATTGCAATGGTAAATAGATGAAAAGCATGGATAAAACGACTTTAATTTCTATATTTTTCAACGAAATTGTATGTTTTATACAAGGCTATATACAAATTTCGTGATTATTAGACAGAAAATTAAGAAAAAAGAAGGGTTTTTCACCTCCTTTCTATAATTATATAAGTATAATCTTTGTGTAGAAAAGAGGGGTATATAATGGAAGTAACAAGTAAAACAGAATCTGTCATTGTGAAATATGAAGGGCACGTTGCAACGGTTATGGTCAATCGCCCAGAGGTGTTAAATGCATTAGATGAGCCAACATTAAAAGAGTTATTACAAAAACTGAAAGAAGTAGCGGAGAGTTCTGCACACATTGTTGTGTTATGCGGGAACGGCCGCGGTTTTTCTGCGGGCGGAGATATTAAATCGATGCTTTCAAGTAATGATGAAAGCAAGTTTGATGGTATTATGAATACTATTTCTGAAGTTGTCGTGACTTTATACACGATGCCGAAGCTTGTTATTAGTGCAATTCATGGACCAACTGCTGGTCTTGGATTAAGCATTGCACTAACAGCTGACTATGTGATGGCGGATATTTCATCCATTATTGCGATGAACTTTATTGGAATCGCTTTAATTCCAGATGGTGGCGGCCATTTCTTCCTTCAAAAGCGCGTTGGTGAAAATATGACGAAGCAAATTATTTGGGAAGGAAAGAAATTATCAGCGACAGAAGCGCTTGATATCGGTTTAATTGATGAAGTAATCGGTGAGGATTTCCAAACGGCTGTGAAGCAAAAAATTAGTGAATGGTCACAAAAACCGATCAAAGCGATGGTTCAAACGAAGCAAATTTTATGTGAAGTAAATCGTTCTAATTTAGAACAAACGCTGCAACTTGAAAAACGCGGCCAATATGCGATGAGACAAACAGCGGACCATAAAGAGGGCATTGCTGCATTTTTAGAGAAACGTTTGCCAGCGTTTAAAGGCGAATAAAGTGAAATTTTAAGTAATGATAGTTTTACTACCGGTTAATTTAAGGTAAAGGGGAGAAAGTGCTAACACATTTTAGTATAATTGTGTTAGCACTTTTTTTAGGAGCGATATATGAAGAAAGTTATTGGTGTGATCGTTATTATTTTACTTACATATTATGCTTTGTATAGTACACCATCTCTTTGCGGTACGGACTGCACTATTCTTTGAAAGGCATCTAATTTTTGCTTTCTCAGGTGAAGTGAAGAAAGAACGGGATGTGAAAAAAGAGTGGTTATTTTATAAGGCAGATAAACATAGGAGGATAAATGATGTCAGCATATAACAAGTTAGTAAGAGATCGTGTTCCAGAGAAGATTTTAATGTCTGGAAAAACATATACAGCACAAAAGTTAACAGGACAAGCATATATACAAGCTTTAGCGAAAATTGGAACAGAAGAAATTCGTGAATTTGCTTCTATGAAGGAGCGTGAACATGCGCTTGATTCTCTTGCAGATGCACTGGAAGTAATTATTTCATTAGCGCGTGCAGAAGGCGCAACAATTGAAGATGTAGAGCGTCTTCGTAAGCAAAAAGAAATAGAGCGCGGTGGATTTGAAAGAGGCATTTATTTATTAGATGTTTCAGAAGAATAGATTTGTAGGAAAAGCATAGCGTTACTCATTAACGCTATGCTTTTTTGTTGCAATTAAACTAATAATGAAGAAGATAGCTGTTACTACCCAGCCAATTGTAATAGAAGTAGTAGTATGAACTGCATAAGAAACTTGTAAACAAAGTAATGATGCTAAAAACCAAATGAGTGCAATGTGTACATATTTTTTTGATATATTCATATTGTATAACTCCTTTTGTATACTAAAGTGAATTTTACTACAGTTCAGAAAATTAAGCTATATGAGTAGAGGTTTTCTAGCAAATTTTGTATACTAAATAATAGGAAAAATGAGGAGGAAACGACAATGGCACATCATACGAAAGAAACGATGGAACTGATTAAGGAGCTTGTCTCTATTCCGAGTCCGTCTGGAAATACAGAGAAAATCATTCGTTTTATTGAAAACTATGTAAGTGAGTGGAACGTAGAAACGAAGCGTAATAATAAAGGCGCTCTTATTTTAACAGTAAAAGGGAAAAATGATGCACAGCACCGTTTATTAACAGCACACGTTGATACGTTAGGTGCGATGGTGAAAGAAATTAAGCCTGACGGTCGTCTAAGTCTTTCTATGATTGGTGGATTTCGCTGGAACTCGGTAGAAGGGGAATATTGCGAAATTGAAACATCAAGCGGTAAGACGTATACAGGAACGATTTTAATGCATCAAACATCTGTGCATGTATATAAAGATGCAGGTGAAGCGAAACGCGATGAGAAAAATATTGAAGTTCGTATTGATGAGCGTGTATTTTCAGCTGATGAAGTACGCGAATTAGGAATAGAAGTAGGAGACTTCGTTTCATTTGACCCACGCGTTCAAATTACAGAGAGTGGATACATAAAATCGCGTCATTTAGATGACAAAGTAAGTGTTGCAATTCTATTAAAATTAATTAAAAGATTACAAGACGAAAGCGTAACATTACCATATACAACTCATTTCTTAATTTCTAATAATGAAGAGATTGGATACGGTGGTAACTCTAACATTCCAGAAGAAACGGTTGAATATTTAGCGGTTGATATGGGAGCATTAGGTGATGGACAAGCATCTGATGAATATACAGTATCTATTTGTGCAAAAGATTCTAGCGGTCCGTATCATTATGCACTGCGTAAACATTTAGTAGAGCTTGCGAAAACGAACAATATTGAATATAAAGTAGATATTTATCCGTACTATGGATCGGATGCATCGGCTGCGATTCACGCTGGATTTGATGTGAAACATGCATTAATTGGAGCGGGTATTGATTCTTCCCATGCATTTGAGCGTACACATGAAAGTTCGATTGCACATACAGAAGCACTGGTTTATGCATATGTATTATCAGAGATGATTGCGGAATAAGAAAAGAAATAGGCTGCCAGAGGTAGCCTATTTTTTGTTTGCAGAGAAATCGACTTTATTTAACGAAAAGTAAATTAATTGTACTTTATTTTACAATATTAAGAAAGTAGGTTTACTACATAATTCGAGTATTATAAAATAATAGAGGCGCACTAATTTTTTTTGTCTGAATTCAATATAATTTGTATATTAAGATTACGCGTTATTAAATAATGATTGTTGAGAGGAGTATTATTTTTTATGAAGTATCGTGCAGTCGCGGCAGGTATTTTAGCCGCAAGTTTATTATCGTCTCCAATAAGTAGTTTCGCAGCAGCGAAGAAATTTTCGGATGTTCCTACATGGGCGCAAGAATCAGTTGATTATTTAGTAGGAAAAAAAGCGCTTGATGGAAAGCCTGATGGAACGTTTTCTCCATCCGAAGCAGTAGATAGAGGATCAGCTGCAAAAATTTTAGCAGTCGTTCTTGGGTTACCAATTGATCCAAAAGCAAAGCCATCTTTTAAAGATGCACAAAACCATTGGGCAGCTCCGTACATTGCTGCAGTGGAAAAAGCAGGTGTAATTAGTGGAGATGGTACTGGTAAATTCAATCCATCAAGCCAAATTAACCGTGCATCTATGGCATCTATGTTAGTACAAGCATATTCATTAGATAAGAAAATTATTGGAGAACTTCCAACACAGTTTAAAGATTTGGAACCTCATTGGGGTAAGAAACAAGCTAATATTTTAGTAGCTTTAGAGATTTCTAAAGGTACGGGAAATGGCTGGGAGCCTGAAGGAACTGTAACTCGTGCAGAAGCAGCTCAGTTTATTGCGATGGCTGATCAAAATAAAACAGATACATCAAAAAGAATGTATATGAACAGAAACTTTATTACATATCATCAACCATCATTATCATCTGGTATTACTGATGTTCAACATAAGCCACAAATGGTTGTAGTGAAAGAACAAAGAGCAGATGGCTGGTTAAAAATTGTAACAAGTAAAGGTGAGAAGTGGACACCTATACAAGAAAAAACAGAAACGATTAATCAAGGCTTTACTGCGTATGAAACAGCTTCACATAGTTCTAAAGTGCTAGGTACATATAATGCACAAACAGTAACGATTATGGAAGAGAGTGGCAGCTGGATTCGAATCCGCGTAGGCGCTGGTTTCCAGTGGGTTGATAAAAACCAATTAAACCCAGTGAAGCAAGAGAACTTCTTAGAAGGTAAAGCGATTATTATTGATCCAGGTCATGGTGGAATTGACTCAGGTAATGTTGGTTATTACGAGAAAGAAAGCGAAACGGTATTAGATGTATCATTACGATTAAAGAAAATATTTGAGCAAAAGGCACCATTTACTGTTATGTTCACTCGTACAGATAATACACGTCCAGGAGTAAACTCAACAGATTCATTGAAAAAACGAGTAGAGTTTGCACAGGAACATAATGGAGATATCTTTGTAAGTATTCATGCTAATGGCTCTCAATATAAAAATGGACAAGGTACAGAAACATTATATTATCAGTCAGCAAGAGCAAAAGTAACGAATCCGCATGTAGAAGACAGTATGTTATTAGCACAAAAAATTCAAGACCGTCTTGTAGCAGCACTTGGAACAAAAGATCGTGGTATAAAACATCAGGACTTATATGTAACTAGAGAAAATACAATGCCAGCTGTATTAACAGAATTAGCATTTGTAGATAATAAAAGTGATGCAGATAAAATTGCTACACCAAAACAGAGACAAGCTGCAGCGGAAGCGATTTATCAAGGTATTTTAGATTATTACGAAGCGAAGGGTAATAGCGTATCTTCTTTCCGTTAATAAATTAAAAGAGATTGCCAATAGGCAGTCTCTTTTATTTATTAACGTTTCTCTTTATTTCCGGCATGTGATATCATTTAATTTTATATGAAAAAGTATTGTAATTATAACGATATAGAGGATGATAATAGATTGAATAATCATAGTAAAACACCTGCATGTATATATACGTATGCATTTCGTGAGGAGGAGCGTGCTTTATGTTACTTGGAAATGCGCTCGTTCTTTGGAATGGAGTCTCATGTTAATATTTTGAAAAGTGATGTCAAAATTGATCCAAGTAGAAGTGCGTTTATAAAAGAGCGCGTTGAGGTTATGTACGAAGGAGACGACTTAGAAAGCATTTTAAAACAGGTAGAACAAATTGATTTGGCAGGAGCGACATTTAAAGTAATCTTCGTTAAAATTAATGACCTCGTTGGGGAGAATAAAATTGAATATGGAGAAAGGCGTCTTATTGAACGCGACCTTGGTATGCATATTGAAGGAGAAGCGGATGTTCGTAATCCAGAGCGTGTATTCGGGATTGTTCCTCTTGGAGGACGCTGGTACTTCGGGCACTATGTAGAAAGTGAGCCAGTGTGGTATCATCACATAAAAAAACCGCATAGTTATTCGACATCTCTTAGCACACGTGTTGCGAGATCAGTTGCAAACATCGCGGTGCCAAATCCAGAGGGAGTACGAGCAATTGACCCGTGCTGTGGTATTGGAACAGTAGTAGTAGAAGCGCTTTCTATGGGGATTAACATCGTTGGTAGAGATATAAATCCACTTGTAGTTCTTGGAACGAGAAAAAATATCGCGCATTTCGGATTGGAAGGAACAGTAACAAAAGGTCCAATCGAGGAAATTACTGAGAACTACGACGTTGCCATTATTGATATGCCGTACGACTTATTTACGCATGCAACACCGGAAGACCAGCTCTCTATTCTTTCAAGCGCGCGCCGCATCGCTAAAAAGGTAGTCGTTGTCACGATGGAAACAATGGACGACATGATCCATGAAGCAGGATTCGAAATTACAGATCGCTGTATTACAAAAAAAGGATCATTTTCTAGACAAATTCTTGTTTGTGAATAAGAAAGGAAGGTCACCCGTTTGGGTGACCTTTTTTTAGTTTGTATTGATGTGTGATTGGTTGGTGGAATGGAGGAGTGATTTGTCGGCATTTGTTGGTAAGTCGATATCGCTACAATAGTATATTACTGTTCTTTTAATTTCTCCTGTTGTGCAATGAGTAAATTGCGTAAGATATGTCCGCGGTAACTTTCTAGTTTTCGCCCTTCGTGGTAACGCACACCTAATTTTTTTAGTTCGGCTACGTACCAACCCTTTGTTCCGTAGTACATGAGATCACTTCCTTTTTGCTTTTGAACAGTATATGTGGCAGGGGGAAGTAACTTTCCATTGAAAATAATAAGCCTGGCTGTATCAAGGTGTTCCATAAAATAGCTCCTGAACCGTGTATAAAAAAATAGACAGTACTGTATGCTTTTTTAAACAATGTATACAAATTTATCCCGCGTTAACGGACAGTAAAACTCCCCCCTCAAAATTCAGTTGGAGCAAAGAAGTTAGGTGGGAGATTAACTGTTCGTAAACGTCCGATTGGTGAGGGCTGATAATCAGTGGGGGATGAACAAAACCCCCACTGATTAAAGTTTCACTTTATACCCTATGCGTTGGCATGATATTTGCAATAAAAAGAGTACCAACATATAGGGGAGAGATAGAAATGAAGGTTAGTAAAGTGTACACGACAATTGATGCTCACGTAGCTGGGGAACCGCTTCGAATTATTACAGGCGGCGTGCCAGAAATAAAAGGAGAAACGCAGTTAGAAAGACGGGCATACTGTATGGAACATTTGGATCACCTTCGCGAAGTTCTTATGTATGAACCGAGAGGACATCACGGCATGTACGGTTGTATCATTACTCCGCCTGCGAGTGCTCACGCTGATTTTGGCGTATTATTTATGCACAACGAAGGATGGAGTACGATGTGTGGTCACGGCATTATCGCTGTTATTACAGTCGGAATTGAAACTGGTATGTTTGAAACAAAACAAAAGTTTATTATTGATAGCCCTGCTGGGGAAGTCATTGCGTACGCAACATATAACGGGAGCGAAGTAGAGTCCGTATCATTTGAAAATGTCCCTTCATTTGTATACAAAAAAGACGTTCCTATTAAAATAGATGACTATGAATTTCAAGTAGATATCGCGTTTGGCGGAGCTTTTTATGCAGTAGTAGATAGTAAAGAATTTGGCTTAAAAGTTGATTTCAAAGACTTAGCTGCTATTCAAACGTGGGGCGGTAAAATTAAGCACTACATCGAGAGCCAAATGGAAGTAAAACATCCACTTGAAGAAGGGTTAAAAGGAATATACGGCGTTATTTTCTCGGATGATCCGAAAGGGGAAGGCGCAACGTTGCGAAATGTAACAATCTTCGCTGATGGGCAAGTAGATCGTTCTCCTTGCGGCACAGGAACTTCCGCAAGAATCGCAACTCTTTTTGAAAAAGATGCTTTACAAAAGGGAGAAATTTTTGTCCATGAATGCATTACTGATGGGAAATTCGAGGGAGAAGTATTGTCGGTAACAACGGTACATACATATGAAGCTGTCGTTCCGAAAGTAACGGGGAATGCATTTATTACAGGATTTCATCAGTTCGTTGTAGACCCGAGAGATGATTTGAACCGGGGATTTTTGTTAGGATAGAAGGAGGAGGTGGAAAGATATGCTAGTCATAAGCGCGAACGAACAAAGAAACTTAGTAAATATGAACGAAGTCATTGCATACGCGGCGCTTGCTTTAAAAGAATTTTCCGCAGAAAGAACAATCACGCCAATTCGCGGCTCATTGCCATTTGCGAAAGGGAAAAATACGGCATTAATTATGCCTTCAGTAGCGGAAGGGCTTGAGGCAATTGGCTTAAAAGTAGTAACAGTAGTCCCTGAGAACAAAAAGATAGGAAGGAAAACAATAAACGGGATTGTGATGCTATCAGACTTTCAAACGGGAGAACCGCTCGCACTTTTAGAAGGGTCCTACTTAACGATGATTCGAACAGGCGCATTATCAGGAGTAGCGACAAAACATTTAGCTCGTCATAACGCAAAAACTTTATGCATCATCGGGACAGGAGAACAGGCAAAGGGAATTGCTGAAGCAGTATTTGCGGTTAGAAATATTGAAAAAGTCATGTTATACAATCGAACAGAAGAAAAAGCATACGCATTCTCGCAATATATACAAGAGAGATTCAATAAACCTGCTTATGTTCACAAAAATGCAAATGAAGCAATAAGCGAAGCAGATATCATCGTTACAACTACGAACGCATCCACACCAGTCTTCTCAGAAAAACTACAAAAAGGCGTCCATGTAAACGCCGTCGGCTCATTCAGGCCGAACATGCAAGAACTACCATCCCATGCCATTGCGGGCGCAAACAAAGTAGTAGTAGAATCGAAAGAAGCAGCATTAGAAGAGACAGGGGACCTTCAAGTTCCAGTGCGAGAAGGTTTATTTGAAGCAAGCGACATTCACGCTGAACTTGGTCAAATTATAAGCGGTGAAAAAGCAGGCCGCGAAAACGATGAAGAGATTACTGTTTTTAAATCGGTTGGTTTGGCGGTAGTGGATATTATCGTTGCGAAGTATTTGTATGAGAAGGCGGTGGAGAGTGGGGGTGGGAATAGGATTGAGTTTTGAGGGACTGCCTTTTGGTGGTCTTTTTGTTTATAATGCGTGTATGCATCTCAAACGCGATGTATCATATATTGTGTTAAAATTAAACAAAAATGCAGGTGAGAAAATTTGGATTTAGTTCGGAAATTAACTCGTATTTATGGCTTAGGGCTTTGCTGTGGATTGTGGAGAAAAAATGAAGTAATTCAATGGTGTGATAAACTAATTGAAGCAAGTGATAGTCCGCCATATGAATTAATTGAGATATCCTTAGTGTCTAAAGCAAAGATAGATGATATGGAAGGGAAGTTATTTGAGTTTAGTAGCACGGTTGATGAAGAATACGCTATTAAATTAACACTTTCCGTCATTCATGAAAAACTAAAAGAACATGAACTGACGATTGAAGAATCAATTAAATGCACCGCCAGACTTTTAGTCAACAGGGGGGTCTATCGGAAGGCGGAATACTTTGAATTATATAGTTTAGATGATAGCTATGACTTAGCTAAAGACGGTGTTCATTTTGATTTAAGCGAAGTTATTCATACATATATTGAAATGTTAAGTATGTACAGTAAGTATTTTAGGGGATTTGAAAAGCTGTATTTTAAAGTAATGGGAAATGAGTGGAGATTTTAATATATATCAGTATTTGATTGTCTTTGTTTGTCCCTTATTTTCCAATTGGAGAATAAGGGACAAAGTTTTATGAAGGAGTAAATTTAGATACAACGTATGCAGCTTTTTTACCACTTCCGCCATTCTTCAGTTATATCTTCCTCGGATTCTAAGCCAGCTATTCGTGCAGCTGCATCGATAAATTCATAGAGATCTTCTCTTTCCATTGTTTCGATAAAGTAGTCATATTCGTCATTTAGTTCATTTATTTGAATAACTACCTCTTTAACAAATTGCATGACTTCGGCTTCGGTTGGATTCTCTCCTAGTTGCTGTAAATTGTTAATGTAAGTGTCAAGAACCTTATTTGTTGCACTTATATTTTCTTCGGTGAAAAATTCCCCATCTTCATCATACTCAACCCATGAGGTTGTTGGTTTGTTTTTTTCAATTCCTCAAATGTCATGATAACCTCCTAAATGTGTTTTTTGTCTTTAATTTCATTCTACATTTTCGATTATATATAACAATCATTTTAGAGGCATTTTCTATAGGCTACTAGTTTTTTAACTCATTTTATGAGGTTACCTATTCGTGGTCTTCTTATTTTATGTAAAAACAATTGATTATTCTTAATTATTCGACACGATGCAACAATTTAAGATCGTGTTTTTTGCTATGATAAGTAGGGAATTTACATATCGTGTTATTGGGGGATAAAAAGAGGTGTTGAAAAAATTTACTACATGTATTTTAGGTGGTGCTTTAGTATTCAATTTATCTGGTTGCGGCAATACATCCGACAAAACTTCTTCAGAATCTAAAGAAACCAATTCTAAACAAGAAGAAAAGAAAGTGCAAACAACTGATGAGGCGAAAACGAAAGAGAATGCAAAGCAGAAAAATACAGAACAAACAAAAGAGAAATCAAAAGTAAAAGAAAAAGAGTATGCTGTAAACAAGGATTTTCATACACCTAAATTTGATGTAACTGTAAAAAGAGTTGTAGAAAGAGATAAGGTTGGTAAAGAAAGCATAGGATTCCAAGAACCTGAAAATGGACATGTCTTTATTGTTTTAGAAGTAGAAGGGAAAAACATTACAAACGAATCGATGAAATTAGCCGTTTTACCATCAGTGGATTTAGTGGATGAAAATGATAATGCTTACCAAAGTGATGTGTGGGCAGCTAGTAGTTATGAGGTTGAAAAAGGTGAGACCTCTACTATTACTAAGGAATTAAAACCAGGGGAGGTAAAGAGACAAAATAAAGTTTACGTGATTAATAAAGAAAAATTTGATACAGGAAAATGGTATGTACTTGTTAACCATGAGTATAAGGAACAAATTAAATAGTGTTTATCCCACTATTTGCCGGGCAGTAAGACCCCCCACCTCAAATTTCAGCGAAAGCAAAGAAATTAGGTAGCGTCGGGCTGCCCGTAAAAGCCCGATTGGTGAGAGTTGATTAAAGTTTCACTTTATGCTTCTATATCTTTTCCCTCTTCTATATCAGCAAAAGCAAATTAGATAAAAATGTAGGGGTTAAGTAACTAAAATAAAGAAAAAGCCATACAAGTAGTATGACTTTCTTTGCGAAACAATTAAGCTTGTGGTGCAGGCGGTCTTCCATGATCGTAAGTAGGTGCACCGCCACTATTACCGTGACTATACGCTAAGTCAGGTCTTTGAGGTGACCAGCCTTCTCCATGTGTTGATTGTAATTTATTAACGTTCTCTACCTTTGCTGTTTGTTGTGTTTCAGGAATAGTACTTAATCCGAAAGACATAATACCTGTAGCAGCTAAACTCATTATCGTTAAACCAAGCTTTTTCATTACTTTAACGCCCCTTTAGCTAATAATTTTGTTCTTGCTTCAAGACCTAAACAGAAATAGTTACTAGATGTTTGGTAGTCACACGCAGTATGTAATCTAGTTGCTAACAGTTCTGCATATTCTTCTACATAATCCCAAAGTGTTTCTCTTTTGCAATAGGAAATACCTGCAATAGTTACTCTTTTTAATTCTTCAATAGAAGCATTGTTATTTAGTGCTTTTAAAATGGTAAAGTGATGCGTGTATTCTTCATTCTCTAGGTTTAAACAAATTTTTAAACCTTTTTCAATCAGGTCAGAGGCAATATTTGTTTCACCTAACTTAGAATATTCTCTAGCTTGTAGGAAAATAGCTTTAAAATGATTAGGAATTTTCTCTGTTACTTCTGATAAGTGACGAATAGCTGATTCAGAAAGATTTTGACTTGAATATAACCAACCTAAATTATGGCGGACTAATGAAATTAATGTTTCTTCGTTATTCTTGTTTAATAAGTTTAAGGCAGCATTTAAATGTTCCTCGGCTTGTTCAAATTGTTTTAGAGATACACAACTCATTCCGATTGTGTTTTCACAAGAAGCTACATTACTTTCATAACCTTGGTGTTTAGAGAAGATATCTTTTGAAGTAGTTGCATAACGAATAGCTAAAAGTGGTTCGTAGGTGTTATGGTAAAACAAAGCTAACTTAGATTGAAATTCAGCCTGTTCGATTTCATTGGAAACATATTTCAAAAGAGATTCAGCTTTTTCATAATGATTTTGTGCCTCATTATGGTCAGTGAGTATCATGAAATGTACAGCTTTATAAAAATGATAATAATAAGCCAAGAAACCATCAGTCGGAGTTTCAAAAGAATCAATTTTATCAAAACTACTTTTAGTGATACTGAATCTATCGGTAAGTGTTTTAAAAAGAAAATCTAATAGAGAGTAATATAATAATAGGTTTTGGTCTTGTAGTTCTGCGTTTTCTTCAGTTTTTAAAATTTTAATATATTCATCAAGTTCTTGTTTTAAGTTTGTTACTTTTGAAAGTTGTTGTTGTAGCATTAATTGATACCAGTCATTAAGTAACTTTGTAACCTTTTCATTCCCCTTCACTGGAACATGCATATAATCCCTTCCTTTTCTGAATAGTTACATTAAATGATAGCAAGAATAGAATATAATGGAAATTGAAATTTGATATTTCTCAACATTTGTTTAACAATTTTATTTTTAATTATATAACTAATCGTATTCATTAAATAATAATTCAAGATCATTCAGAGGGGCATAAGTTTGGAGACGGTGGAATTGGAGATCAGCCACCGCATAATAATATAAGACCTGAATACAATACACGAACAGGACAGGTAGATGGTATGGAGGATCATTATTATTTTGAGAAGAGAAATAAAAAATAGGGAGTATAAAAATGATTGATCAATTTAAATTTTTAAATCCACAAGCGTTAATTAGTATTTTTGGGAAAATACCAAAGTTTGAAGAATTAGAGTTATTAGATGTGCGTCTTAAAAGAGATGGTCCTACTTTAGTTATTTAATTGATAAAAAGGAAAATATCGGAAATAAGCCAAAACGATGGAATAAGTGGGATGTAATTTATGTAGAGATATCTTTCTTTACTATTCATAATTTAACAATAAACGGTTTAGGGACAGAAAATATAATTGATTATTTTGAAATAAATACGATAGAAGAAGGTTTATTAAAAATTAAGTGTAAGAATCAAATGTTAGTTGAGTGCTCGTTTGAATGGGCAAAGGTAGAAGGGGTAACCCCAGGTTTAATAGGGTTACCATAATTTTGATGGGAAGTAGATAGTTAATTCTTATAGTATTCATATTTTAATATTTTTGGATTAAATAAGGAATGCATCAAGGACATTATCCTTTTCTTCTTTATTGATACCAATGTATTTAAGTGTAATTTGTGGTGTATTATGATTAACGATTTCTTGCAACATCGCCATATCTTTTGTTTATAGAATCAATATCCGAAGGCTTTTAAATTATATATTAATGAATTATGCCTTCTTAGATAAAGTAAATCGAGTTCAGATAAACGAAGAACATAGAATACATAATTTTAAATAGATTTATTATTAACTAAATTGTCCCCATCACCAAGTTCCGCCTCAATTTGCGAAGTCTTCGATGACTCAGCCATACGCCAATACGTAATAAAGCTTATCGCGATACATCCAGCTACGTAGAAGTAGAATAGTGATTCCATTCCGATACTCTTTAGCCATAATGCGATGAACTCTGCTGTTCCGCCAAATATCGCAACGGTTAGTGCATATGGTAAACCTACGCCAAGTGCGCGAATTTCAGTTGGGAAGAGTTCTGCTTTTACAATTGCGTTAATCGATGTGTAACCAGTAACGATAATAAGACCGACCATCATGAGTAAAAATGCTACGATTGGTTCTGTCGTTTTTTCCATGAAGAAGAAGATTGGCGCTGTTAGTAATGTTCCGAGAATACCGAATGCCATTAATAGTGGGCGACGTCCAATTTTGTCGGATAGTAGCCCTGCAATTGGTTGAAGTACGACGAAAATAAGTAGTGCGACAAAGTTAATCCAGCTTACAACTTCTTTCGGAAGACCGACTGTGTTTACCATGAACTTTTGTAAATATGTTGTGTACGTATAGAATGCGACAGTACCACCTAATGTTAGACCGACTACTGTTAATACTGCTTTCGGGTGTTTCATAAGTGCGCGAACGGTTCCTGCGCTTTCGCGTTTTTGTGATTTTATGTTTGCGAACTGCTCCGATTCATCCATCGTGCGGCGAAGCCATAATACAGCTACTGCGCCCATCGCCCCAATAATGAACGGAATGCGCCATCCCCAAGCTTTCATATCTGGTTCGCTTAGTAATTGCTGAAGAACAATTTGAACGCCTAACGCAACCATTTGCCCAGCTACAAGCGTCACATATTGGAAGCTTGAATAAAAGCCACGGCGTCCACTACTAGCCATTTCAGATAAATACGTTGCGGAAGTTCCGTACTCTCCGCCAAGTGATAATCCTTGCAGTAAACGGGCAAGAACTAAAATAATTGGTGCCATAATCCCGATGCTTTCGTAACTAGGTGTACAGGCGATAATTAAAGAACCACCCGCCATAACCGTAATGGAAAGTGTTAATGCTGCCCGGCGTCCGTGCCGATCTGCATAGCGTCCCATTAATAAACTTCCGATAGGGCGCATTAAAAACCCAACTGCGAAAATAGCTGCTGTGTTGAGTAACTGACTCGTTGGATCTCCTTTAGGAAAGAACTCTGCTGAGAAGTAAACAGCGAAAGCAGAGTAAACGTACCAGTCATACCATTCAATTAAATTACCGACGGAACCTTTGAAAATATTGCCGGCGACTCGATTAGATTTTGCTTGAGCCATAATCATTCCTCCTCGTGCTTATAAATAAAAATAATAATTATGAAAGCGTGTTCATTATAGTTGAATTGTACTGTCTGTAGGACGAAATCTCAATATTATGACAATTTTATTCTTTTTGTACTTTATGTACATGGAGAGTTTTAATAGTTGCTTCATTATTCGTTTTGTCATAATAATAGAAAAAGGAGATTGATAGTTTTGAATATTTTATCAAAGGATATGAAATATGAAGAAATCACGCAAAGTGACATTACAAACGAAAATAGTAAGCTTAATTATTACGTTAATTTTATTTGTCGTTCTCCTATTAGCAGGAATATTTGTGTACATTCAGTCCGTTGATACGAAGCGCCAAGTGGAGCAGTTAGCACTACAAACAGCGAAGTCGCTTTCTTTTATGCCAGCTATAAAAGAAGCTTTTCAAAATAACGAGCATAAAAGTACGATTCAATCCATTGCGGAACAAGTTCGTGAGCAAGCTGGCGCAGATTATGTCATTATAGAAGATCGCTTTGGGATTATGTATTCCCATTCTAATTCGGAGTTAATTGGTACAAAGAGTAACAATCCATATAACTATGAAGCACTCACTTTTGGCGGCTATTATACGCTCGAAGGAAATGGGGAAATTGGTCCTGCTTTAATGGCGAAGGCACCCATTATTGTTCATAACGGAGACTACGATCAAGTCGTAGGTGTTGTGACAGTAGAGTTTCTAATCAAAGGTATTGAATCTAACATATTAAGCAGAACGAAAGAGATTATACTCTTTTCCTTAGCTGTATTACTAGCCGGCATTGTTGGTGGCATTCTTTTAGCACGTAGTATTCGTAAAGATACACTCGGTTTGGAACCGAATGAAATCGCAGCGCTATACAGGGAACGAAGCGCGATACTACTATCTATAAAAGAAGGAATTATCGCTATCGATCAAAACGGTTTTATTACGATGATGAACACGTCGGCAGAAGAGATGTTACATGTGAATGGTGATTATATGCAGCAGCACATTTCAAAAGTTTTACCAGAATTTAATATGGAAAGAGTGCTAGAAAACGATCAAGAAATCGCGTTTCAAGATAAAGTGTTTATTTTAAATAGGACGCCGATACTCGAAAATAACAGTACGGTAGGCGTTGTATGTAGTTTTAGAGATAAAACAGAACTGCAAAACTTAGTGAATACAATATCTGAGGTAAGAAAGTATTCGGAGGACTTACGCGCTCAAACACATGAATTCACAAATAAACTTTTCGTCTTATCGGGATTACTTCAGCTAGGACATTACAAGGAAGCGATTGAATTTATTCAGCAAGAATCTAACATTCATCAAAGCCAAAACCATATTTTATTCCATCAAATTCATGATGCGAAAGTACAAGCTATTTTATTAGGGAAAATCGGAACAGCATCTGAGAAGAAAATTGATTTTCATATTGAAGGAGATAGTGCGCTTCATCCGTTACCAGACCATATAAAGGTGTCGCACCTTATTACGATCCTTGGAAACATAATCGACAATGCGTTTGATGCGGTGAGTGGGCAAGAGGAGAAGAGTGTTTCTTTCTTCGTTACGGATATTGGACACGACATTGTATTTGAAGTAATAGATAGTGGAGCAGGAATACCGGCAGAAAAAATGACGACTATTTTTCAAAAAGGGTTTTCAACGAAAGGAAATGATCGTGGTTACGGACTAGCAAACGTGAAAGAAATGGTAGATCTACTAGAGGGAACAATTGAGATTCAAAACGAGAAAAATGGGGGAGCGATTTTTACAATTTACCTTCCGAAAACATTGAGAGAAAGTACATAACAAACAGGGGGATGGGCATATGTTGAAGGTTGCAATTGCAGAAGATGATTTCCGCGTCGCACAAATTCAGGAAGAGTTTTTATCAAAAATAAAGGACGTAAAAGTGGTTGGAAAAGCATTGAACGCGAAAGGAACGATGGAACTACTACAAAAGGAAGAAATCGATTTACTTCTATTAGATAATTACTTACCAGACGGAATCGGAACAGACTTATTGCCGAAAATTCATGCAGACTTTCCAAACGTTGACGTCATTATGGTTACTGCGGCAAATGAAAACCATATGCTAGAAAAGGCAATTCGAAACGGCGTAAGCAACTACCTTATAAAACCGGTCACGTTAGAAAAATTCGTTCGCACAATTGAAGACTATAAAAGAAAGAAGCAATTATTACATAGTAACAATGAAGTGAATCAAGCACTTATCGATAACTTCTTCGGCATTTCGCAAACACAAGACATAAAAAACTTACCGACAGGTGTTGATCCGTTAACACTGCAAAAAGTGAAAGGAATTATAAAAGGATTCGACGAGGGCATTACAATAGAAGAAATGGGAGAACAAATGGGTGCCTCCCGAACAACCGCAAGAAGATATTTAGAATACTTGGTAGCGACAAATGAATGCACAGTAGAGTACACATACGGCATTATCGGACGACCAGAACGAAAATATCGCATAGGACGAGGACTATGAAGAAGCGATTATTACTATGTATATGGATTATGACAGGAGTAATAGCTGGTTGTTCCTCGGAGAAATCCGAAACAAATAAAGTGAACATCGACAAAGTAGAAATCGTTGCACCAAACGTTCAAGGAGCAGGATGGGACTTAACAGCGCGAGCGATGCAAAAAACACTGACAGAAGAAAAAATCTTCACAAAACCAATTACTGTCACAAACAAAGTAGGTGGCAGCGGTGACGTCGGATGGAAATATACGAAACAAAAAGGCGGTCACGTACTGGCAATTAACTCAAGCTTACTCATAACGAACAACCTACTAGGCCACAGTAAACTAACATATAAAGACTTCACACCGCTCGCGACACTCGCATCAGATTGGGAAGTCGTTGTCGTCTCAAAAGACTCTAGCATAGAAAACGCAAAACAATTCATGGAACAACTAAAACAAGAGAAGCAAAACTTTAAAATCGGTGTTGCCCCCGGCCTAGGAAACGACGATCATCTATCATTCGTACAAGTAAGCAAAGCATTCGGCATAAACCCAGCCGAACTACAATTCTTCGTCTACGAAAACAAAGAAAAAACCATAAACGCCCTAACGAACAAACAAATAAACGCCGCAACCATGACCCTATCAGAAGCCGAAAAACAATACAAAGCCGGCAAAATAAAAATACTAGCCGTATCTGCACCAAAACGCCTAGACCGACTACCAGAAATCCCAACCTGGAAAGAACAAGGCATCAACGTCATCTTCCAGCACTGGAAAGGGATTATGGGTCCGAAAGATATGACGGAGGAAGAGGTTGCTTATTGGGATGGTGTGATTAAGAGGATGGTTGAGAGTGAGAGTTGGAAGGGGATTTTGAGGGAGCGGGGGTGGAATTCTTATTATAAGGATAGTGGGGAGAGTAGGTTGTTTTTGGAGGAGAGTTATGGTTGGTATGGGGAAATGGTTAAGTTTAGTGATTAATGCATGTTTATTTGTAAGAAATAGGATATGTGACATAAATAATGCCACATTATAAGTTATAATTTACTTATAACAATTTATTAAAATGATTATTCAGGAGAGTTGATTCACAAATTTATAAACGGCGGTGTGGGGAATGGATTATAATTTTGAAATTTTATCATTGTTAGATAATTCAATTGAGTTTGAGAAGCTACATAGTAAATTTAATCGTTTTAATCCTTTTAAAATATTAAAGGTGGATAAGTTTGAGATTAGGCATTCTAATATGATTGCTTGGTTACTGGATCCAACGGAGAATCATCATTTAGGTTCTATGTTTGTGAATAAGATACTTTCTAAAACGTTTGTAAAAGTAGAGAATGAGGAACGGATTGGTCAATATGATTTTATTAAGTTACATAAGCAGTCTCTTCAAGATTTGGAAGTTTTCCGTGAGGTACAGACGAATTATAATAAACGAATTGATATTTTGGCGATATCAGAGGCACAAAAGGTTGCTATTCTTATTGAGAATAAATATAAGTCATCTGAATCGGATGGACAATTACAAAATTACATAGATTTTATTAGCGGAAAATATGCAGGGTATACGATCATTCCAATCTTTTTAAGTTTAGATGGTAGTGCGCCGAGTCATGAGTCGTATCTTACTTTAGATTATGGAGATATATTAAATATACTAAAAGGGCAATTAGATATTTATAGTGAGTATACGTCTAGTACGATAAAAGATTTTCTTTCCTACTATATTGATATATTAGAGGGGGAACTTGTTCGTGATGAGGAAGACATTGAACTAGCGTTAACAGTTTATAAGAGCCATAAGGCCGCTGTTGATTTTCTATGCTTAAATGGTAACGGAAAAGTAGTTGGAAAGTTTGTGAATAAAGAGTTGTTAAGCGCTGTAAAGAAATTGAGTGCTGAAGAAAAAGAAGATCTTCGCAAAATTTATAAGAAGTATGCTGAAACGCTCCACTTTATACATGGAGCTGGAAATAGCGTCATGAGAGAAGCGTTTTTACAATTTGTAGAGAAAAATCAAATACCAGAAGATTGTTACCATGAACACATTCGCATTCCATCTTTCATTTTCGAAGAATGGAAACAACTTGATGAGATTGTTGGGGTTCCAAATCATGAGTGGTGGCTAAATAATGCTCTTATAACTTGGTTCGAAAGAAAAGTAGATGGGCGTATGAAGCTTATTGTTGAAGTTGGGCCATTGGAATACAAGCAGAGATTAAAGTTATTATACAAGTTAGAGGAAAATGGAATTACCATTAAAGAAAAATCAAAAGAAGCTGGATCCATGTATACAAGAATTTATGCTGGATATGAAAATATAAGTGATTGGGCAGATCAAGATGAAATTCTCTGTGTGATGAATGATATGTATAACAATGCTGATTTTAATCAAGTGGTGGCGGCTATAGGCGATACTATAAAAGGGCTTGTATACGGAGAAGAAGATTCTTCTTCTGAAATTGTTGCGGTAGAGAGTAGTCAAACAGACGCGGATACTTTAGCAAATGCTTTTCAATTATTCGCCCATGAACAAAAGTTCCAAGAAGGTTTTTATAATATTCATCACCGATTACCATCATTTATTATGCCGGAGTTTCGCAAACTAGAAGAACAATTTGGAACACCGAAATGGAATTGGTGGTTAAATAACTGTGCAATTATGTGGTTTGAACGTTTGAAGGATAATAGATTGAAACTGACGCTAGAAATTGGACCACTAGAACCACAAAAGAGATTGGCGCTATTAACAAGGATTGAAAGTAAAGGGAGAAAAATAAGCGCGGCAGCGAAAAGGCCAGAAGCGTCGTATACAAGAATTTACACAAATACAAGTAATATAAGTAATTGGTTAGATGAAGATAGTGTTATACAGGCTATGAACGAGTTATTTAATGATACGGACTGTCAAAATATTATTCAGATGTTAACAGACATTGCTAAAGAGGAAGTTCATATTTAAAAGCAATGCCAAGTGCAGAGGAATGTACTTGGCATTTGTTTTAATGTAATAAAGGAGATTAGTCGTTAATGAAATTAGCAAAAACAGAGATACAACAATTTATTTTAAAACAATTGGAGCTTTTTAAGTTGAAAGAATTAGATTTCGAATTCGCAGTTCGAGGGCTGGATTTTGATCCGAACATGTTTATTCGTGCAGGAGAAATGGAATTAGAAATAGGGTTTCATAGATTAGTATGGAGTTATCCAGTCGCACCAGATATGACACGGTTTACGCATCATATATTATTATGGGAACATCTAGAAGAATTAAGTGACAATGAGAAAGCGGTGGAAATGAAAGAGAGTAATAGTATGGTGGCTGATTTTAGAAAAAGGAGATATCAGCAGTGTCAGTTTTGTAATACAAAGACTTTGCCGGAACATCTTGATAGAGATGGTGTATGTTATGGATGTGCTACTGAACGTTTTGGAGTGATATATTGATGATTTGGAAGCATATAGAAACAACTTGAAAGATGATTCTATTCTTTTATACTTGAATGAGGATGGATGAATAGAAACGAGGAATTATATGAGTAAATTAAGTAACTGCCTATACATGATTGAACTCCTACATGCGAGAGGGAAAATGAGGATTAGTGAGTTGGCAGAGTTGTTAGAAGTGAAAGAGCGGATGGTCCGTATTTATCGTGATGATATTGAAATGGCAGGTATAAAAATAGAGACAACAAAAGGCAGGTACGGTGGTTATTCTCTTTCGAATACATCGTTATTTCCTATTAAAAATATGTCTCAACAAGAGCTAGATGCGTTAACATTCTCTATAAAAAAACTAGTTTCAAAAGGTAATGACATGTATTCACGGGACGCACAAGTAGCATTAGATAAATTGAATGCTGTTCGGAAAGTAGAAACGAATAAAGACCGCCACATATATTTTGTGCAAAAATCGAAGCCGAATTATGTATTTTCGAATGAAAATCAAAAATATGTACAATTACAAGAAGCGCTATTTATAAGAAGCAAAGTAAAAATCCAGTATGAGAAACTATCTGGTGAAAGATCAGAACGAATTATCGACCCGTACGGTTTTGTGCACTACAACGAATTCTTTTACTGCTTAGCACTGTGTAATGATAAAAAAGAAAAACGTATGTTTAAACTATCTCGAATGAAAGATATTAAAACTTTGTATGATACATATAAAATACCCGACAAATTCGATATCCGAGAAGAGTTTCCGAAGTTCGGCATCATGAAAGAGCCATTAGAAGTAGAGTTACTCATCTATCCACCGTTCGCCGTATCCGTACCAGAATCCATTTGGGGAGAGAATCAAAAGATAGCACATAATGAGGACGGCAGCATTCTTTTCCGGGCGACGATGAGCGGGAAAGAATCGATTAAGAAGTGGATTTTGGGGATGGGTGCTTCGGTTAGGGTGTTGGAGCCTAAGGGATTGAGGGAAGAGGTTGTTGAGGAGGGTAGGAAGTTGTTGGAGATGTATGGTTCATTTTAAATGAATGGATAGGATATACGAATTAAAATTGAAAGTGACGTTATAAGTACCGGTTTTAGTGTTACTATAAATATGTATTAAGATTTATATATAATTTTACAAATATTTTATAAAATATAGATAGTAATTGGGAGTATGATTGTATATTTGGATATTTTATGTAATTCACATACGATTATTAATTAATTATAAAAGAATATGATAAAATATTATTAAAATACTAATGAGATGGCGTGAGGGATAGTAAATATGTCTGAAGAAAAATATTTTTTAAGTTTTATAGAGCATATTAATCAAGTTGCAGCGGTTAATGCGAAAAAAATGGAAGAGTTAATATATGAAGACCCGGCAAGTGCGATTGTGAAGGCTAGGTTATTTGCTGAGGCTATATTGAATGAGGTATTCGCTCAAGAAGATATAAAGGTGCCATATATTTCATCACTTTATGATAAAATTTCTTATCTTGCAAAAGAAGGTTATATAACAGCGGAGGTACAGAAGGACTTTGATACAGTTCGTTTTACGGGGAATAAAGCAGCGCATGATGGCTCGTTTAATGATATTAGTGCAGCTTTTAAATTGCATAAGGTCATGCATAATATTGCTGTTTGGTTATATGAAGTATATTCACCTGAACAATTAAAAATACCTGCATATGAGCATCCAAGACCAGCACAAAGCAATGAAGCAGATATACAAGAAATGGTGAAAGCGCAAGTCATGCAATTAATAGGTATTACTAATAAGGATGAGGTAAAAAAAGAAGAAACTATTATTGAAGACTTAGCAGAAGAGAGCATCCTTTGTAAAGACCTTCCTGAGGGAGAAAGTTATTTATTAAGAGAGCTAAAAAGGTTACAAGATTCATCACAAGAGGCTATTGAAAACGCAAATGCATTTAGCCAATTTAAAAAATATATGCATGTAGAGAGAAAGATTCAAACTGACTTAGAGCGTATTTTGGTGAAAAATAAGGAACTTAATTCCTCTAGCTTAATTCTCCTTTGTGGTAGTGTTGGAGATGGTAAATCCCATTTATTAGCGTATTTAAAAGAGAATAAACCAGAATTATTAGAGGGGTATCAAATTTTTAATGATGCTACAGAAAGTTTTTCTCCTAACAAAAATGCGATGGAGACTTTAGAAGAAATACTTCAAGATTTCTCTGATCAATCAATTGGACAATCAAATAAAAAAGTTATTTTAGCAATCAATATGGGAGTTCTTCACAACTTTATAACGTTAAACCATGAAGAATATACATACGAAGCTTTAAATAAATTTGTTGACGGCAGTGGTCTATTTTCTTCAAGCATCACTACTTGTTATAGTGAAGATCATTTTGATCTAATTAGTTTCGGTGACTATCACTCGTATGAACTAACAGAAAAAGGGCCACAATCAACTTTCTTTTTAACTTTATTAAATAAAATATTTAATAAAGAAGAGGGGAATCCTTTTTATTTGGCTTATCAAGAGGATACAAAAAACAATATTCGAACGATGGTTCATGAGAATTATAAATTTATCCAGGAACCTTACGTGCAAAAACAAATTGTTAATTTAATTATTCAAACGTTAGTGAAATATAAATTAGTTATATCTGCTCGTGCATTTTTAAATTTTGTAGCTGACATTATTATTCCAGATAAATTAGAAGTAATTGAAGTTCTCTCAGAATTTGAAGTGTTAGAGCAAGCGGTTCCTAATCTTATGTTTAAACGTAAAGAGCGTTCTCCTATCCTAAAGACTTTACATGAATTAGACCCAGTTCATAGAAGATCCTCACACATCGATCAAATTATTATTGATTTAAGTACTTTAAATGAATGGGATACTATATTAAATCATTGTGTAACATCTGATCAAGGTAGAGGGTGGTTAAATCCTTTTATTAGTGAAGAGAAAGTAGATGGCCCATCATTCATTGGTTTCTCAGAAGCTGTTATTCGAATTACATATTTAACGAATGAAGACTTCTCTCAAAAGATTGAGGATGAGACGTATCATAAATATGTAAACAAATTGTTTGATTTCAATTCGGGTAATAAAAAAGAAATTAAAGTCTTTTATGAAGAAATAAAAGAGGCGTTATTTAAATGGAAGGGAAGTCCGAAAAAAGGATATATTTATCTTAACAAGCCAAGTGATAAGTATAGATTAGCTCAACAACTTAATTTAAAGCCATCAATCGATCATTTGAAATTTAATCAAAATGATGTACTAGACTCGTTTAAATCATCGCTTGTGTTAGCGTATCATGATGGAGATATAAAAAATATTATTGAATTGGATATTGATTATCAACTATACAATTTATTAGTAAAAGTTTGTCAGGGATATTGTCCAAATAAAAAAGATGAAGAAGATGCAATTAAATTTACAGAGTTTGTAGAGAAAATCATGAAATTTGGAGAGAAAGAGAATGAGTTATTGATACATTTTCCTAATGATTCTCGTTTCTATAAATTAAATCGAGATGATTTTGGTGCGTTTGTGTTTGAAAGGGAGTAGTGATTAATGGATACACTATTAAAAATAGATAAATTAGAACAGTTATTGGGGAATAACAAACATGATGTTGGTAAAGTTGTAGATATTTTACCATTTGTTACAAAAAGAACGAAATCAATACGTGGAAATTTTAATGAAGTTTTAGGTGAGTACGTCCGAAATGTTTGTGGTTTACGCCTAGTTGATAAGAAGAGTAGTGAAGAAGAGGAATTGTTTTCCTCTAGAAACCCTTTTGTAGATCAAATTATGGAAGAAATTGAGTATACGCAGGAAGCGGAATATGATTTAGACCGATTTTTAAATCAATATTTATTTGGTCAAGATAATAAAATTAAACCTATCCATCCATATTTATTTAACTATATGGCTACACCTAAAGAGAAGAAAGATTTACCGAAATATGGGCAATTTATAAAAGATGCGCTAGTTCATGATGAAGTAAGTATTAGTTCTATATTTAAGAATAAGGAAAGTGAAGATATATTAACAGAACTCATATTAAATAAATTAGATATTCCAGCTAAAGATCCGGTCAAACAATATCAACCTTTAATGGGATTTTTAGCGAATTTCTACCAGGAAGACTTGCTATTTTTGAGTCAATATAAAGATTACTTCTTGAAATCTTTCCCATTACTTACGCATTTTTATAGCTTTATGTATGTTTGTCAATTAGTTGTGAAGTTTGAACAATTTGATGAAGCGGATTATACGCATTCTAATCCTTTATATTTCGCTTTAGAATGGGAATCTATTAGTAAGAGAAGAAAAGCTGCGGATGACCTAGAAGGATTTAGAAGAATAAAAGATAAAGCACCAAATTTATTTGTGCATATACACACGATGTCTCAATTAAGTTATAACGAGCTTCAAGATGAAGAAGCGGATGAAAAGCAAAGTTTTCAATTTATGAATTATAGATACTTAAAAGATTTAATAAATGAAAAAGGATTGGATGTTTCAGAGCAATTTTTAACAGATAGTAAACAATGGATTAATAAATATAGTGAGCTTTGGGCAAAGCGAGTAACACCTAAAGATGCACCAGAAGATATATCTGAGGTTTTTAAAACATTGTTTAGTTGTCTAAAAGAGGGAATGAATACAGATGCATGTAAAAAGTTTGGAGAGAACATTGAAGATTTAGGGGCAGATGTTTTTCTGAAAAATCGAGGCAGCATAGGGGCTGTTTTTAATATGAGTCATGAAATGCTGTTACTCTTAACAGCTGTATGTGTAAAAGAAGAGAGAATGCCGTTAAATCGTTTGTTTGAGGAATTTTCAAAAAGGGGAGTAGCTTTTGATCGTCATTCGAAAAAGATGATTATCGAGCTATTTGATTCTCATAATATTCTAGATAAAAAAAGTGATAGTGGTGATGCACAGTATGTCAAACGAATTTTATAATTATATATGTGAGTTGTTATTGGGGGATTTTAAAAATCGTTCAATAAAAGCCGGTGATAGATTTTATTTACAGCTAGATAAAGTAGAGGATGTAGAGAATTTAGTAGAAGCATTCCAAGAGCAGAAAAATGTTAAACAATTTGTATATAAACATGAATTAGGTGAACCGTATAAAACATTTTCAGTTGAAATACAAAATGTTCAACTTGTTATTGCCTATACAAATGAAAATGTTAAACCAGATTTCTTAGTTACTTTACGAAATCAAGTCGGTGAACAAAAAGGTGTATGGAAAGATACAGCTTTATTGAGTATAGTTTCAGAGCAGTTGGATTCAATTCAAGGTGGAAGTAGTGACCTTCAAAAGGATGGAATGCCGTTGCATCCTAATTCTATAGTAAAGGGATTAAGACAAGAAATTGAAAGCAGTATGTTGGATAAAACTGCACAAATTATCCTTATAGAAAACATGGAGATGATTAAGCAAGAACAGGCACATCAACAAGTTACTTTTTTTGAGTTTGAAGAAATTTTTTCTACTCTTGCAAAGGGTACGATAGAAGATAAAGACTATCAAAAATTTGCAGTTTTTAAAGACGAAGAATTAGCTACTTTTAAAGGGAATAAACAAAAAGAACGTTTAAGTGCGAATAGAGAATTATATGAATTTGTTAGGAAAATTCATGACTTTGGTTTAGGCGCAGAAGAATTAGAAAAAAAGTTCACCCCTGAGGGAGCTAGTAAATTAAAACGTGAAGATTGGCAAGAAATTAACTTTGCTGATGTTAATCGATTCCATCAAGATTATTTAGATCTTCATAAAAAGGCATCAATCAATTTAAAAGAGTTGACAGTTAAAGAAGGGTTGCACTTTTGGGATAAACCTCAAAAGGAAACCGCAGCAGGAGAAAGAAAAAGACACTTAGTTATATTTAATCCAGAAGGTAAGGAAGAAGTATATTTAAATGTGGCATTTTCAATTCAAGGTGGAAATGTTAAAAGTTTATCGAATAAATACGTAAAAGTACCTCCGAAGTTTAAGAAAAATGTAGAAGTATCGGTAGGGAAAATAAACCTTAGTGCGGTTATAAAAACAGAGAGTAATCAACCTACATTTGTTAGGTTGTCTTATAAGCATGATGATAAATCAACTTTAGGTGTAGAACTATTTATTGTGGTACTACCAATTGACCCATATGTATTAGATGCTTTTAAAACAACATATTTGATAGCTCCTAATAAGTGCCTGATTGAACTTCAGCATGAAGATAATGAGCTTTCATTTGGACAAGGCTATAACAAAAAATCAATGGAAGTCTATGAGGAAAATGCAACTATTGATTGTAGCGTAGATGATGAACTTACTATTCTCCCTCAACCAGAAGCATATAATGATGAAGAAGAGATGCGAGTTAACATTCGCTTGACGGAGAGTGGAACAATCATTCCATTTATATTGAAAAATGAGTTACCGGAATCTACCCCCATTAATGGCGCGCGAATTTGGAAATTAAAGCGTGAGCAGCAAAGAGATTTTGAATGGATAAATAATCGATTGCGTTTTGGAAATAGAGAATTCTATTTAAGCCCGGAATATAAAAACTTATTCGAGTGGGAGTACCAATGGATTGAAAATGGACTTAGATGTGCCGTAGTAGAGTCCGATGCATTGGTCCCTGAAGAGGTGTCCATTAGCGATGAATTAAGAGAAGCTTATAGTAGATTTTTAACTTACTTTAAAATTAAAAAAGGTATACCAAGCTTATGTTATTACAGTGAAGAGTTAGTTAAAAGAGCAGAAGAATATTTGAATGCTTTTATACAAGAGATTAAAAGTTTTGAAGAAGGGCATGAGGCCGGCAAACGTGGACGAGATTTGTTTAAGTTAGGAACAGTTATGGGGAATAATGTAATTAAATTTACACCATTCCATCCAGTTATGGTCGCTTTCCAATTAAAATTGAATAATTTACTTTTAAATGAAGAAGTAGATAATAGTATTTTACAGCGATTAAAACCAGATGGACTAGTTCCATATATTTATAATGAGCGAGATCAATTGTATAGACCAGATAATCAGAATATGGCATTAGAGTGGATGGACTTTAAACCAGTTAATCAAGTTTCAGTATCGGATGCTAATCAATATTTAGCAAAAGTAATTGAGGATAAAATTCAGCAGTTTGAAGGACACTTTGGTTATTTATTTAGTGAGTACTCTAAGGCACCGTTGCAAATTAATTTAATCAATATTGAAAACGATCATGAAACCTTTAGAGGTATCGTAAATTGGATGCTTGAAAGAATTAGATCAAAAGGGCCTGAAGGTTTAAAAGCTGTTGAAGTTACACTTTATAAAGAAGAAGGCCAGGACAGTGCATTTGATAATTTCTCAAGAATAGAATCGGTAGAGGAGTTTCAAACAAAATTTAATATTAATTTAGGCGCAAAACAGCAGCATGAACCCCAGGATATATTGCGATTTATTCGTGAAAAGCTATTTTATTATAAAAAAGAAATGGGCGAAGAATATAAGTATGCTCATATTTCTTTCTATAAAATGCAAGCGCAAGAGCGATATGCATTACAATCTATGGATGAAATGTTATCAGGTTTAGCAATTGATGGGTTATACACTACAGTACCTTCAATGAAGAGTAATGAAAACTATAAGAGTGGTTTCGGTGTTAAAGCATATGCTGTAGAGGAAGAGAATCTTTTAACACAAACAACGTATTATTTTAATGAATTATGCGCAAACCTTCATAATGGTGGAAATAATACGTATCGAAAAGGTGAAGCGATTTTTTCTAGAACAACGAGTGCTGATGAAGAAACTCTAGAAGAAATTTTCAAATCTTCTTATTGGGTAACATTTGTAGACCCAAGTTTTGATCTGGAGTTCTTTAATGATTACGAGCAAAATCTAGTCGTTATTCATTATAGTGATCAATATTCCTCTTCAAGTAGATATGATGCTATTACTGTAACGGACAAATCGCAACAATATCATTTTGTTATTGAAGAATTTTTAAAGGAAAAACAAGTAGAGAGTAAAAAAGAAAATGTAGAAAGTACTATTAAAGCATTTAATACTTTTAATGGTGAATGGTTACTTCGTGTTATTGGTAGTAAGGGCCATTATTCTAGAGAGAAGTTAAGTATTATTTCTGCTATAAAATTCTCTTTAGCATATTTTGAACATCGCGACATTTTATGGGTGCCAATTTCTCTAGAAGAAGTTTTAAGAGTTGCAGGTGCTGTTAATTTAAAGAAAGCAGATGGCATATTTACAGCTAAAAACTTAGGAGTAAAAGGTGTTCATAGTGATGATTTACTGTTAATAGGTTTGGAACAAGTAGAGAATGATGTAATGATGCATTTTTATCCTGTCGAAGTAAAAATCGGAGCTAATAAAAACGATGTATTAGAAAAGGCGAGAAAACAAGTTAAACATACGAAGAAATTAATCAATGATGCATTAACAACTAATTCTTTTGCTAGCCGTTTCTATCGTAATTTCTTTGCTCAACTTTATATTTCTAATGCTAATAAAATATTGAAAAGTAGATTCTGGGAAGAGAAAAATTATGAATTGAATAATAAAGTGGTTGAAAAACTGTTGAAAGATCAATTTATAATTTCCAACGGAATAGAATCATCTATTGGTGAAGGAGCAATTTTATCCTTCCAGCGAGACGCTTATCATAGAAGTGCCAAACTGGATGAAGGGATTACCTTATTAAGCCTTCCAGAGTTTGATGGATATAGTGGTCTTATACAACCAATGGAAGATATGAAGAAGTGGATTCAAGAAACAGAAGGCGATTTTATTAAGGAAGAATTACTTTCTCATAAATATACAGGTGCCTGTAGCGAAATAGAAAGTGCATCATCATTTCGCTCAGAAAAAAATGAATTAGAGGCTGATATAGAGGTGGAAGCAAAGCCTGAAATTATCGATTCTAATGAGGTTACTAAAGAGAAAATCGATAATACAATAGAAGTTCTTGAAGGGACAAAAGAAAGAGAGCCACAAGGATTAGAAGAATCTCGAATTCTAATTGGGAAGGCAGAGAACTCGAATAGAAAGATTTATTGGGAGTATGGTAATAAAGGATTGGCGAATAGACATTTGTTGATCTCAGGTAAATCCGGACAAGGTAAGACATATTTCATGCAATGCTTATTGTTAGAAAAATCGAAGCAAGGTATCCCAAGTATTGTTATTGACTATACAGAAGGATTTTTACCAAACCAATTAGAAGATGAATTTGTACAAGCAATGGGTACAAAGTTAAAACAAAAGATTGTATATAGTGAGCAGCTTCCAATTAATCCGTTTCAAAAGAATGAAAGGGATATTGGAGGCATTACGCTTCCGGAATCTAATACGGATGTTGCTGAAAGAATTAAGAGTGTATTTGCTGCTGTATATAGCACATTAGGTGTGCAACAATTAAATGCGATTTATGAAGGTACTCTTAATGGATTGGATAAGTATGGAGAAGATATGAGCCTAATAAAGCTTAGAGAATGTTTAGAAGAAGATGGTTCTAGCTATGCTAAGACGGCTTTATCTCAAATAAGACCGCTTATTGATCGTAATCCATTTAGCCATGAAAATACAATAAATTGGAAAGATGTTGTAGATAGTAATGGTGAGATTTTTATTATTCAGTTGACTGGGTATCCTCGAGACGTTCAATTAATAATTACAGAATTTGTTTTATGGGATCTTTGGAATTATTCCGTAAGGTTTGGAAATAAAAATAATCCAATGCCTGTCATAATGGATGAAGCACAAAATCTTGATCATACGGAAAAATCACCTTCTGCACGAATTTTACAAGAAGGACGTAAATTTGGATGGTCTGCATGGTATGCAACTCAATTTTTAAAATCTCAATTGGCTACTGATGAATTAGCAAGGCTACAAAATGCTTCACAGAAGGTTTATTTTGCGCCGCCAGAACAAGAGATTTCTACAATTGCTACTAGTCTATCTAACGATTCTTCAGAGAAAAAAGAATGGGAGAATAGACTTTCAACATTGAAAAAAGGTCAATGCATTGTACATGGACCTGTGTTACAAGTAAATGGTGAATTGTCTCAACCAACTGTAACGGTGGTTGATATTATATCTTTATCTGAGAGAATATAAAAAGGAACCACTTTGGTGGTTCCTTTTGCTTTTAGTTTAATACAATAATACGATAATCTTCTAATGAAGATAAATTGTCTACTTCTTGTTTGATGATCTTTAGCCCATATTCTATATACAAAAGTATGCTTTGTGTGATTTCATCTTCATTTAAAGCAACTTGCATTTCGTTAATAATTAAATGTTTAAAGAGTAAAAACTCTTTATCTTTAATAATATTATCTGGGATTGTCCATTTGTTTTTTCCATCTTTAAAGTCATCATTTATTTTTCCTGTATCGTTAGCAATACCTTTTGCTAACGCAATTTTTATCCCCTGTGGTCGATCAATCTCAAGTACTTCACAGAGTAGGTCAAGGGTTTCTTTACCTGTTCCTGAGAGGTTCATTCTTCTATTTGCCATAATATCACACCTTTATAAAATCAAAATATCCATCGCGGATAACTGTATATTTCTTTGATTGGTCATAATCAAGCATGTATTGCTTATATGAATGCTCTTGCATGAAATTAATATAGTCTTGGGTAATTTCTGTATCTGTGGATAAGATAATTACTTGTTCACTAAGCTCTTTATAGTAATAGTTAATTAAATGATTTCGATGATAACTGTCTAAGCGTCCTAGTGGTGTATCGATTACCATAGGAAGGGCTAAATCAGAGGCTTTTGTTAGGGCCCAAATTAGTGACGAGGAAATCATTTGCATTTCACCAGCAGATCGGTCTTGAATACTAATTTCTTGATTACGATCGTTGTATAATCTAACAGTATACGTTGAAATATCGAATTCAATTTTTCCAAATTCATCTTGTTTACGGAATAATCGACTTAACATTGAAGAAAATTCTTCGCGAATAAAGCTTGCTTTTAACTTTGTCATTTCATGTACATATGAATTCATAGTATGAATCAACTTTTTGACATAAATTAATCGTTTATTTAGAGCATCATAATCTGCACATTGATCAGAAAGACGGGTTAGCTGGTTTACAACGGCTGTTCTTTGTTCTTTAATTTTATTTAACTTTGCAATAATTGATTTATATTTTAAGTTAAGTTCTCCTAATTTTTTAGTTAGGATATCAATACGTTCATTTTCTGCGCTAATATCAATCGTTTCAGGTGCATTTCTAATTTCAATTTCTAATGCCTCTAATTCAAGATTCAGCTTCTCAATTTTATTTATTAAATCTATAACATAACTATTATTTCTAGCAGGGAGATTTACAAGGTAGTTATAGTCTTTATTTGAAATATCGTGAATATCTACGTGATCTTCGGATATATCTTTTTCGATATCATTTTCTTTAACCCAAATTTCTCTTCCGATTTCCTTGAGTTGATTTAATTGCTCATTTGAAAGGGGAGGAGTGAATGGTTGGTTTAATAATTCATCCATAAATTTTTCATAAGGCATTAAAGAAGCGTCTTGTATCATTTTCTTTTGACGAATATCATACTCTAATTTTAATCTGTTCTGTAGTACTTTAGTTTTTTCTTTTAGAATGATGTTTATAGCGTTATTGTTGAAATAGTTTTCAAATTGCTCTTTAGCTAGACGTAACTCAGTTGCTAGACCAGATTGTTTTTTTACAATAACCTCTCTTGATTTGGAGTTAGTTGTAATTTTTTCATTACGTTCATTTTTCACTTCATTGATTAGATCGTCGAATTTCTTTCGTTCAGAAGATATAAGTTCTTTTCGTTTTTCTAGATGTTGGATTTGCTCTTCGTATTCTTTTAAATTGGCATCTAAACTTTTTAGTTTATTTTGGTCAACCGCTTTGGCTAAATTCTTCTCTATGCCAGTCTTAATAGAAGAGAGGTCAGATAGTAATAATTTATAGGTTTCCATCCCAGTAATTTTGTGAATAGCTTCTTTCATTTCCTCACTATTTTGTCGTAAAATGATGTCTTTAATTTCTTCGCCATCAAAAATGAAAAATGGTGCAGCGTGATATGGAATCATTTTATCCATAAAGCGATTAAATGTATCTATATTATCAATACGTACAGTTTTACCAATCATTGCACCAGGCTTTTTCACAGTTAAATCACGGTTTTCACTAATTAACCTTTTGTTGTGATCAAAGCCCCATTTAACTTTAAGAGTCCATTCTTCATTTTTATCCGTTTCAATAGCAAGAGTTACAGAACAATCTCTCCCACCTTCGTCAAAGAAGGTATTGTTAATAACATTAGAAAATACACGTTTATGCTCAGCAGGTGAGAATCCTCTTTTTCCGAATAAAACATATAAAATTGCTTTTAAAATTGTAGTCTTTCCAGCTCCATTTAGGCCGCCTAACAAGATAATATTTTTTTCGCCTTCTTCACGTACCTCTTTTGGGATATAGAAGTCAACTTCTTGATGCCCATAATACGTTTTGTAATTATCAAAAATAAGTTTTTTAAATAACATTATGTAGTCACCTTTACTTTATTTGGCATAAAAATCAATTAAATCTAGGTAATCTTTTTTTCTATGATTTTCACTCGTGTTTTCATATGAAAATTTTTCAGCAGAACGTAATAAGTCATATGCTAGTTTTGTTGATAGTTCATTTTCTTTACAAATTTTTGCTAGTAATTCTAGCTCTTGTTCTTTTAATTTATTCATTTTTACCACCTTTAATATGAGCATGAAGTATAGGAATATCTTATATATAATATTACCATATTTTAATGGGTGTTTAAAAATAGAGAAAGTTGTGATTTTAAGTAGGGAGGAGCTATTAACGTAGATATAAAATTACTAGATTAGTAGTTAGTAAGGAAATAAAGAAAACAGAAAGGCATATCCCTTTCTGTTTTCTTTATAGATTATTAAAAACATCCAACTCTTCTAAACTAGTAGTAGAAGAAAGGGAGAACCTAATAGTAGAACGTAAATCATCCATAGATAATCCGATAGCTTGTAATACATGACTTGGTTTACTTGAGCTACAAGCCGATCCAGTAGAAACGGCAGCTACTGGAGCAAGAGTCCTCACAAGCGTTTCGTTGTTTACACCTTTAAATATAACACTTAATATTCCAGGTATTTTATCTTGAATATCATTGTTAAACTCAATATGATTTTGAAATTTGGTTTTTAGAATATCAGCTAATTTGTTCTCTAGTTGCTCTAATTTATAAATGTTTTGTTCCAAATTAAGATATGCGATTTCTGCAGCTTTTCCCATTCCAACAATATTATGGACGGGTAGTGTGCCACTGCGTATATCACGTTCTTGTCCGCCACCGTGAAGTAGAGGAGTGATTTGGATTGGTAATCCTAAATTATCTTTACCTATTATGGTTACCCCAATACCTTTTGGACCATGAAACTTATGAGAAGAGCAGGATAAAAAGTTTATACCGTCTATATCTGAAAGAGAGAATTGTATTTTTCCAACTACTTGTGTAGCATCTGTATGGAAGAACACTTCATTCTCTTTGCAGATTCTTGCGATCTCGTTGATTTGGTTTAGAGAACCAAGTTCGTTGTTGCCCCACATAATTGAAACGAGAAGAGTTTTTTCTTGTTGGATAGCTTTAGTTAGTTCTTCCAAATTGATTCTGCCATATTGATCTACATCAAGATATGTGACCGTATAGCCATTCGCTTCTAAAAATTTACAAGTTTCTATGATAGAAGGATGTTCTACTTTAGAAGTAATAATGTGATTGCCTTTATCTTTATGATAATGAGCGATGCCTTTCAAAATAAAGTTGTTACTTTCTGTAGCACCACTAGTAAAGATTACTTCATCAGTTTCACAGCCTAATAATTGAGCTACATGTTTTCTTGCTGTTTCAACAGCGTCTTTAGCATTTTGGGCTAATCCGTAATATTTACTTGAAGGATTTCCGAATTCTTCAAGTAAATATGGCAACATTACTTCTTTAACTTCAGGTAATAATTGTGTTGTTGCACTATTATCAAGATAAAGCATAGAGATCACTCCTTACCGTATTTTAGCAAGTTCATTGTGAATTTCTCGTTGTTTCCAGCATGTTTATATTCGCTGTCTAATAAGTTAATTCCGCGTTCTAAGTGAGCGTTGAATAGGGTAGGAAAGTATTCATTATCAGATACTTCACGTCCCGCATGCTGAGTGATTAAGCATTTATAAATAAAATCATATTCTCCAGTTAATGTGTGGCGATTGATTTCTAATCCACCGGCTTCTTTATCTGTTAAAACCTCAGGAAAAGTTGGATCAGTTAAAGATAATCCAACTGCTAAACGAGCTAAAATATTTGGTGTTAAATTAGTAGGAGCTTGTAATTCTTTTAGTTTATCTGATACTCTTTTAGAAATCTTTAAACGGTAGTTCATTTTGCTTGCTCCTTATTAAAGTTGAAATATTGATCTGTAACATTCACTTTTCGTAGTTCTGTATCAAATTCTAATAAGTATCCATGGGATACAAAGTTTTTCAGTAAATTATAGTGTTTTTCATCAACTTCAGAGTTAGTTGACAAGATTAAGACTTGCTCACCACATGCAGGGATGAAATCTACTAAAATATTATGTTTATGTGTTTGATCAAGGCGGCCTAAAAGTGTATCGAATATGAATGGAACACGACGACCAGAACATTTGAACATTGCCCAAATTAATGATAGTAAGAGAATTTCTTTCTCACCTGCTGATAATGTTTCTTTTGCTACATGGTCACGATTATTATCATATAAAGTTACTTCAAACGTGCTAGAATCAATGCGTAAAGAAGAAATATATTGGTGTTTACGCATTAATTTATTCAACATTTTTGTAGCTTCGATTTGTACTTGTTGTAATTTCTTTTGATGTTGTAACATTTGAAACTCTGTACTTAATTTCATAATGCTTTGGGCAATTAAGAATGTATTTCTCGTTTTGTTACTTTGTTGTACAATATTCTGTTTTGAGTTGATTGTATTTTTTAATGCTTCTAAAGTCTCTTGTCTAGTTTCTAAAATACTTAAGTTTTCTTCTACTTCTTTTTCTAACTTAAAGATTTTTTCTTGTGTTTGAGTCATAGTTTCTAACATTTGTGCAAACTCATTTGTAGAATCATTAGTAGAAATTTTCTTTCTTAGTTCTTGTGCTTGAAGTAAGTTTTCTCTATTTTCTTGAAGTAATTGCATATATGTGTCATGAGATTCTCTTTCAACTTGTTGTGCCGCTACTTCGAATTGTGTGCGTTGTGTTGGTGAAACTCTATGGATATACTCAACATCTGTATCATTAGGCTTAATAATATTGAAAATTTGTTTTCTCAATTCAGCTGCTAAATCATTAGGAGTTGAGACTCCAGGTAAACTTTTAGCTAATTCAAGAGCGCGCTCTTCAGTTAACTCTGAAGTTAATTGGTTTGCTAATGATAGTTTTTCTTCATTTTGTAATTGATTTTTAGTAGATAGTAATAAGTTTTTGTTTAGATAGAAAGGTAAAAGCGTTTGAATAAATTCTCGAACTTTTTCAGAATTAGCTTTTCGATGTGCTTCAATTTCTAATACTTGTCTATTTAACGTTTCACGTTCTTCTTTAATTAAACCACCATGTGTTTCAAAATCCTTTTTCAATAAAGAATAAGATTCTTTTGATTCTTCTATTTGCTGCTGCGCTGTTTTAATTGTGTCTTCAAGATCTTCAATCTTTAAAGACTGTTCTTTCTCTTGACGCTGAAGGGTAAGGATTTCACTTTCTATAGAAGAAAGATGTTCTTGATCAATTTCTTGTTGTAAATAGTTGGTCAAATCACCTTCTAAATTCCGGAATAAATCTAAGTTGAATATAACAGTAGATAATTCTTTTAAATAAGAGGATAATTTATTTTCATTTATTATTTTTGAAATTTCTTCGCCATCAAATAAGCATAGATCAAATAATTTAGGCGGGAAATTCTCTCGTAGTCTTGATTCGAAAATATCTTTTTCAGCATCATTTAAATAATGACCATCTTTTTTTACAGTGAATTTTTCTTTTATAGCGCTGTTTAAAATGTTCCAAGATCTTTTGAATGTGTAAACATGGCGTTTGTAATTTTCTACTTCACTAAAGGTAATTGTAATACTAAAAGGATTTGTCTCATCTTTACGAGCAGAAGCATTTAAATACCCATGGACGCGCTTATAGTAATCATTATTCTCTGTCTTATATCCATAGCCGAAACAACCAAATAATCCTAGTTTTATGGAATTTAAAAATGTTGTTTTCCCAGCACCATTTTCTCCGCCTATTAAAATTACTTTCTTTTTTGGGGAGGAGATAGACAGATCGAAGGTATTTCTTTCCGTATAAGCTCCTATGTTTTCTAATTCTAGTTGTTCAATTAACATAAATTTAACCTCACCCTACAAATGTAAGTAGTCTTGCTTTAGTACTTTTTCAATTTCGTTCATTAATCCACGACGAACTTTATAACCTGAAAAATCTTTTTCAAGTGATATAAGTTTTTTTAATGCTTTAAAGTCTACGTTGTGTTTGCTACATAATGATTCTAAATCTGTAATTTGTTCATTATCAAATAATGGACGATCATCATACTCCCAGTTTAGGTCATATCCCATTACCTCTTTAAAAATGCTAGGTAAAGAATCTTCCCAATCGCCATTTTCTAACCAGTAACGACGAATAACACGTAATTCTTCTTCTTTAATTAATTCAAAATCCTCTTCTTCAGGATGTTGTAAATCTCTTTGGACAATAAGAAGTCTGCGTAAAATCTCTTTTCGCGCGTTCAGTGTAAAGGGACCTAAACCAAGTTGTCCGATTTGATTATTATCAAGCTTTACTAAAATTTTTGGATCCTCAGGAGAACTTAAATCAATATTGTTTATTGCTAAATAAGACTTTAGTTCATCCCTTTCTAAAATTGTAAATTCTTCTAATTTAATCATTTGTTTTGGACGACTAGATTTTTTTGGAATGATTACATATTCAATATCATCTTTTACTTCAGTTTTTAGCGGGTTAAAGTAAATTTGACCACCTTTACGGTATTTCATACGAAATGTTCTAACATCCCGAATCCCAGCTAACCAATTTCTGAATTCTAATAAAGGTTTCATCCAATCTGATCCACTAAGAATGAAGCCGTTTAATGCTTTATCTTCATTTACTACTGTACATACCCAACAACCGAAGCGACTGTTTCCACATGAACCAGCACTTTCTTTAATGGTTTTATCTACAACAAGAGGGCATTCACCACTACTTGAATCTTGATAAAGCTTATTTAATTCATGGTTATCGTTGCCCCAAGGAGATGGATTTTCCAGTAAGTAGTCCCAAACGTTATTTAAACTAAACTGTCTAATCGGTGCAAAAACATATGCATTTGTTAACGTGGAATGGCGCATTAAATCTTTACCTTCAACGGTATGGGATTTAAGAACGTTATCACGAGTAGCACTTTCATTCTCCCGAACACCAAGGACCATGATTACTTCACCGAACGTAGAAACTTTGTCCATTACAAACGCATTTGCTGGTTCAATTTTTAAGCGATCTGTACACCAGCGAAATTGTTGGTTTGGTGATGGATAGCCTTTTCCGATAATATTAGCCCAAAAAGATTGTTCGTATTTTGGTTTTACTTTATGCGTTTCAATAGGAAGATCACGTTTTAAAGCTTCTTCTTGAATTCGATGTAAAGTAACATTGATAGATTGAATAATTAGCGGTGTTTCTACAAGTGTATCTGATGAGATTACATATACTTTCTTGTGTAATTGCTCTGTAGGTAATTCACTTAAAGCTTCAAAAACAAGCTGAACGACAACTGTGGAATCTTTTCCACCACTATAACCAACGACCCAAGGGCGGTCGTCAGCACGATAAACTTTTTTTATATGCTCTTTTGCTTCAGAGACAAAGTCATTTTTATTATTTATTAAATCAGTAATGAGATTATTTAACATTATCATGCTCCTAACTGGAATTTCTCTTCTATCTTTTGTTCTCCTTCTGTCAAAGGAAGACCTAATTTTTCTTTTAGTTTGTTTGCGGTTAAAGTGACTGTTTCTTTTGTCTTTTGTATGCGACCATTTGTATTGAAAGCTCGTCCTAACCAATCGGAAGAATTAGAACGACTGTAGTCGATATCTGCTAAAAGAGAAATGTATTTTTTCCAATCTTTTGGATGATTTTCAAAAACATATTTTCCTACTAAACCAACAGATTCAATGAATACTCCATGCCCGACAATATAATGCATTCGAAGTTCACGAGGGTTTAGTTCTTTTTTGTAAACTAAATTCCATTCGACTATTGTATCACAAAGAATGTTCCAAAATTCTTTTAAGAATTGTTCTTCTTTTTCTGTAATTAAGTCACCCTTTGTCTTTCCTAGTAATCGAAGGTTTGTATTAAATATGTGATTTAAAGCGAGAATCTTCGGTGAGTTTTTAGATAAATTGACTTTTTCTTTGTCGGTATATCGAGATAGTAATTCATTTTCCTCGACAATTTCTTTTGTAACTAATGCTAACTTATCCCTATGATCATATAAAATACCGATAGATGAAGTTGTATTAACTGCATGGCGGTTAAGATCTGAGAAAATTTGTTGGGAATTTCTTAAACCTTGATCATGATAGAACACAACCGAAATCGTTTCATGTCCTAATTCTGGCGAAAGCTTTATCGCCTCTTCGATAGCTGCTCTTCGATGTTGTCCATCATTAATCAGGAACTTAGAATCCAGTGAGATACGAAGTTGTCCTAAATCTTGAAACGACTGATCAGAACTAAATGGTTGGAATTCAATATCACCATCTATAGATGCTGTTAGGGATGAAAAAACATAATCATTTTGATTTTCAATGATATAATTTGTGATTTCTGGGATTCTAATTTTATTTAATATCCTTTGTGCACGATGTTCAGCAGGGATTTCTTCCTCGTCAAATAGAAATATTTTAGGGATTAAGCGTAAAGGGCACATTACAACAAAGTACTCCTTACCACCTTGCTTTCCACGTAAAGCGGGGAAGTTATAGCTAAAACCATAATCCATTCATTACATCTCCATTCTTTACGTACGTAATTTATATTATTGATTATAAAATAGATACAAGTGTTCGGCAAGAATAGTAGCTTGATTATATGGAATTTAATATTTTCCATTAATGATGCTTGAACCTCCCCCAACGTCACCCCCTAACCTAAAGAAGACAAATCAAAAAGGGGGACCAAACCACTCATGAAAACCACCAGAAAAGAAAAAAGAAACACCATCATCATGCTACTACTCTCAGCCATAATAGGAATCTTTTCGCCACTACTCATGTACATCACGATGGCACGTAAAAATGAGGTGTACAAATACCATTGCCGAAAGGCGTTCAACTTTCATTTGTTAATTTTGCTTCTATTTAATATTAGTTCGCGTATTAGTGATGTTTTATTTTGGATTGTATTTGCCTTTGAGGTCGTTCAAGTGATTATTGTTGCGTGGAAAGTAATACGAGATGAGCCATATCGTTATTTCATTCGAATTTCGTTATTTAAAGAAGATAAGTATGCGGTGGAAGGAGAATAGATGATGAAACAAGAAGTGGAGATAAGGGGAAAGCGAATTTTTATTATGATTGCAGTGTTGTTTATTGCGATTTATATTGTTTTACGAAAAAGAAAGTATGAGTACTTTTATGATGGTATTAGCGAGTATGAAAATCGTTATGGAGGGAATATTCCTTTTTTATTGTTTGTTGTAGGTTTGTTTCAATATTGTAGGCAAAATGAGATGAGTTTTTCTCATATGCTTCAGTATGTGAAAGAGAAGTTATCGGAGTAGGTGATGATATGGCGTGGATGATTAGTGAGTTTGCAAGTGTTGGGGATGTTACGGTGCGGACGCTTCGTTATTATGACAAGATTAATTTATTAAAGCCGAGCGATTATACTGAGGGCGGGCATCGGTTATATACGAAAGATGATTTGTATGTGCTGCAGCAAATTCAATCGTTTAAGCATCTCGGTTTTTCGCTTGGGGAGATTCAAAATATTATATTGCAGCGTGATATAGAGACGAGAGATTTTTTAAGACAAATGCATTTTCAAAGGGAATTGCTTTTGGTAGAGCAAGAAAGAATTGCGAAGGTACTTTCGCATATGGACGAGATGACGAAGAAGTTTCAAAAAGAAGAACGAGTAGATGTCGCTTTGTTTTCTTCGTTTCTGCAAACTTTTATATGGGAGAAAGAAAATAAGGAATGGTTAGAGGAACATTTTTCAAAGGATAGTGTTCAAGTTTTTTATAATAATAAGGAATTAAAAGAAAAGTTTGATCGGCGATTTATGGATGTAATAGGGAAGTTGAAAAAGTATAAGGAAGAGGAGAAGAATCCGAGTCATCATGACGTTCAAGTTACCTTGAAGGAATTTTTTAATGTAATAGAAGAGGTAACGAACTATCTTGATACACCTCAAAGTGATATAGAGGACATAATCCAAAAATCAAACCTTCCACTATCCGAATTCCCAACTCTTTTCACAACCGAAGAAGAAAACTATATAAAAGAAGCAATGAGGCAGTTTAACAACTAGTTAAACTGCTTTTCCATTATAATAGAAGAAAAACCAAACGGAGGGAAATCCCATGCCAACCTACAACAAACTAATCCGAAACAAAATCCCACAAATAATAAAAGCTAACGGAAAAACACCCACAACAAGAATCCTAAACGAAGATGAATACATAGAGGAACTCTGCAAGAAAACACAAGAAGAGTTAACAGAATACATCGAAGCAAAAACAAAACCTCATAAACTAGAAGAACTATCCGACCTACTAGAACTAATAAATGCCCTAGCCGAACACGAAGGTACAACACTAGAAGAAATAAACAACATCCGTAAAAAGAAAGCAGAAGAACGAGGCGGCTTCTCAGATCGAGCCTTTCTAATCGAAGTAACCGATAACTAGCCCCTCCTAAGTCCCTTACAAGCCCCTACCAAGTAATAAATCACTAAGAAAAAACAAAACAAAAACAACTACAAGAACAAAAAAGCGCGGAAACATAAAACCGGCGTTGTAGTAGTTAAAAAATTTGGAATTCAAATGCAAAAACAAGGCCCTCATTCCTATATGTATATTGAAGGATTGAATTCTGCCTTTTTATGAATAAAAGGAGGAGGGAAATATATGGCTGTGTATCGTAATGTGCAGGTGAACTTTTGGCAAGATGAATTCATATTAGATTTAACGCCAGAGGAGCGTTATTTTTACATATACTTGTTAACTGGTACGAAAACGAAGCAATGTGGAATTTACGTATTACCGAAACGTTTAGCAGAACTGGAAACAGGCTACAGTATGGAGACTGTTGAGAAGCTGTTAAATAGGTTTGTTGCATATGGGAAAATTTTATACGATGCAGAAACAAAAGAGTTATACATACTAAATTGGTTACACTATAACCCTATTTTAAATACGAATATTGAGAAGTGTGTGTTACGTGAGTTAAAGACTGTAAAAAATAAAGAATTCATACATATATTTTTACGTAAATGCCTGGAAGAAGAATGGAAGATTCCATTGTTATTAGAGCATTTTGGTATGCCGAAAGAAGAGGATAATAGTAGTTTACAAGAAGTTGCTGAGGAGAAGGAAGAGATAGAAGAGGATACTTCGCATAGTGAAGTTTATAAGTTTTATGAACAACATATAAGTAGTCTATCTCCCTATATCGTGAAGGAATTGAAAGAGTGGATGCAAAAAGTTTCAGGAGAGGGAGTATTAGAGGAACTTAAGATTGCGTTTGAACAGAATAAGCGAACATTTGCTTATGTGAAGGGGATTTTGAGGAATTGGTGTGAAAAAGGGAGAGCAGATTTCCTTGAAGGAAGGGAAGGCTTATATAAGGGAGATGTATGTAGTTTATATGATCCATAGTATGGGTTTTTCTACTTTTCTAAAAGGTTCTTCCTTAAATAAAAGCGAATAGTTTGAAAAGGGAGGGGTTATATGGAAGTTGTTATAAAGAAGAAGCGAACTAGAAGGAAGAGAGTTTTTATTTGGTCTAGTAGTATCGTTCTTTTATTAGTTATTTGTACAGCGATTTTTTTGAATATATATACGCTTAGTTCTGTGCCAAAGATAGATGGGAAGATAAAGCTAGAGGATTTACAACATGCTGTACAGGTAAAGCGAGATAGTAAAGGGGTACCACATATTAAAGCGGAAAATGCACACGATTTATATTTTTCGCAAGGGTATGTGCAAGCGCAAGATCGTTTGTTTCAAATGGATTTAAGTAGAAGACAAGCTTCTGGGATGTTGAGTGAAGTTGTAGGGGAAGCAGCTGTTGATCGAGATAAGTTGTTTCGAACGCTCGGTTTACGGCGAGCAGCAGAAGCTTCTGTTAGTCAATATGACGGGGAAGCGAAATATGCCCTGCAGTCATTTGCTGATGGGGTAAATGCTTTTATACGCGAGGCAAAAGTGGGAAAGAAATTGCCAGTTGAGTTTACTATATTAGGATATGAACCTGCTGAATGGTCCATTGTTGATACGTTAACGATTGGAAAGTATATGGCGTTTGATTTAGGCGGACATTGGCACGGGCAGGCGTTTCGATATTGGGCGCTGAAAAATTTACCGAAAGAGCAAGCAAATGAGCTATTTCCTACATATCCGAAAGACGCGCCTAGATTGCTAGCTGAACTGGAAAATACAAATGTGGACGTAGCACAAAGTTTTGCAAAAACGATTATACCACCAGAGTTTAATGGTAGCAATAACTGGGTCATAAGTGGTGAGAAGAGTGCGTCTGGTAAGCCGATTTTAGCGGATGATCCCCATTTATCTTTTGCGACGCCTTCAATTTGGTATCAGTCGAAACTTGAAATGAAAGATTTACATGTGAGTGGCGTTATTTTCGCGGGGGTACCAGGTGTTATATTAGGACACAATGACAAAATAGCATGGGGCGTTACGAATACTGGCCCTGATGTGCAAGATTTATATATTGAGAAGCGGAATCCTAATAATGAAAATGAATTTTTGTATAACGATAAGTGGGAGAAAGCTACAGTTGTTGATGAATCGATTAAAGTAAAAGGCGGGAAAACAATTCCGTATAAAGTGACGGTTACTAGGCATGGTCCAGTCATTTCAGAGTTTGCGGATAAGGGGAAAGAGAAAACGAAAACAGTATTCGCTTTGAAATGGACTGCTTTGGAGCCTTCCGCTGAATTAAAGGCTGTATTAAATATGAATAAAGCAAAAGATTGGAATGAGTTTGAAACGGCACTTCAAGATTTTCATACTCCAACTCAAAACTTTGTATTTGCGTCAAATGACGGCACAATTGCTTATAAAGCGAACGGAAATATACCAGTGCGTAAAAAAGGTGATGGTAGTTTACCAGTTCCAGGATGGACAGATGAATATGAATGGAAAGGGTATATCCCATATGATCAACTTCCAAAAGTAATAAATCCAAAACAAGGGTTTATTTCAACGGCGAATAATAAAATTGTGGATGATAACTATCCGTACCATATTAGTAATACGTGGGCACAGCCATATAGACAAATGCGTATTCAAGAATTTTTACAAGAGAAGGAAAAGTATACGGTGAAAGATTTAGAAGAGTTACAGATGGATCAAAAAAATTTATACGGGAAAGAATTTGCCCCTATATTGTTAAAAGAGTTAAAGAAAGAATCTTTAAATGAAGTAGAGAAAGAAGGCGTAAAACAATTAACAAAGTGGAATTTTTATGATAATAAAGATGAAGCAGCACCATTACTATTCCATTTGTTAATGAAAGAGATTTCAAATACGCTATTTTCAAAAGAAATACCGAAAGATGTGATGGAGTTATTTGAAGGGAAGTCACAAGTTGTTGATGAATTGATTCGAAAAGAAGTAGCAGGGGAAAATAGCGCTTGGTTTACGAAGTACGGAGGCTTCACAAAAGTTGTGCATACATCGTACGAAAATGTAATGAAGAAATTACAGAAGGAATATGGACCGAATGTTGCGGAGTGGAAGTGGGGCGATTACCATCAACTGGCGTTTACACATCCAATTTCAAAATCATCTAGTATGTTAGCGTTACTTGCATTTAATCGCGAAAAACCAGTTCCAATTGGCGGCAGCCAAGTTACCGTTCAAGCAGCGAGTTACGGAGATAACGGTATTGTCAATCACGGAGCTTCTTGGCGATTCGTTATTGATACGAAAGATATGTCAAAAGGTTATCATACCGTAGGGCCAGGACAATCAGGACATTTTAGAAGTGATTGGTATCATGATCAAATCGATGATTGGGTAAATGGAACGTATCATACGACTACATTGCATACGGATGGAATAGAGGGGAAGGTGTTAACTTTAGAGCCGAAGTGATAGGATGGGATTGCTTGATGAAGTAAATCAGAGAAAAAAGCTAGCACAGATCAAAAAAATTGAATGCAGTCATAAGTATAAAATTTGATTTATACGAAACAAATGATTTTAATTAGGCCGTTAGGGGTCACTATATCAAAATAAAAAATTGTAAGTTTAGACACATTTTGGGCACGAAATAACCGATTTCCTGTACGTTAAGGAATCGGTTATTCATTTTATCGTTTTTTATAGAGTTTTTCTCTCGTAATGGTCTACTTGCTTTTTGGTTTAAATTCCACACATAATCACCTGTCAATGTGACGAGACCCCATTAGGAACATTTATAGGATTAATAACCATTTTTGTAAAATGTTTCCCCTCATACACAGAACATCTGATCTGTTATTACAGACTTTATTCATACTTGGACCTTAGAAGAGGATCAACATTCAAATTTATTGGAGACATATTTACTACTCACTCGAAGTGTGAACCCTAAACGTATACATAAATTAAGAAAATCAGTCGTTGAGGGTGGGTTTGAGCCTGATTTTCATACACTAATCGAAGCCATGACGTATACGACGCTTCAAGAACTTGCAAGGATGGTGTTCTACAATAATGTTGCTAAAGTTGCAAGTAAGCATGATTCACATCTTGCTACATTATTACGCCGTCTTGCAAAAGATGAAACACTTCATTATGCGTTTTATCGAGACGTTATTCGAACACATTTAGAATTGTAACCCAATTATTGCTACCATAGTGCCAATGTGATTAGGAATTTTAAAATGCCAGGTGCCGTCATGCCTCATTTTGAAAATAGAATGGCTGTGATTGCAAAAGAAGCAAACTATGGGCCACTACATCAAGTACTTGATGTAGTGGTTGAGTATTGGGGGTTAAAAGATTTACGACCAATTGCCCCTCTAGAAGAAAAAGCAAGAATTGAGATTTTGGAGTATCATATAAGATTGAAAAATATACGGGATCGATTTGGCCGTTTTCAAGGGAAAACTGATCTACGTTAATGGGTAGAGATTTCAGAATATACACGTGGGAATTCTCTTTTCTTTTATTGGAAATCTGGAACGCTCTTTGGTATTTTGCGGCTGTTTTACTTGATTTAACTTTCGAAGAAAAAAGTAATTGACACCGAAAATGAACTCATGATATTATTGAATATTTGATAAAAAACAACATATGTGTTAAGCTTGAAAAGGTTACCACATATGGAGGTGGATTATATGTTTCAAATTGGCGATAACATTGTTTATCCAATGCACGGAGCGGGTATAATTGAAGCCATAGAAGAAAAAGAATTCTCAGGGGAAAAACAACAGTATTATGTCATAAAAATGTCAATCAGTAAGATGCAAGTCATGATTCCTACGGGTAAAATATTGAATTCGAATATACGCCCAGTTACTGATATACTTGCATTAAGACACATTATACAAATTTTTCAGCATGAAGAATCATGTGAATTAATGCCGTGGAAACAAAGGCATAAAGTGAACATGGACAAAATAAAAACGGGTGAAATACAAGAAGGTGCTGAAGTTGTACGCGATTTAATGCGTATGAGGAAAGAAAAAGCACTGAATACAAGCGAAAAAAAATTGTTGGATGATGCATATAAGTTTTTGGTCAGTGAACTAGAATTAATTAAAGGAATCACTGAAAATCAAATAAAAAGTTTCTGTTAAGGTTCATTATAGATAATGTGTTATATCCCCCGAAAACATCCTGAATTTTTCGGGAATGTGATGAGTATTAAAAGCAAATCATTTCAAAGACATTCAATTTCTTCAACTCACTTTTAGAGTAGGAACCTCTTTTGTTATTACTTCAATCTAATCCATTTTTATTCTAAAATTTCTTTTACGAACGTTCGAAGTTCCATCAAATAACTCGATTAAATAGTCACTTGATTTTTGTAATCCTGATTCACACTGGCACGGACAAGGAGCCGTAAGGATGAAAGAGAGGTAGGGCTTTCATTGTTTTAGGTAATATACTATCTAAGTCATTATTTCTAGAAGAAAAACAATTAATCTCATCGCTATCTTTAAGAGTTCCTTATATATAATGAGACAGTGTATAGTAATTGTTTATCTTCTTTACGTAAAAATTGATAAACGAACTGGTAACACCATATGGTCAACTACAAAAAAATGGTTTCCAGACCAGGAAACCATTTTAAATTTTATTTACATGCAAATAGTAAATTAAGCAATAAGAAGGAGTGCACACATGAAAAAAATGTTAACAAAAGAATTAAGTAATGAATTAAAGAAGCGAGAAGGGATCACCTCTATTACAGTTGAGCCTTATGAAAAAATCGAAGATGGTGGAATTCATGTAGATGGACCAGCTGTTATTCTAATTAATCAAGAATAGCTAAAAATAGTTGCATGCAAGAAGAAAAGGATCAGCCTTTAAGAGAAGGGAGGATCCTTTTTGTTTGCTACAACTTTTATTTGATGTGTTGGGGTTAAAAGGAAGGAGGGGGGCGGGATTATCATGGTGGAAAGTTTAATATTGGTAGGATTTCTTTTTACGTTATATAAATTAGTTGATAAAAAAACAAACTAATTTATATAACGATATATTGTTTCCTTTTTAAGGGCGAGATTTATTTTATAGTGAAATGGATAATTTAAAGGAGGAATTTAGATGGATACAAGGAAAGAACGTATAAAATATGAAAAGATGTCAAAGAATTATGAGCGTATTTATTCAGTTTCGTTTATCCTATTAATTATACTTGTTTGTAGTAGTGTGATTATCATAGGAGCTACAGGAGGAAAATATGGAGTGTTTTTATTGTTAACAATTTTACTTAATGCACGTATTACGAAAGAATCTCAAAAAAAGTATGAGTACTATTCTAATAAAGGGCGTATTTAAAATCATACATATCCTAAAAGGAACAACCTAGATGTATATTCAAAATATCCCTATGTCATTACCTATTAACTAGTAAAAGTAACTTTATATAAATAATTTTTAGCAATGTAGAAATAGAAACCGTACCTTATTAAAATGTTATTTCCGTTCCTATAATGAATTATCCTTCTAGCATATTGATAAGATTTATATCATATATTAGGAGAAAGAATGCAAGTTAGAAAGGAGTCTTATAGAATGAGTTATTCGAAAGGAAATGACTTGAGTGAACAGCATATGGTAAGTGCACCCAATTCCTACGTATATCAGACATTACAATCAGTGATTGGTAAACATGTGGTTATTGAAACTGTAAGGGGTAATGTAAGAGGAAAGTTAAAAGATGTGAAACCAGATCATTTGCTTATTGAAGATACGATGCCATATATTGTACGCATTCAACAAATTGTATGGATTATGCCAAAACAATAATCAAATTGCATCTAATTAGATTTATAAAAAATTAATGTCATAGTCCCCCAAGTAAAAACACAGGGGTTTATCTCTGTGTTTCTTCAAATTTCCGTTTTTGAATATATGTTTGAGCGTGAATAAGTTCTTCCTGAAGCTCTTTTAATTCTTTCGTAGATTCTGATTCAATAGCCATGTAAGTAGTCACTAAACTGATCATCATATTCATCTTCTCTACTATATTTTGAATAACTTGTTTAGATTGCTCTTTTTGATGGTGTTGTATTGCTATTAATACATTTTCTATATAATTGTTCTTTCTTTGCTGGATATCATAAATAA
>NZ_NVEC01000089.1 GCF_002571225.1 Bacillus sp. AFS059628 | reverse complement strand
ATAAATGTAATCAGGATTCATTTTTTTTTAGTAAATTAATTTTTTCTTAGTGGAAGTTAGTAAATATCTATATTTTTTCTCAAATTATTTCTGAATATTAAAACAAAAACGTTATATCTATCTTTTTAAAGGCAGGCATAAAAATGGGAACCTTATATTTATAGAATTCTCTTAAATTAACTTGCCTTATAACCCCCTCATGAATTAAAGATCTACAGAGTTTTTATTCTTCAATTACAATGGTATTTTCCTTGAATGTTTGAATTCTGATTTAAAAGTAAATCAACTTTTTCTTAGTGGAAGGTTAGTAAATACTTATATTTTTTCTCAATTTTTTTCAGAATATTTAATATAAATTTATATATTTAGAAAAATTCAATTAATCTATTTTTTTTGAAAAAAAATATTGTCATACTTTGACATTTCCTATATAATCCAAATGTGAGATGGTGATTTTGTAATAATATTCCATTTAAAAATTGATGATATGGGGTGTATTAAAATAACTAAGAAAAGTTTTAGTTTGTTGATGCCACCTCCCAATGTAACAGGTGATTTACATCTAGGGCATGCTCTTACATTCTCAATTCAAGATACAATTGTACGTTGGAAACGATTGATTGGTTATCAAACGGATTTTTATTTCGGTACTGATCACGCAGGAATTTCAACTGAAGGAGTAGTTAAGCGACATCTTGATCAACAGGGAATCTCTTATAACGATTTAAGTCGTGAACAGTTTGTAGAGCAGGTATGGAAATGGGTGTATCAATATGATAAACGTATCCGAAGCCAGGTCAAAAGACTAAATATTTCCTGTGATTGGGAACGCTATTTATTTACGATGAATGAAAGTTATTCAAATGCTGTATTAACAAGTTTTGTGGAATTGTATAAAAAAGGGCTGATTACTTATGGGAGCTACCCAGTAAATGTTTGTACTAATTGTAAAACAACAATAAGCGACCTTGAGGTGATTACTGAACCTAAAGAAATTGATATTTACATTTTTCAATTTTTAACCCGTAACAACAAAAAATATTCAGTGGTCTGTCGGAATCCAGAAGATTTAATTGGAATTCGGGCTGTTTTGGTAAAAGAAGAGAGCGAACTTTCTTCTGTGCAGGAACTTTATAATCCACTTGATAATACTTGGGTGAAAGTTATTGCAGACAAAGATTTAGTGCACATGGAAGTAGGAGATTTTGAAATGAATTCTCCATTTGCTATACCTCTTCTTCCTAATAAACGGAAACTTCATTTCAGACGTTGGAGCAAGTATTTATCAAACGATTTATCAATTGAAAAAAAGAATTGTTTGACAGATTCGGATGCTAAATTTATGAAAAAAAGAATTAAAATAGGAGTCGATATTTGTGAACGATGTTCAGGCCCTATTGAAGTTACTATTTCAAAACAGTGGTTTTTTCGTATAAAAATTTTCGCGCAAGATCTTAAGCGGATTATTAATGAAGAAGAACGGGTGATTTTTCATCCACCTTCAGTACTTGAAGATGTCAATAATTACTTAGATAATTTGGAGGATTGGTGTATATCTAGGCAGATTAAGTGGGGACATCGTTTGCCTGTGTGGAGGTGTCATAAGTGTCAAGGAGATACAGTAGACATAGGTATAGTTGAATTTTGTGAGAAGTGCGGTAGTAAAGATATAGCTCAGGTACCAGATGTTTTGGATACATGGTTTTCTTCTGCTCATTGGCTATTCGCGAATTTTGGATGGCCAAAAAAGACGAAAGAACTTGAAACTAAGTTTCCGGTTAGTATGCTAGAAACTGGACGTGATATCGTATTTTTCTGGGTAATCCGTATGATGTTAGTGAGTTTGGCACACATGGAAGAAATTCCAATGAGGGAAGTACTCTTGCATGGAATGGTATTAGATGCAAAAGGGCAGAAAATGAGTAAATCTAAAGGGAATGTTATTAGTATAGACGAGTTGTTGGGTAAATATGGTCCTGATATTGTTCGATACGGATTACTTTCTCGCTCTGTTCCAGGGAAAGATATTCGATTAGATGAAGCAGTTTTTCAGAATGTGTATTCTTTGGTTGAAAGACTGCAACATATGCTTAACGAGATCTTAAATCTTTCTTCTTGCAACGATTCAATCATTGGACATGATTTAGTAGATTGGTTATGGGGAAAAGTTCATGAATTGTATCACTGGATGGTATCTGGGATGGAGAATTATAATTTTCAGTCTCTTCTACAAGAAGTAACACAGCTTCTTCACCAAGTTATCAAATGGACTCGTGCATGTATAGATTCAAATTATTCTATCAATCAGAGTGAGCTACGTTGCGCCATAAGCGCTTTGTTGATGCTCTTGGAACCGTTTTTACCTGAATTATATAAGAAAAATATAAAGATTATACAAGAAACGGAAATAATAACGCTGGAATCAATCTTGGAGGTTACTCCAAAAGTTTCGCACTTTCAATCAGATACTGCCGAACGTATAGAGAAGCTGTTAAATCAACTTGCAAAAGAGATTGGACAAGGAAAATCTAGGGGAGTTTATTGTTCGTTCAATCTGAATATTGAAAAAAATAGAATGTTTGAGCTCTATGGAAAGGCAATCGTTTGTAACACTCCGTTCCAATTTGCGAGTCACAATGTTAATGGTACAGTTCTTCGATATGAAGCGGAACCTGGTATTGAAATTTTACTGATAACGGAGCAGTCTGAATATTTTACGCCGTTGGATAAATTTTTCCGTTCTGAAATTAGAAATTTGAATCGAGAGTTAAAAGGTATAAACGATCGATTAAAAAGTAAAAAATTTCTTCTTAATGCACCATTAGAAACTGTGGAAAACCAGAAAAATAGATCTAAGTGGATTATTAAAAGAATAAATAGTTTATCAAATGTTATACAGACCTTGGCTGTAATGTAAATGAAAGGATAGGTGTTTTGTAATGCAAGTAACCTCCATTGATAAAGAGCGGAATAGTTCTTGCTTGATAAGTATCTATCAAAAATTTCTCGATTCAGTTCTAAATGGAAAAACGTATTTTCCATTAGCTTCATCAGAAACTTTTGATAAAGTTCTTAAATTACGTGGAAATCAATTAGGTCCTGAAGTATTTGTGGCAAATCTTCCAGAGAATTTTTCAGGCATGAAAATTGAAGAGGCACAAGTATTTATAAATCAAAATAGATCTTCGTTTCCGGTACAGCACAATGGAGTTGTTGTAGGATGTGAAGATGATGTATATCTATTAGAATCAGCACTTTTCGCATTAGTTACTGGTAGACAGTGGGTGGGAGTGAAAAAGTGGGATGATATCCAGTTTTACAAAGAATTATCTCCTTCATCCTTCTTGATTTTTGGTGCCTTAGATAATTTCTATCAAAAAAATATTTCAAAACTAATTAATCTGTTGTCTAAAGAAGTTGATAGATCCAGATGGATGGAGTTTCCATTTGGCTTGATGACCGGTGCAACACGTGATGTATTATTATATATGATTTATAAAAATCTATACTATCCTACTGAGCTTATCAATCAACCGCTCTACTTGAATACATTTGCTTTGAATCAAAAGCATTATAATGATAGACATGTAAAGTTAATTACCCGTGATGAGTGTGATGTAGAAAAACTAGATGAACATTTATCTGAATTTAGAGAATTAACTGTTTTCAGCGGGCACGGTCATGAGGATTGCTTTTTCCTAGGAAAAGTTTCAATTTTTCCGGCCGGCTTGCGTGATGGAAAGATTGTTGAAAATAATTCTGATTTACCACTTAGCGCGTATGGACGTGGTGAGACGGATCCTGATGTTGTCTATACTGATCAATTCCGTACTAAAGTATTTTTCGCTAACACTTGTTGTGGTTTACATCTGACTGATGGTTTGTTTCCAAGTCAATTTGGAGTCGGTATGAGCTTCCTAGAAGGAGAACCAGCAGCATTTATTTCTACCTTCATGGTTAAAGATAATTCGGAGCATGATCCATTATTATTCTCGCGACTTGCTTTACAATATGGAATGCGTGTGGGAGAAGCAGTCCGCTTAGTTAATAACTTACTTTTTCAAGACACCAATGATTTTCCTTGTTATCTTCTTGTTGGAGATCCAGAAATGAAGTTTAGCCATCCAGTAGCTAAGCCAATCTTAGGTAAACTTTCTGTGAACGAAGACAGGAACAGTATGACATTAGAAGCAGAGGTAGAAGGCGGGTTCTTAATTGTTATAGATCTTCCAGATGAACCTCAAGCGAAAACCCTTAACAATAAGCGTGTTCGCCTTCAAGAAATTCTTTTTAATCAAGTTGGTGTTAAAGCTGATCCGCGCTTTTTGCTTCATGAGCAAACTCTCTATCTTTATTCGACAAAACCGATGCCAGCTGGAATAGTTCAAATTGTCATGGAAGTAGTTAGGGAAGAGGCATTAGCTAAACTATATTTTGATATTGATGATTATTTAGTACGTTTAGAATATTTAAACGCAATGAGGTTGTTTGAACAAAAATATAAGGGACTAGCTGAAGAAGTTAATAACTCAATTAAGTCTATTAGCCCTTTGTATAAACCTTCGTTGTTTTCACTAAAACAGGCAGAAAAGTATACAAAGCTTATGAATAGAATTAATTTAAATTTCCAACGTTTACAAGAATCAATTATCGAAACTTATTTAAGTAAAGTTGAAAAGGGCTCATGGGCCTTTACAGAAATGTATTCAGATGAATTTTTACCAATCTCTAGAAAGATGCTAGATCAGGATTGCCCTTATTGTAAAAATCAGCTTTTACAAAAGAAAATAGTTCATCCAATTTATCAACGCCTACAGCGTGAACTTACGATTTGTCCACGTTGTGGTATTATCAAAGATTGCCCTGAATCTTCTTTTTCAGTAAATATGCAAGGATTAGAATCCATTCGACAAGGTGAAACATTAACCAAAATTGTTACTTATACCAATCCAACTAATGCTGTAAAATTGGTCACAATTGGATTGGGAGTTGAACGTACAAAGTTAGCTCATTTTCCATTTAATGTACAAAATTCAATGCAAACAAGAATTGTTCAACCAGGTGAAACAGTGGAATTCAGATTTGAAATCAAAATTAATGAAGAATGTGTTGCACACTCCTTTTATTTAAAGGCATTTCTACTTTCAAATATGGAAATTGCATGTCTTCATAATATTCTTTTTGTTCTTCCAGCAAGGGAGGGAAAAATTTGACGAACTTGCTACAAAAAAATAAATATGAGTATAAACGCCATGCAGAGGGGACTAGATTACATGCAAGTATAGATTTAAAACCAACGCCACACGTCGGTCTGATGGCAACCCCAAATGCGAACGGTGAGTTGCATTTGGGACATACATTTGTTGCACTGAGTGAAGATGTGTGGGCTCGTTTGAATCAGCTGAATGGGAAAGATAGTCGCCTTATTACTGGCGCTGATCATGGTGGACATTCACTGGTCATGGTGGCTAAAAAAGAATACAAATCAAACCAAATAATGTTATTAGACAAATGTAAATTGGTTTTTAATTTCTACAAGCCAAGGTTGTTTGAAACGCTGGAGAACTTGCGAACACAGTTTGTATTAGAAAATCAACGTTCGAGCATTGATTTATCACACCAGGAAATAGTTGCTGATACGTTTGTTGATTTATTTGAGCAGGAGTATATTACCCGTACACGTATTCCAATTAATTGGTGCCCACTTTGTGAGACTATAATTTCACAGGTTGAGGCTAAGCCATCCTATACACGTATACATCGGTATATAATTCGATTGAAGACTGAATTGAATGAAGATTTACTTATTTACTCAGAAGAACCTGAAATGTTAAAAGGATATCCTTTTGCTGTACTGCCAGATGAAACTTCTGTTAATAGAATTATGCACCCTTTAAAGCCTGGTGAATACATACCAATTGTAAAAGCTTCTGAAGTTTCAAAATTACAACCTGGATTTCTATACTGGCCTGAATCTAATTTAGAAGCTTATCAAATTGCTAAGCGGAATAATTGGCCAACTGTAAGTACTAATCTGTATTCACTTGAGGATAGATTAAATGCTAGAGATGAAGTTGTGGAAGAACTAATACTTGTTGATGCTTATGTGCAAACGGAAGCAGAAAACATAAGGATTCACCGTTGTCACTGTGATACAAAGTTGGAGACATTGCCATTGGAACAATGGGTACTTAATTTAGTTAAGATTCGTCAAGACCTAAATATAGATTTTGATATCTCTCCTGTTGTACCGACATTTGCACAAGAAGAGTGGCTACCTAAGGTAGAAAACTATATTGGTGATTGGACTCTTTCACGCCAAAGTGAATGGGGAGTTCATCCTCCCGCATATCAATGTAAGTCATGTGGAAAATGGCATGTTACTACTAAGAAACTAAGTAGCTGTTCTCATTGCCAAGGAGAATTGGAGCAAGACCATGATGTGATGGACGTGTGGTTCATAAGTAATGTTGGCAAGATTACCTGGGGACAAGATGAACGTCGTAATAGTGAAAAAGAAATCTTATCTTCAATCTCACTTGGATCTGATACTTTTGGACTTGCCATGATTCGAACCGAGCTATTAAGTCAATTGTTGACTGGACGTTCTCTAGCTGAACGTGTTGTGGTTCTACCGATTCTCGTAGATGAGTGGGGACGGAAATTGAGTAAAAGTTTAGGTAATGCTAAACCGACCCAAGACTATTTAAATCAATGGGGTGCTGATATTTTACGTTTAGCATTATTACGAGCGCGCCCCTGGAATGGGAAAGTTACTTTTGGAGAACATCTATTCATAAAATCTCGAAATCTATTACAGAAGGTGAAAGCAATTAAGGATTTTATCCTGGTAAGTGATGACTGTACAGATAAAACAATGCAACCGGACGCAACAGATCTTATTTTGCTTGATTCGTTGGGATGTGAAATTTCTGATGCAGAAGCAATACTCTATGATGCAGTGAAAAATGCAAATTTCTTTATAGCAATTGAAAGAATAGAGGAAGTAACTCGCAAGGTCTTTAGTAACATTATGGTTCCATACCTACGTTGGAAGAGGGAACAGGGGAAGTTATCTTATAAAACTTTAAGGAGTTTCCAAGCGCTTTATTTAGACTGGGTTAAAATTCTTTGGGCATTTATTCCGGATGCAGCGTTGACAATTTACGAGGAATTCGAAGAAGAATTACTAAGGGATTCTAAGCGGATGTATGTATCATCAGAGCATCCTATTAATTTAGACTTTCGAGTAATTAATCAAGTTCTTAATAAATCGCGTGATGAACGAGAGTTACAGGTAGTACCAAGTTGGAAAAAAGAATATACACAGCTAAATCCGTTTGTAGAATATATGATGTGGAAATAGAAATTTAGGTATCCCTTTCTTTGTAATTGAATAGGAAGGGGATACCTACTAATACCAGGGTGGCGGAATGG
>NZ_NVEC01000088.1 GCF_002571225.1 Bacillus sp. AFS059628 | reverse complement strand
GGTGAGGGCTGATAATCAGTGGAGGATGAAGAAAACCCCCACTGATTAAAGTTTCACTTTATATCGTAGTGGATGTAAATGACTATGCAAACAGTGAAATTTTCAAACACAAATTGAATATCTTTTCTAAGTATGTAAAAGAGAAGTCCGATTTATTTAAGTTACAGAAAAATACAATCTCTTATATTTTTCCAGAAGACGATGAAGACGGGGGATATAAAACTCATAGATATACTTTGAAATGTAAAGTTTCAGACTTGAAATACATTCCTATGCTAAAAGCAATTTGTAATCAAGATATGGGAATAAAACCACGTATTTTTCATAGGGTGTATTTCATAAATATTAACAAGAATACTATATTTCACGTTTATGATGATAGGGGTTGTGATGTATTAGCTACCTCTCCTAATACAATTAGAGATATTTATCATACATATAATGATTGGATATTAGAATACGACAGAAATAAAATTGATAAAGTATTTAATTGAATGTAGTCTATTTTAAATGAGGGAAATACCATAGAGGTGTTTCCCTTTTATTAATATGAAAATCAACATTCAAATTTGACAGCGCTTATTATAAAGGTAAAGGGATTTGATGGTAATGTATTGAATTTGGATAGAAACAGAAAAGGAGGATGAATGAATGACGACAATCTATTTTGTTCGCCATGCTCACTCTCTATATACAAAAGACGAAAGGGTACGTCCCTTATCTGAAAAAGGGCACTTAGATGTAGAGAATGTAACACGCTTATTAAAAGATAAGCATATTGATGTTGTGATTTCTAGTCCGTATAAAAGGGCGATTCAAACGGTACAAGGAATTGCAAATACATATAATGTATCGATACAAATAGAAGAAGATTTACGAGAAAGGTTATTAAGTAAAGAGCCAGTAACAGATTTTAATGATGCGGTCCAAAAGGTGTGGGAAGATTGGGATTTTGCACACGAAGGCGGAGAATCGAATGAGGTAGCGCAAAGGCGTGCTGTAATATGTATGAAAAATATATTAAAAAAATATGAAGATAAGAATATTGTAATAGGAACTCATGGGAATATTATGGTATTACTCATGAATTATTTTGATTCAAAATATGATTTTCAATTTTGGAAAACAATTCGTATGCCTGATATATTTAAGTTGAATTTTCATAATGAAGATTTAATTTCTGCCGAAAGGATAGAGTCCACAGATTATCAGATAAATAATTTGTAAAAGTTTATCAAAAAAAGAGGAAAGAGAGATGTTATTGTAGAAGTATGACTTTGTAACATAAAAATTATATGTTAAAGGAGGCTGTTTACATGTTTGAGAAAGAGAAAGAAGGGCTTATTGAAGTTCACAACGTATATGAAATTGCACCAGCAGATGGAACAATTATTGGTATGGCAACGGAAGAAGAAATGGAAATTGCTGCTGAACTAGAGCTGCAGTACTATGCCCATTCTCGTTTGCTAGAAGCAAATATTCAGTTAGACGGTTCCTCCTACAAAGAGTTACTTCAGGAGTTCCAGGAGTACGAAAGAAAATCAATGAGCTTTTGGCGATCAATACATAAGCGTTTAGCTGTGCCATGGGCATGGGTATTACGTATTGACGTTGCGAATGGCCCTATATATGTAAGTAATGGGAATTCGTATTACGAAGAAATCGATGATGAAGAAGATTATGAATAGATAAGTAAGGAAGCAGCTTTAGTTGCTTCCTTTTTTTATTCCCACAGATTGAACAGCCTTAATAATAATATCTGGTCGATCATTTTCAATTCCGTGACTAGCATGTTCGGCAAATATATATTGGCTATATATGGAGAGTTGTAATTGTTCATGAATCAGTTCTTGCCACATTGTTTCTAGTCGTGTGGCCTCCTCTTTCGGCATGCCGCCCTCAGTCAACTGAGTAATAGAATATTGAGGGTCTCTACCGATAACGATTAACGGTACTTTTAATGTTTTATATAGCTCTTTTATTGAGCGAGCGCAATTTTTCCACTCATATAGTTCGGAAGCTGTCGCTTTATATAATAGAGGAGAGGTAGAAAATTCAATGTACTGTCTTGATTGGTTAGCGAGTATAGGTTTTAGTTCATTACAAAGCATATCTACATCCATTTTGGAGTATGTATTATATTTTTCAAGCCATATATCATCAGAATCGGTATGATCAGAAATTGGTAAATGAAGTTCATCTAGTCGGTGTAAGTTCATAGAAGTAGAATCGACTAAAATAAGTGCTCGCAGCTTATCTTCATATAACATCGCAAAATGTTGTGCACATAAGCCTCCATAGGAATGACCGATTAGAATGATTGGCGCGTGAATATCTAGTTTTTGTAGTAGCATATGAAGTTCTTTTGTTGCTTGTTTTGTAGTACGTGAATGATTTCCTAGTTCGCTTTTTCCGTAACCTGGGCGATGGTATGAAACGACTGTAAAGTGTCGTGAAAGTTTTTCTATAATAGGGAGCCAATCATAAAATGAGCAACCCATTCCGGTTTGAATGACTACCGTTTGTTTACTACTTCCTGCTATATATACTTCTATAGTTTGCCCCAATACCTCTACAAATTTATAAATAATAAACCCTCCTAACTAAGCTTGAAATAATTTTTGACAAGCAAAAACAATACACCAAACACCTATACCGAACAGGACAGATGTACTAAGTGAAAATGAGTTTCTTAACCCAATATAGACGATAAATAATAGTAGTGCGGATGCAGGAAATCCATATAATACACCTATAGCAAATTGACTTAATTCTTGCTTGTTCCCGCCTTCGAAAGAAATCCAAAATAGGCTTAGTAAACTAACGAGTGGAAGAGCAGCAATAAAGCCACCTATCGTACTATAATGTTTAGCGACTTCAGTAATAACGCCAATAATAAGTGCGGAAACGATTACCTTAACGAGGAAATGCATATTTTGCCTCCTTCGCTAATAACGAAAAGGCTTTTTCAATTAATTGTTGTTCTTCTTTCGATAACTGAGATTCTAATATTTTTATCTTTTCTTTATCTAGTAAAGTATGTTTTTCTAATCCTTCAATGCCTTCTTTTGTTAATGTAAGGTTTACAACTCTTTCATCTTGTTTATTTCTTTCTTTCATGATAAATCCTTTTTGAATAAGGCGCTTTACGTGTTCAGACGCTGTGTTATGCGAGAGACTAAGCTCAATAGCCAATTTTCCAATTGTTATATCTTTCTCACGAGAAATGAGTTGTAAAATACGAATAGCTTGATGAGAAAGGTTGTCTTCATACTCATATCGTAAGTGATAATAAATACTCTCCCAATGTTGATTAATGTCTTTCATAATGATAAATCCTCCTGTTTTTATATCGTATGGTAAGATATATTCGTGAATATAGAAGTAAAATCCTTTTATTTGGATGGAAAATGTTGAAAAAGTTTATTTTTATTGAAATATAAGGTAATCTATGTGTAAAGGTATACATTTAGCAAGAGAGAGGATGATAGCTGTGAATACATTCAAATGGATGAGTCATGAACAGATGTATGTAGATGAAATACATGTTGAAAAATGTGGTCCTCTTTCAGTCGGCGTATATGGGGGAAATCAAGAAAGTGATGCATATGAACGAGGAGATGCGGTACTTGCTTGGTGGGATCCTGATTTGCAATTTGAATTTGTTATGATTTTTGATACACACCACAAAACAAAAAATATTGATTATATAATAGAAGCCATTTCAGAAAGAAAAGAGAAACTAAAAGAGTTATTTTCCTACCCGATACATTTAGCTTTTCATCATACACATATGTACTTATTAGCGTTATTTACAGATGAGTTGTTTATTGAAAAATGTGATCAAGATGATGAAGAACTTGCATGTTTAATTTGTTTGAGAAAAGGCGAATTTTTATATTGGTTATCAGTTGGTGATTGCTTCGCATATTTATTCCATTCTGAGAAAACGAAGAATGGTAAAGGGCGATTAAATAAACGGAAGAATTACGAATATATCGGTAGGAAAAATATTTTCGCAGCAAATACCCCTTGTTTTACGTCAGGTGTAAGAGGATTAGAAAAAGGAATGAATCATATCGTAATGGCAACGGACGGTATTTTAGAGTGTGATAAACGAAGGTTTGATGATGATCAATCTTTAGTAGAAATATTGCACGACGGAAATAGCTTGCAGATTGAGCCAGTATTAACAAATGTACTGCAGTGGAAAGGTAGAGATTGTGCCACAATTATTGGATGGTCTATTGATACTGAAAATAAACGATGCGCTAATTAATATAAAAGGAGTTCAAGGTTTTTATCCTTGAACTCCTTTTTGTTAAGCGATATGGATGTGATACGTTTTTAACCATTCATTTACTTGAAGCATATATTCCATAGCACTTCTTGCTTCAAAATTGTTAATGTCTTTATTACTTTGATCGGCAATGGCAAGTAGTGTGGAATGATTAATAAGTGAGAAAATAGGATTGTTTTTATTACTGCACATGTCGAGTGATAAATGACGGATTGTTTGTAAATAATGTGGATCTTGTGAAGTCGGATAAGCACTTTTTCTTCTATTCCGTACATCATCAGGTAAAGCAGATTTCAGTGCTCTGCGTAAAATGCCTTTTTCAATATTATCAATGCTTTTTATGTTGAAAGGAACGTTCCATAAATATTCAACTAATCGATAATCGCAAAACGGTACGCGAACTTCAAATCCTACAGCCATACTCATACGGTCTTTACGGTCAAGTAAGAACGGAAGAAATCTCGTTAAAAATAAATAAAACATTTGACGTTGTTTCGCTGATTTTTTACTTTCGCCTTCAAGAGTAGGGACTTCAAGAACCGCTTCTTGGAATCGTGTATCAATATAGTTTTCTAAGTTACATTGGTTACTTACTTCATTTAATAGAAGAGGCGAAGTATTTTTCCAATTTGTTAGCCAAGGAAACTTATCTACATACAGTAATTCTTCTTGATGAAACCAAGGATAGCCACCGAATACTTCATCAGCAGATTCTCCAGATAACGCTACAGTTGCATCTTTTTTCATTTCGCAAAATAGTAAATATAGTGAAGTTTCCATTTCACCAGCACTCGGTAAATCTTTTGCACGGAGGGGAACGAATAAGTGATTTGCTAATTCTTCAGCATTCACAATAATATCATGATGAGATGTCCCTACATGTTCAGAAACGCGTTTTACCCAAGGAGCGTCTAAACCAGTGCGAGCAAATGTTAGCTCGAAATCTTTTGCGCTATTTACAAAATCAACGGAATACGTATGAAGTGTTTTATTTTCAGCAGCAAATTCTTTCCCCGCTAGTGCAGTAATCCCGCTAGAATCTAATCCTCCTGATAACATACAGACGAGAGGAACATCGGCAATTAATTGTCTTCTTACTGTATCTTGTAAAATAGATAAAATATGTGATGATGTATCTTCAGTAGAGTCTGTATGAGCTTTACTTTCTAAATTCCAATACTTCGTAACTACTTTTTTATCACGTGTAAACGTTATACAATGTCCGGCACGCACTTCTTGAATATGTTTAAAGACGCCACACCCTGGAGTTCGAAATAAGCCTAATCCAAATATTTCATTTATGCCATCCGCATCAATTTCAGCAGGGACAGACGGATGCGCTAATAATGCTTTTATTTCAGATCCGAAAATAATGCTGTCATTTCTTTCTGTGTAAAAGAGTGGCTTTACGCCTAAATGATCACGCGCTAAAAATAATTGTTGCTTCTGATCATCCCATAAGGCAAAAGCGAAAATTCCATTCAAATGTTTTACGCAATCTTCTTTCCACTCTAAATAAGCATGTAGTAATACTTCTGTATCTGAATGCGTTTCAAATGCATGACCACATTTCCTAAGTTGTTCTCTAAGCTCACGGAAATTATAAATTTCTCCATTATAAGTAAGAGCATACGTATAATCACCAGCACGAAATGTCTTCGGTTGCGTTCCGCCTTCTGGGTCAATAACAATTAAACGTCGGTGTGCAAAGGCCGCACGAGGTGAAAACCAAAACCCTTCAGCATCAGGACCACGATGCTGAATACGATTTGCCATCTTTTTTAAAATAACATGTTCATTGGAAAGATCCTTATTCCAATTTACCCAACCTGTAATTCCACACATACACATCTCATCTCCTAATTTTAAATAGTAGGTTAACGAAATAAAATATACACTAAGTTAAAGAATGACTATATAAATAGTGTACTACATGAATCAAATTGTAGACTTGAGAAAATTTTCTTTAAACGCATGGTTATGTGAGACAATGGCTAAGGGGAATTATTCCATTACATACAAAAAATAATAAAAAGATGAGAGAAAATATTTTTTTAGACGTTATATAGGGTGTAAAAGCTTTTACAAAAAAATAAGGGGAATCGCTACATGAAATCAAATGAGAAAAATTTTATAAAAAGATTAAAACGGCAAAAAGAAGATGCGCTAGAGTTCGTTGTCGATACATATTTACCACTCATAAAAGAAATCACGCACAAAGTTCTTCTTCCAGTTCAAAATGATGGATTAATAGAGGAATGTGTAAATGATATATTTCTTTCCATTTGGAATAACGCAAATAAATTTCATGGGGAGCCAAGTGACTTTAAAAAATGGATTGCGGCGATTGCGAAGTTTAAAGCGATTGATTATTACCGAAAAGCGACTAAAAATATAGAAATTATTTCAGATGAGTTTCATATCAGTACGGAAAAGTCAGCTGAAGATGAATTAATCGTTATAGAAGATAGGGAAGAGTTATTGAAGCTTATTAATCAATTAGAACCGTTAGATCAAAAAGTGTTCATTATGAAATATCTTCTCGGCATGAAAACAGAAGAAATAGGAGACAAGTTAGGATTAACTCGGGCAGCAATCGATAATCGTGTGTACCGTGGGAAAAAGAAACTACAACAAAATGCTACGAATATTAGTTTTGGAGGTAGTGCCATATGAAAGACATTTACGAACTATTAAATGATATTGATATAGATGAAAAAGAACTAGAAGAAATTGAGGCTTCTGAAATTGAAAAAGAAAAAGTAAAGCGTAATGTAAAACAATCGATACGTACGAAGAAAAAGATGAAAAGTTGGAAAAAAGGTGTCGCTGCGGCATCTATTTTAGTAGGGTTATCAGTTGCAATGCTTGGTGTTGGATTTCCTACATATGCAGGGGGATTGCCAATTGTAGGTGATATATTCCGATTTTTAGATAATGGTAGGATAGGGCTATATGAAAATTATAAAGCAGACGTAGAGAAGAAAACGGAGCTTCATTATAATTATCAACAATACGCCACAGTACTAAATATGACAAAAGAAAGCAATGGAATTAAGATAACGATAAATGATGCAATTTTCGATGGGAAGACAGTATCAATAAACTATTCTATAGAAAGTAACAGAGAGTTAGGCGGAAATCCAAGTACATTGGATTTTTTAACCATTAAAGGAGCAGGTGTCCAATCAGGAAGCAATGAAATTAGTAAAGTCGCTGATAGAAAATATACAGGTTTAATAAAAACAAGTAGCGATCTAGTTAGTACTAAAGAAACTACAGTGAACATTGAATGGAGTATAAAAAGTATAGACATTTTAGAAACAGAAGAAACGATAAAGGGAGATTGGAATTTTAATATTAATCTAAGAGGAATAGAAAATAAAGAGCAATTGATTAGAGGTAGTACAGAAAAAGATGGTGTAAAAGTAAATATGGAGAGAATGGAAATAACACCAATGTCGTTTATTTTATACTATAACCAAGAAGTATCTCAAGAAATAAGGGGTGTATGGGATGGGGTGGATATCGATTTAGAAGTGAGTGATGATTTAGGTAATCAGTATTCTGGGGAAGGAAATGGAGGCTCAGGTGAGGATTCTTATAATTTTAATTGGAGTAAAACATTCCAACAACTCAATGCGAATGCAACCAAACTAATAATAACGCCTCACGTTAATTTAAGAATTCACACTCCTGAAAATTATGGCTCGGTAACAATAGTTGGAGGACACGTAAAGGAGAGTTTCGTGTCTCGAAAACTGGGAGGCAATAAGGGTATTGTTTTAGATGATATCGTAATTGATTTAAAGAAATAAAAGAAAGACTGCCTAAAACGATTAGGCAGTCTTTTTCTCCTTAAGAACTAGTAACAAATAAAGCATGCGGATGCTGCGTTTTATACTCATCTTTCCACGGAATGTCGAGTTGTTCCCACGATTCGCCGCTATCAGTGGATTGAAATACGCCATTGTTATTTAAAGTGTAAAACGTATGTGGTTCTGCTGGATTTGTCGCAAACATTGAAATGACTGTACCGATTGCTGATGGTAGACCTTGCTGTACTTGCTGGAACGGAGTATCTTTCGTTTTACGATAAATATAAGATTCATAAGGAATACGGTGATGAGCGAGGTCAGCGCTTGGTGCGGCAGAAACGAGAATTGTATCACAATCAGCTGGATCGATAGCCATGCTGTATAAATAATGATGTTCAAGTCCTTCGCTGCATGAGATCCAGCTGTTTCCACTGTTATAACTTTCGAGGTATGCGCGATCAGGTCCGCCCATAAATCCGTCACCACATGATGCATAAAGGCGATTTGGAGCTTCAGGGTGCATAAGCAATTGATGAGCATCGATAGGAGCACCGAATTTTTTATCCATCCATGTATGTCCTCTATCATTACTTTGAATAACAGCACCAGCTTCAATTGAAACATGGATTGTATTTGGATTATTTGGATCAACTGTAATCCAGCGTACGTGATGGGTAAACGGTCTAGGTGGGAAAGCCCACGTATAAGAAGATAATAATGATTTCATATTTTTAAGTTCAGTCCACGTTTCACCACCATTTTCCGAACGGAATAAAGCACTAGGTTCTGTTCCTACATAAACGACGCCATATCCGTTAACTTGTTCATTAGGGCTTATTGTAATAGAAGTGATCGAAGAATGTAAAATACCATCTTCATTTGGAAAATCAAAGTAACGATATGAATCTCCAATTGGTTTCCACGAATCTCCGCCATCGTCGCTTAACCATAAGCCTCGTCCAAATGTACCGCAATATACACGGTTTTGTTGAAATGGATCAACAGCGATACAGGTAGGCTGCATATTTTGTAAGTGATAGGATGCTTCATAGTTACCATATCGTTCTTTTACAACAACAAGTTCACGTTCCATACAGAGAAATAATCTTTTCAATTTCGTCCCCTCCTTAAAAATTCTTTCTTTAGTAAACAATATGAAAATAAAAAAGAAGTAGTCTTGTTTTTATTTGAGAAAAAGGACTTGTTTGAAAAATAGCGAAGTGTGTATACAGAGGAAGTGGGATAAAGTGAAACTTTAATCAGCGTGTGGCATCCCTACTGAGTATAAGCTTTCACCAATCGGGCGTTAATGCGGGATAAAGATGTGGAGTTTGTTTCATACTAACATACAGATATTGCACTTAAAGGAGTATTGGTATGGGACATTCACATGATCACGGTCATTCTAACAATAAAAAGGCGCTGCTAATCGCTTTCGTATTAACGACAAGTTTTATGATTGCTGAAGTAATTGGCGGATTTGTAACAAATAGTTTAGCACTATTATCTGACGCGGGGCATATGTTAAGTGATGCGGTATCTTTAGCTTTAAGTTTACTTGCGTTTAAGCTTGGAGAAAAAACAGCAACAGCTGCGAAAACATACGGGTATAAGAGAGTCGAAATGTTAGCAGCATTATGCAACGGTGTCGTTCTTATAGTCATTTCAGTATACATTTTCATTGAAGCAATTCGCCGTTTTACAGAACCAGTTGAGATTGCTAGTAATGGGATGCTCATTATTGCTGTACTTGGTCTGCTTATTAATATTTTATCAGCTTGGATATTAATGAGAGGCGGAGATGTGAAGGGGAATTTAAATTTAAGAAGTGCTTTCTTACACGTATTAGGCGATCTATTAGGGTCAGTTGGAGCGATTATTGCAGCGCTATGTATTAAATTTTTCGGGTGGACTGCTGCAGATGCGATTGCTAGTATTCTTGTGTCCATTTTAGTCATTATTAGTGGATGGCGTGTAACACGTGATACGGTCCATATATTAATGGAAGGTGCACCACAGCATATAAATGTTGAAGAGGTAAAAAGTACATTATTAAATATTACGGTTGTAAAAGAAGTTCATGATTTGCATATATGGTCTGTCACATCTGATTTTCAAGTATTAACTTGCCATTTGATTATTAAAGGTAATGAAACGCAAAGTGTACTAAAAGAGGCTACGGATGTATTAAAGGAAAAGTTTCATGTAGAACATGTCACCATTCAAGTAGAGATAGATGGTGAATTTAATCATAGTGAGACAACTTGCAAAGTATGAAAGAAAAAGGATAAGAAAAAGTGTCATAACATTTTTCGCGCGGCATACATATATATAATGTGGCCACAAATACTTTGTAAGGTAAATATTTCATGAAATTACTTTACTTATAACGAGTCATCTTTTATAATCAAAAGTGGTAATTGATAGAGATTATCATTTTCAATGATCGTAGAAAGGAGTTTTTTAAAAGATGAGTAGTCAACTCCGTTTTGCTGTTGAAAATCGTAAGAGGCATTTAATTGATGAGTTAATTGGAGCAGGTGTGTTTAAAATTCGCGACCGACAATTATACGAGCTGTCTTTAGAGGAATTGGAAAAAGAGTACGAAGATATGGAAGATTATGCAGATATTCAGGCGTAGCTATATAGATTAATAAAAGGTGAGCTGGTTACGATTTTATGTAACCAGCTCACCTTTTATTATTTCGTAGAAATTATTTTTGATATTTCTTTCATTGGACGGAGCCAGTTTTGAGACATCATTTGTTCCATTTGTTTTTCATCCTTCTTTTGCAGTGCTTGAATGATTGAGTGATGTTCTTCAATAGATTGACTTGCTGGAACAAAGTTTTGGAAAAACAAGTATTCAAGACGTAAAACGTGAAGTTGCATATTTGCTAGAAAGGGCTCAATATATTGATTTTTAGCAATAGAAGAAATTGTATTGTGAAATTGTATATCTAGTTGTAACGCTTGTTTTGCGTTTTTCTTTTCTATAGAGCGCTGAAAATCATCATTTATTTCAGAAAGTAGTTTCAAGTCAGCGTCTGTAATATTTTGAAGTGCTTGCTTTCCTATAATAGAGTGAAGACCAGCCATCGTCTCATAAATAATCGGGATGTCGTCTAACTTAATAGGAGCAATTTTTGTTTTTTGCCCAGGTACCATTTCCACCAATCCAGAAAGTTCTAATATTTGAAGTGCTTCTCTTACAGGTGTTCTACTTACTCCTAGTGCTTCAGCCAATTCCCCATCATTAATTTTTTCGTCAGGTTGCAGTACACCTTCAATAATCCAATCTTGTAGTTGATTTAAAACGAGTGATTTTGCCGAAACTCTTCCTTGTTTTTTATAATTTTGAGGGATAGGCATTGTGAATTCCATCCTTTCATTGTATATTTTCCTTTTTCTCATGAACAAACTTTAATTTTGGTTTCCCTTCATCCGGTTTTTGACTTAAAATGAGTACCATTACAATGACACAAAAAGCCCCTAATAACTGAAAAGATTGAAACGGTACATGTAATATAAGTACAGAAGAAATAATAGCTGCGAGTGGTTCAGTACATCCGAATAATGTCGTTTCTTTCGGAGTCAGGTATCGTATGCTGTCTAAGTATAAATAAAAAGCAATAAGTGTCCCAAAAATGATGACAAATGTGATAAGTAGTAAGGTATTTAGTTTTACATATTTCATCGTTGATAATAAAATGAATTCTTTCGTAGAAATAAAGTGTACAATCGTTACACCAATACCTCCAATAATCATGCCCCATCCAACGATAACTGAGGAAGACCATCTATCTAGTAATCCCTTTGAGTATAAACTATAAAAAGCAAGAGATAATCCAGATACAATTCCCCAAACGATAGCTGGTGTAGAAACAGCTAAGTTATGTATAGACCCGTTTGTCAGTAAGAGGAAAGTGCCTACTAATGAAAGAGCAATTGAAATGAAATCAATTTTTGATGGACGAACGTTCCATTTGAAAAGTAAGTATACAGTAATAAATATAGGAGCTAAATATTGCAATAATGTTGCGACAGCAGCATTTCCTTCTTTAATAGAAGCGAAGTACGTGTACTGTACAGCAAGCATACCGAATAGGCCAAACAATATCATTTTAGTAGCATCAGATCTTTGTTTCCATATGCCGAATATTTCCTTTTTTCTCGTTCCGAATGAAGAAATAATGAGTAAGATAACGCCTGATATAAGCAATCGGATTGTAACTAACCATTCAGTAGAAACATGTTCATATTGAAAAAGTTGTTGTGCAGCTGTTCCGGATAATCCCCATAAACAAGCACCAATTACAACCATAATGATTCCTTTTAAACGATTTGGATCCATAAGGTATTTAATCCTCCTTTCAAAATATATATTGGATACATTATGCAATATATCATAGAGTGTATAAAAAATAAACTGAAATTTCTTACTTGATGTGAAGTTGTTATTCAAATTAAAGAAAGTTTGTTAATTAAGAGAACGATAAAATAAAAAAGGCTTCTATTGACGGAAGCCTTTTTTATTTTAGATTATGAAGTGTAAGTAAAAGCCGGAATGGGATCAACAAATGTATTCCAGTTTTGTTCCATTTCCTTTTCTGTTAATAGACAATCATCTAATGATTGTTCAATCACAGAACGATTCATATCAATACCGATAAATACGAGCTCAGTTATTCGATCTCCATATCGCTCGTCCCAGTTTTTCAATACTTCGGGTTCTTCTGTAATAATTTGATTTCTTTCAGTTTCAGGTAATGCCGCTATCCATTCACCAGCTCCTTGAATTGTAATAGAGGAACCTGCTTGAGATAGAAGCCCAATCATATTATTACGAGATGCGAGCCAGAAAAAGCCTTTCGCTCGTACAACATCTACAGGCCATTTTTTTAGCCAATTCATAAGGCGTTCAGGATGGAAAGGGGATTTCCGACGGTACACAAAGGAATTGATACCATATTCTTCAGTTTCGGGTGTATGATGTTCACTATTTAGTTCTTGCATCCAGCCCGCCGATTGACTCGCTTCCTCATAATTGAATAAATTTGTATTTAAAATTTCTTGCAATGGTACGTTGCTAAATGAAGCTTCAATAATTTTTGCACCGGGATTTAATTTTTGTAGTAAATGATGAAGTTCTATCCTATCTTCTTTTTTTATTAAATCAATTTTATTAAGAATAATGACATTCGCAAATTCAATTTGGTCTATTAGTAAATCAATAACTTCTCGAGTATCATTTTCATCGATAGCCTGTTTACGGTCTAATAAACTTTCACCATTTGCAAAATCATCCCAAAATGTATTTGCATCTACAACTGTAACCATCGTATCGAGGTGACAATTTTTCGTTAAATCGATATTAAGTACTTCGTCAGTATAAGTAAATGTTTGGGCAACTGGAATCGGCTCACTTATACCTGAAGATTCAATAACTATATAGTCAATATCACCGTTTTCAACAAGCCGACTCACTTCTATCATTAAATCTTCTCGTAGTGTACAACAGATACAACCATTTTGAATTTCTACTAATTTCTCTTCCGTACGTGAAAAACCACCTTTTTTTATAAGCAACGCATCAATATTTATTTCACTCATATCATTAACGATAACAGCCACTTTTAAGTTGCTCTTATTAGCCAAAATATGATGTAGTAGGGTGGTCTTTCCAGCTCCTAGAAAACCACTTAATACAGTGATAGGTACTTTTTTCATAAAATAATCTCTCTTTCAAATCGTAATGATTACGTTTTATATTAAGTGATAAAAAAGAAAAAATCAATAATAAATCATAATGATTACGATTTAAGAATAGGAATAGACTATAAAATTTGTGCTGTAGTAGTGTAGGGCATTTGGACAAGTATACGATTTAATATGAATAAAGTGGGGGGGGATAATGTTGGTCTTTAATAGGGTTTCAAAAGAATTAATAGGAATAGCCCTTATTGCTATTTTTCTTTTTTTATTATTTTTTGTAGATTTTACAAGTCTAGCAAATTTGCACAAAAGTATGCCAAAAGAATGGTTGAATATGAATACCGTATTTTTAAGTATTATATTCGAAGCAATACCTTTTATTTTATTAGGCGTAATTGTTTCTTCTCTCATTCAAGTGTTTGTGACGGAAGATATGATTCATAAAGTAATGCCGAAATCACAGGTTGTTGCAATGATTCCAGCGGTATTTGTCGGAATCATTTTTCCGATGTGTGAATGTGTCATTATTCCAATCGTAAGAAGACTTATTCAAAAAGGACTCCCTCTTCATGTAGGAATTGTAATTTTATTGAGTGCACCTATTATGAATCCGATTGTTTTTTTATCTACTGTATATGCATTTCAAAAAAATGATGTAGTTGTATATGCACGCTTTGGGATAACAATTTGTGTGGCGTTATTAGTAGGGCTAATTGTGTATTATTTCTATCGCGGGAAAAATATTTTAAAAGATATAGAGGATTCGGCTCAAAAAAAAGAAAAAAAGGGCTGGGGGAATGTTGTGAATCACACTGTAGATGAGTTTTTTGATACAGGTAAATATTTATTGATTGGTGCTTTTTTTGCGAGTGTATTTCAAACGTTTTTTGATCGAAATGTACTTGATGCAGTAGCACATAACGAAATAATTGCCCCAATTATTATGATGGGATTTGGTTATGTTTTATCCATTTGCTCAGCGGCTGATGCATTTATAGCGGCATCTTTTGGACATGTTTTCTCTGTAAAAGCACTTCTCGCATTTCTTGTGTTTGGACCTATGCTTGATATGAAAAATACATTGATGCTATTTGCTTATTTTCAAAAGAGATTTGTATTCTTTTTGATTGGAATTATTATTTTATCGGTGTACACAATCGTGCAAATTACAACGTTATAGGAGGTGGGAGAAAGTGGAGGAACAGGAACAGAAAGCTTATCATCGCTATATTCGTGGCATTATTTTAATTGGTTTAGCAATGCTCTTATTTAAACTACTTGTAACAGGCAATATTTATAATTTTATCGCTCCAAAAATGATTAAATTTACGTATATAGCTTTTGTGGTGATTTTACTTCTTGGTTCTTTACAAGTTTGGAGAGATGGGAGAGAAAAACAGGATGATTGTAATTGTTGTAAGCATCATACAGCATTAAAATCAGGGATGGAAAGTTTCTTTGTATATGTTTTATTTGTTGTTCCGATTGTTTGTGCTTTTCTATTTGGAAGTGTAACCATTGACGGAAGTTTAGCGGGAAAAAGGGGGATGACTCAAAGTGTACAGGCAAGAAGTATGGAAAAGAAGGAAAAAGAGGGAATACAGGCAAATTCTAATTGGAAAGAAATATTAGTTGATCAAGGTGAAACCTCGAATTTAAAAGTGACAGATCAAGTGGAAGAGCAATTAGAAAAAAGTATGTTAGGACAACGAAAAATACAAGTAGAGGATAAGGATTATGTTCAAACAATGAGTACAATTGGCCAAGATGTAAAAGGGTTTAAAGGGAAAGAAATTACATTCTCAGGATTTATCTATAATGATAAGGATGTGACGGGTGATAAAACGGTAGTGGCGCGATACGGCATAACTTGTTGTATTGCGGATGCATCTGTCTGGGGGATGATTGTTGCAGGGGAAAACGTAAAAAAGCTCCCACAGGAAACATGGGTGAAAATAACAGGTTTGTTGAACGAAACGACATATAAAGGAATGCTATTTCCACTCGTAAAAGTAAACAAAGTGGAGAAAATCAATAAGCCAATAGATCCATATGTATATGATGCTTTACCACAATAAAAAAGAATGAATTCTTCATATTTTCATGAAATAGAATCATAATCATGACGATAAAAAAATAAAGATAAGAGTAATTTGGTTTGTTAAAAATATGTGTAGAAGGAGATACGCGATGAACTGGGTTACTCATAAACCAACATTTGAATTTGATAATTTTAGTCCATTTATTCGTGCGAATACTGCGTGGCTTGGACATCTGGAGTTCGCATACGATTTAGTAAGATTTGAAAAACCAGAAATATTAGTTGAGCTAGGGACACATCTAGGCGCTTCTTTTTTCAGTTTTTGTCAAGGGGTAAAGGATGGGGGATTAGCTACAAAATGTTTTGCTGTAGATACTTGGACAGGAGACGGGCATACAGGTCCATATGGAGAAGGTGTTTTCCAAATTGTAGATAAAGTGGTAAAAACGAGTTATCCAAATATAGGTAATTTAATTCGATCTACTTTTGATGAGGCCGTTGATCAATTTCAAGATGGGACGATAAATTTGTTGCATATTGATGGCTATCATACGTATGAAGCAGTTTCTCATGATTATAAAACATGGTTACCAAAACTTGCGAATAACGGTATCGTATTATTTCATGATATTGAGGTGAAAGATCGAAACTTCGGCGTGTATAAATTTTGGGATGAGGTCAAGGCGAAGTACCCTCATTTTCAGTTTGAGCATTCATATGGTCTTGGAGTATTATTTCCGAAAGGTTGTAGTGATAAGTTTGAGGAGATACTTAAAAATAAAGAAGAAATACAAAATATGTATAAATAAAAGTGGAGCATGCATCATTTTAATGATGTGTGCTTTTTAATGGATAAAAATGGTAGTCCCTAAAAGGTGAGGATAATAGTGAAAAATTTGTTGTGGCAAATATTAAAAAAGTTATTTTTGATTGTTCTATATAAAAATGTAACATTTTTTATATTTTCCATTGCGAAAAGTAACATCTACTTTTACAATAGAAAAGGTGTTATATTATACTGGAAAAATAAATCGAAATAATATGAAAATTTTGTTTTGTCTTCGCTAATTGTATATTACATACATGTAAGACGACACACGTCATGTTATCGACTTGTAAGGAGAGAAAAAAATGAAAAGTGTAAGATTACCATCGATGCTAGAAATCATAGTTCTTTTATTACTATTTCTTGCTGTTGTCTTTTCCTTCCAAACGATTTTTGATCTCCCAATTCAATTAGCGCTATTTATTTCATGGTTTTTAGTAATTGCGCTTGGATTAAGATTAGGATTTCGTTATCAAGAATTGCAAGATGCAATTACGAAAGGGATTTCTAACGGATTAGAAGCAATACTGATTTTAGTTGCAGTAGGTGCTTTAATTGGAACATGGATTGCTGGTGGCGTAGTACCAACATTAATCTATTATGGATTAGAGTTTATTCACCCTAGCATATTCCTATTAGCAACATTAATTATTTGTTCAATCACTTCTATCGCAACTGGAACATCATGGGGAACAGTTGGAACAGCAGGTATTGCTATGATGGCGATTGGTGAAGGGCTTGGATTACCACTGCCACTTGTTGCGGGTGCAGTTCTTTCAGGAGCGTATTTCGGCGACAAATTATCACCACTTTCTGATAGTACCGTTCTTGCAGCTTCTATGGCGAAAGTAGATGTTATTGCTCACGTTCGAGCTATGCTCGTATTAGACGTTCCGGCTTACATTATTACTAGCATTATGTTTACTGTAGCTGGTTGGATGTATGGCGGCGATAATGTAGATTTAAATCGAGTAGAGTTTTTAAAAGAAGCTTTATTAAAGCAATTTGATATTAAAATATGGATGCTTGTTCCAGCGGTCATTGTTATTGTTCTATTAGCACTGAAGAGACCGTCTATGCCAACAATTGCAATGGGAGCTTTAATTGGTGCAATTTGGGCAACTCTTTTCCAAGGAATGAACTTTGGAGAGGCGATTGGAACAGCGTATAACGGATTCTCAATTCAATCTGGTGTTGAATTTGTGGACAAGTTATTAAACCGTGGTGGAATTAACGGTATGCTTGGATCAGTAGCCGTTATTATTTTCGGTTTAGGATTTGGTGGATTACTTGAAAAACTAGGTGTTTTAAAAGTAATCGTATCAAAATTCGAGAAGAAATTAAATTCTGCAGGTAATGTAACATTGTCTACATTAATCGTGGCATTCTTAGCGAATATATTTGGTTGTGCAATGTATGTATCACTAATTTTAACACCGAAAATTATGGAAGATAGCTATGATAAATTAAAAATAGACCGACGTGTATTAGCGCGTAACTCAGAAGTAGGTGGAACGTTAACTTCAGGTATGGTTCCATGGTCTGATAATGGTATTTTTATGGCTGGTATTTTAGGTGTAGCAACGTTCTCATATGTTCCATTTATGTGGTTAAGCTTCGTATCTTTAATTTTAGCGGTTATTTACGGATATACAGGCAAATTTATTTGGTATGTAGATGATGCAGATAAAGGAAAGCAAGCCTCATAAAAAAATACCTTCTGCGATGGCAGAAGGTATTTTTTTAAATGATAAGAATGAGAATTCTTATCATTTAAGAGAAAGTCTGTTATTATAAGAGATGTAGGTATTTTATTTTCAAGGGGATGAAAAAATGGAGTACAGAATTGAAAGAGATACATTAGGAGAAATTAAAGTTCCAGCTGATAAATTATGGGCAGCACAAACGCAACGTAGTAAAGAAAACTTCCCGATTGGAACAGAGCAAATGCCGCTTGAAATTGTAAAAGCATTTGCCATTTTAAAGAAGAGTGCAGCACTTACGAATCAAAAGTTAGGAAAGCTATCAGAAGAAAAAGCAGAAGCAATTGTGGCAGCAGCTGACGAAGTGATTGCAGGGAAATGGAATGAACATTTTCCACTTGTCGTATGGCAAACTGGTAGCGGTACACAGTCAAACATGAATGTGAATGAAGTAATTGCAAACCGTGGGAATCAAATTTTAAAAGAGAAGGGATCTGACGTACATATTCATCCGAACGATGATGTGAATATGTCTCAAAGTTCAAATGATACTTTTCCAACTGCGCTTCATGTAGCATGTGTAATCGCAGTAGAAAATCACGTATTACCAGCAATTACGAAATTAAAAGAGACGTTAGCAGAAAAAGTAACTGCATTTGAACATATTATAAAAATTGGTCGTACACATTTACAAGATGCAACACCGTTAACATTAGGACAAGAAATTAGCGGATGGCACCGTATGCTTGAAAAAACAGAGCGTATGATTGCAGAGAGCAATACATATATGAAAGAGCTTGCAATTGGTGGTACTGCAGTTGGAACAGGCATTAATGCTCATCCTAAATTTGGTGAGATGGTGTCAGAGGAAATAAGCCAATTTACAGGTAAGCAATTTATTTCTGCACCAAATAAGTTCCATGCATTAACGAGCCATGATGAAGTTGTATATACGCATGGTGCGTTAAAAGCATTAGCAGCTGATTTAATGAAAATCGCTAACGATGTGCGCTGGCTAGCAAGTGGTCCACGTAGTGGGCTAGGAGAAATTATTATTCCAGCAAATGAGCCAGGAAGCTCTATTATGCCAGGTAAAGTAAATCCAACGCAAAGTGAAGCGTTAACGATGGTTGTAGCACAAGTAATGGGAAATGACGCAACAATCGGATTTGCAGCGAGCCAAGGCAATTTTGAGTTAAATGTATTTAAACCTGTTATTGCATATAACTTCTTACAATCTGCTCACTTATTAGCAGATGCAATTGTTTCATTTAATGATAATTGTGCAGTTGGTATTGAAGCAGATGAAGAAGTAATTAAAGAGAATGTGAATCGTTCCTTAATGCTTGTTACAGCATTAAACCCGCATATCGGATATGAAAATGCAGCGAAAATTGCAAAGCATGCTCATAAAGAAGGGTTAACGCTAAAAGAAGCAGCACTGCAATCTGGACTACTAACAGAAGAACAATTCGATGAAATTGTCGATCCGAAAAAAATGATTGCTCCGAAAGAATAATAGACAAAGCCAAGATTCTTATCATAGAGTCTTGGCTTCTTTAATATTTATCTTTTCTATTTGTATTACTGCAAGTACCAAAATATATTATTTGTTAGCAGGCATATTCAATACTTTCATATGTGGACAGTTTTCTTTTAAGAGTGACATGAACTTTTCTTCTTCTTGGGGTACAAAAGCTGTTACTGAGTCAAATAAATTGTAATGGATTTCTAATTGTTGTCTAGTCCATTTCTTTGAATGAAGTTTTTTACCAGAGTATTTAATGTGGCGAATATCTTCAAATGGAATTTCAGTATGCAATATGAAACCATGTTTTACGATAAGAGATGATTCCGTTACGTTGTAGTGAGAGAGATAGAATGAAGAAAGATTTACGATATTTAATAGCATCATAAGAGTGAAAAAAATAGAATTTTCGTTTTGGAAGAATAGCGAAACGAGAAAAATAGTGATAAATAATGTAATAAAAATGACGTGAAATGGATTCTTTTTCGCTTGGAATTTCAAGTTAGTCACCTCGGTTTACGTGTACTCTAACTAAATTAAATCATAACATCGTAATAAAACGTGTGAAATTTCCTGATGGGATAAAGTGAAACTTTAATCAGTGGGGTTTTCTTCATCCCTCACTGATTATTAGTTAAACCAATCGGACTTTTATTGGCAGCCCGACCCCCACCTAACTTCTTT
>NZ_NVEC01000087.1 GCF_002571225.1 Bacillus sp. AFS059628 | reverse complement strand
TTAAGTTGATGGATGTGTGGTGAGACCCCAATAAGAAAAATTATATATGATTATTAAAGTGGCCCACCTTCAAAACCAATCGGCCATCCATTGTCTTTAAATTTTACTTTATACTGAAACTCATAGGTACCTTCATAAATAAACGCTAAACTAAAACCTGGCAATATATAATCGTCAATATTAACCATCTTTCCAAAAGATATTGTGGATAGGTAGTAGTTCTTCATTTCTTGATTAGGGAAGAATTTCTGTAAATATTTTAATGCACAGCTTATATGGAGATAGAGTTCATCGAATATTTTTTCTGCCATATCGATAATCTCAACATTGGGATTTTCATTATTCCCTTGAATGATAATATCTATATCTTCCCACTCTCCGATATTCATACTACAAAACCACCGTGCCTGAATGAGATACTTCTCATTTTCGCATACAGTAGGATTAACTAAGTTTAATTTTTGCACCTCATCTTTAGTTAGCGGTTTATCAAGAATAAGCTTTTTATACAGAATATCTTTGATGTTAGAGACAGTATAATTAGATTTGTTTAATTCTAAAGAGTCCATTTCCCACCTCATAAATTATAAAATAAAGTAAATTTCCACTTAATTATATCATCATCCTCATTGAACTATCCTGCACTGTTAATTCAAAAAAAATTAAATAAATTAATTATCCCATAACATAATAAACAATTATTTATGACGCCTTCTTTTTGCTTTTTTCGCCAATTTGTTTGATTATATTTTTTTATAGGATTGCTTTTATTTTTCTTATAATCGGGTAACTTGAGTATAAGAACAGAAATCGCAGTAAAAATGCAAAATATAAGCATTGCAATCATCCAAAGGTTAATGTCATAGTCATATAGCTTACTAAAATACTTTTTGTCTTGAGTAATATAGCTTATATTACTGTCAATGGTTCCGAGGATGTAGGGAATAACACAAACGTAACCAATTATCATAACAAATGTTCCAAGTAGGAAACTAACTATATGTCTTATCATGTTCAGTTCTCCTTTAATTATGTTTTCTATATAAATTCATATAGAATATAACGTATTTCTGCAAAGATTGTCTTTATTTAAAATAATAATATAAATTTCTATTAAGTTGATAGTGCATATGGTGATTTCATGGAAATGAATATCTAAATTGAATATTTTAAAAAGCGTAGAAAGATTAAATTTCTACGCCTTTTTTCTTAAGAAATATTTATTGTTGTTCTAAATTTCTTATATAAGATTTTACAGCTTGTAATAAGAATTCTTCCTGTCCCATACCTGCACTCGCTGCCATTTGAACTATTTTCTGCTTAAATTCATGATCTGCATGAAAAGTTAATGGCTCTACATTACTTTTAAAATAAATTCCTTCAACATGTGGAAGTATCGTGCCGGATTTCATATGAGAATGTAAGTATTTAATCTCTTCTTGAAATTGCAATGGATCAACTTGTAATACAAAAGGTTTAATTTCTAATTTAATAGTATCAGATGAAACACTCAATCGCATATTTGTGACACCTAGCTCTTTATAAAATAAATTTATTAGATTATAAGTAATGGAATTAAATAGTTGAGGTTTTTTAAATGAAAAAGATAAATACCCTCGTTTTGTAATTACAGCTTGCTTACGGAAAGGTTCAAAGGAGTAACCATGTTCATTATACGTGGATAGAAGGAAAATTTCTTCGTCTTCTGTAAGAATCTTGCCGTCTGCTCCATTGATTTCTATTACTCTCGCTATTTTTCCGGTATGTTGATGTGTTAATAATTGAAATAAATATATATCTTCGTCTTGAATTTTAGCAATGAATGTTTTTCGCTCTTTTGAGGTAATTTTTTCATAAGTAAGTTGAAAAGTTTCAAGGTCATTTTTATCAATGATATATACTTCTTTTCCGCGCTTTTCAATCTTTGAAGCAGGTAGTTTTCCAGATTTGATATATGTAAAGACAGTAGATGGTGCTACATTAAGAATCTCAGCTGCTTCTTTTGTACTATACCCCTCAATCTCTTCGCTATTTTTTAAACGTTCAATATCCTCTAAATAGAAAATCTTACTACCGAATTGCTTCCAGTTATCTTTATATACACACTCTATTAATCCATCTTTTTCTTTTTTTAAAATTGTTTGTACTGTTACTCCTAATAAGTCGGCTGCCTCTTTTGTCGTTACAGTAGGTTTAGTAATGAACAATAAATCTTGTGTCATGAAAGGACACCTCCATAACTATCGTTTACTAGTATTTTAGATATGTATCTATCATATCAGAATATGATTTATATTTAAAATAAGAAATAAGGTTTATTAAACTTTATATATAACATTGAGTTTTATGAATACTTCTAATATAATTTATATATTTATAGATTTTTATTTTTGTTTTTATTTTATATATAATATAAAAGTTATATCGTTCGCTATTAAATAACATCTATTTACTAATAAATTATAAAAAAATATAAGTATAGTTAAATAGAGAAGAATATAGCGTTCTTACAGAAAGAATATGAATTTAAATTTGTATAATTAATAGAAGTGAAATAAAATGATAAGTATAGTTAATTAAAATAATTATATTAATAATCTTTAATAGGAGAGGTGAGTTAAAAATATGGATAATAAAAGTGGAAAAGAAAACTTACCTATTATAAATAATAAAAGTGGAAGTATAGATACATATTTAGAGAATATAAGAGATATTGTTCCATTTCTGCATAACAATCGTTATGTAGATAAAGTAGAAGATAAAATGGAGATAGCTGAAAAAGAGGGGAAGAGTAAATATACGTATTTAAGTGACCTGGAAGTAATTTATCATTTCGTACATTTACAAAAAGATATGGATGAGAAGAAGAATAGAAAAGAAGATACGAAAAAGAGTTATGTATCTGAAATCTTATTATTTTGTGAGTGCATGGTGCAGCATGCAGAAGAGTTTGAAGTGAATGGGGAAGAGGTACAACAAAATGCTTCCTTATTAAAAACATTGCAGCCTTGGCACATTCGCAAATTTAATTTCTGGTTAAAAAGTGTACAAAATGGTCGGAATGGTAATACCTATGCAGTCGCAACACTCGCGAAGAAAACCGTATTAATTCGTTCTTTTTTTAAACACCTTTATGTATTTGGGTATATCGAAAAACCGCTTCATGAAGAGCTACAGCGAGCAAATGTAAATGAACAAGATCGGCCAAATCGTGATTTATCCTATAAGGAAGTCATGAAAATATTAGGTTTTTATAAAGAGAGAGGACATTTAGTAAACTATACAATAATACTTGCATTGGCTAGTACTGGTGCACGTATTCAGGAGTTGTGTACTGCATGCGTAAAAGATTTACACTATGACGGGAAGTATTGGTTAAAAGTTAAAGGAAAAGGAGACAAAATACGTGAACTTTTCATTTCAGAACATTTATATCAATGTATTTGTGAAATGAGGAGAAGAAGAGGCTTTCAAACGGTATTGGAAAAAGGGGATGAGAGTCCGTTATTTATAAATCAAAGAGGAAATGCTTATAACTCTAAAACACTCTCTAATCAGGTAACAGATATGATAAAAAAAACAAACTTAGAGTTCCTACAATACCGTGAAAATCCAGTAACCGCACATACATTTCGACATGCCTTTGCAATTATGGCAGTAGAGCAAGGAAATGCAGATTTATATCATTTAATGCAAACACTTGGCCATGAAAATATTCAAACAACAAAGATCTATTTAGAGAAGCATATGAAGCGTAAAAATAATGTAGGATCCACCTTCGCTGATATGTTGATATAGAATTTTCTAGGTTGATATCAATAAGTAATTATGTGTTTTTTACACAATTACTTGTCGATTTCCTGCTGAAAAAAAGCGCAATTCGTATGTAGTTAATCAAGAACTAAATCCAAAAAACACTTAAAATACCATATTTCCAATATTTTGCATATAATTAATATGGTGAGAGTTTTATTTTTGGTAATGAGTTTTGAAACTGCATTTGAATAGTATTTTGTTCTATTTGGATAGAAATAAGTAAAGTACTATAAACGGTCATTTTCGGTATTTTTAGAGAAAATTAATTGGATAAATATATTATAACAATAACCAGTAGCACCATATGTACATCAAATAGAAGTAACCTATGAGTACAAAAGCTTGTTAGATTTTGAAATCAATTTGTAACCTTGAAGTGATGTTAAGGCAATAAGCCTACTCATACATTTGAGTAGGCTTTATTTTGTATTTTAACCAGAATTTTGAAGGGGAATATCATCTACAAAATTAAAGGTACAAGTGTGTATACCATTTAAATAGTGATAGCATAGTTTAAATTAGTTATGTTAACTGAAGGGTGGTAAAAGTTTAATGAAAGTCATTATTTTGTGTGGTGGGAAAGGATTAAGGATGCAGGGAATTCTCAAAGATATTCCAAAGCCATTAGTTCAAGTTCAAGGAAAACCTCTCATTTGGCATATAATGAATTGGTATAGCAAGTTTGGACATCATGAATTCATCTTACCATTAGGGTATGGAGGTGAAAAAATCAAAGAATATTTTATGGACTATATATGGAAAAAACATGATTTTAATTTAGATCTAAAGAATAATCATTACCAGTTGCTAGAAGAGCCAAAACAGTGGAATATAAAATTTATAGATACAGGGATTGAAACACTGACCGGAACCAGATTAAAAAAACTTGAAAAGCATATACAGGATGATATGTTTTTATTAACTTATGGTGACGGATTAGCAACGATAGATATTAACGAACTTATAAAATTTCATAAAGACAAAGGAAAAATCGCAACATTAACCGGTATAAATAAAAGTAGTCAATATGGTCTTTTACAGATTGAAAACGGGATTGCTGTGGATTTTAAGGAAAAACCCCTACTTAATAATGTAATAAATGGAGGTTTTTTTGTATTTAATAAAGGAATATTCGATTATTTGAATGATAATGATTGTATGCTTGAAGAAGAACCGCTACTAAATTTAATAAAAAACAAGGAACTTGCAGTTTATGAGCACAATGATTATTGGATTAGTGTAGATACACCTAAAGATCTTAAAGATGCAAATGCAAGCTGGAATCCTAACAAAAATAGTTGAAAGGAGTGAATAAACATTGCATTTTAATAATAGAAAGAAAGGTTGGCCATTCCGTTATACTCCCTTTAAAGTTGAAAAAGATTTTCCGTTATCTTCAGATGCTTCAGTTATTGATCACTCTAAAAAAACTACAAACAAACAAATCTTTCCTATATCTAATAATAAACAGGCTGACTCTGAAAATCATTTTTGTGCCATAGTGGGAACAGAATACGTCTTGAAAATAATTGCTTTGCACCAATCTCTAATGAAAAATTCAAAAGTATTCACTTTATGGATTTGTTGTATAGATGTGTTTGCGTATTCAATATTGAAAGAAATGAACTTGAATAATGTAAATCTCATGCAGGTAGATGATATAGAGGATACAAATTTGAAAGATATTAAAAGAAATAGGTCAGTCAGTGAATATTGTTGGACTTTAAAGCCCGTGCTTATTGAATATTTATTAGTAAATAATAATTTGCCATCTGTTCTCTATTGTGATGGTGATTTATATTTCTTCTCTGATCCTAACATGATATTTAAAGAATGGGCTGACAATTCTATTTACCTTTGTCCACAGAGAGACCGTGACTGGGTAGAAGGAAAATATGGAAAATATCAGGCTGGGTTAATTGGGTTTAAAAACGATTTCTACGGATTAAAAAGCGTACGATGGTGGAAAGACAAATGCTTAGATTGGTGTAGTGCTAATCCTGATAAAGGAAGATTTGGTGACCAAAAGTATTTAGATTTAATCCCTATTTACTTTCCAAAAGTAAAAATCTCAAACAATCTAGGTATAAATGCTGCACCTTGGAATTGTATTTATAATAACAATTATATAATTGATCAAAATCAAAATGAGGTATACATTGAAACAGATAAACTAATTGTATATCATTTTGCAAGCATTACCATTTTCAATGAACAGGATTTTGATCTTTGGTCTTTAGGTAAACTTTCAATACCAAATAATATATTGCGCCTTATCTATACCCCCTATCTAGAAGAAATTCGGTCTAACCTCACAAAATTAGTAGAAAAATTAGGTGAAAAAACACAGCGCCTGTTAAGTATGAAAGACATTAGCGAGGCGCAGACTTTATATAAAGATACACAATTAAGAAGAAAAATGAATCAATCAAATCATTTTATGAATTATTCAATGATTATAAGTCAAAAACGTTTAATTCAAGGACTGACTTGTTACCATTCCCTTGAAAGCCAGGGTACAGATTTTATAGTGTGGATTTGTTGTATGGACAATGTAACCTATAGAATTCTAACAAATCTAAAATTGAAGAATGCTATACTGTTTCATGTGGAAGATATAGAAAATCAAGAACTCTTAAGTATAAAGAATGAAAGAACCTTGCAGGAATACTGCTGGACATTAAAAGCTCCTCTATGCCTCCATATTCTTAATCATTATTCTGAAGTTGATCACATTATATACTGTGATGCAGACATGTTTTTCTTTGCAAGACCAAATATAATTCTAGATGAATGGTGGCAGTACTCTGTATTTCTTTGCCCACAGAGAGGTACTATTGAACTGGAAAATGTACATGGTATGTATCAGGCGGGCCTAATAGGATTTAAAAATGATCAAAACAGTAAAGAAATTTTAACATGGTGGAAAGATAAGTGCCTAGAATATTGCAAGGATGTATATGATGTTGAGATGAATAGATGGGGTGATCAAAAATATTTAAATCACATTCCTGATTTATTTTCTAATATCAAAATCATGACTCAAAAGGGTATTAACACTGCACCTTGGAATCTAATTTTAAATCATCATTCTTCTATAACAAAAACAAAAAGTAAGATTTTTATAGACCAAGATGAATTAATCAATTTCCATTTTGGAAGTATAGAAATTATTAATCCAAATGAATTTGATTTATGGAAACAAGAACATGTAGAAATAGATCCGTCAATTTTAGAATATATATATATTCCTTATATCGAAAAAATACAAAATACATGTCGTGTACTTGATAATTCCTTTTCTCTTACCTCTTTATTTGTCGAAAATTCAGATGTGTCCTCTGTCAAAAACTATTTCCAGTACCCTCTCTAATTTTTTAGATGAAATCCATTCTTCCTTGTATCGAACTAGTATTATTCTCTAATTCACACGAACTTCTTAAGTAAAATTGTTTATTCCTTTTTCGTGAAAAATTTGTAGGGAGGCAAATGAAATTATATGAATATAATTGACCATTTTAAAAATAAAACCTTTCTTATCACTGGCGGATACGGTTTTATTGGTTCTCATTTGGTAAGAAGATTATTGAAATTACAAGCAAAAATCGTTATTTTAGCCAGAAGCTCGTCAAATCCTTGGCGTCTTAAAGACGTATTAAAAAGTATCAAACTTTACGAAGTAGATATACGCGATAAGATAAAAGTTCAGAATATTATACAACAAATCCGTCCTGATTATATTTTTCACTTTGCTGCATATGGGGTGAATTCAGCTCATACAGATTACATGAATGCCATAGAAACAAATGTTTTAAGTACAATTAATATTATTCAAGCAGCGAAGTCTATAGATTGCAAAAAGATTATTAATATTGGAAGCAGTTCTGAGTATGGAGATAAAACAGAATCTATTACGGAAGATATGGAATTAACACCAGTAGATATTTATGGAAGTAGTAAAGCTGCAGCCACTATAATTGCTCATCAAGTCGCGGCTGAAAACAATATCAACCTTGTAACCTTAAGACCCTTTGGAGTATTTGGAGAAGGTGAAGAACCACATAAATTTTTTTGCTATATTATTTTACAGGTATTACAGAATAGAAATGTAAACTTAACGTTATGTAATCAATTAAGAGATTATTGCTATGTAGATAATATTATAGATGCTTGTATGCTAACAATTGAAAATAATTCTATACAAAATGAGATTTTTAATATTGGAAGCGGTGAGACTCACCCTTTAAAATATTATGTGGAATTACTCTTTAAACACTTGCAGACTAATAAAGGACCCAATTATGGTGCGTTATCCTATAGAACGAATGAGAGAATGATTTCTAAACCAAATATTAATAAAATTAAAAGTATGCTATCTTGGGAACCACGCATAAGTATTGAAGAAGGTATTATTAAAACAGTTAATTGGTATAAACATAATACACATCTATATCCAAATGTATGAAAATCTATTTCTAAGGTGTGATTCAATTGTTCAATAATAGCTTTAAGAATGTATTTCATGGAAAAAAGATTTTAATCACAGGACACACTGGTTTTAAAGGCTCTTGGTTATCCATTTGGTTAAAAGAATTAGGCGCGACTGTAATTGGATATTCTTTAGATCCTAAAAATAAAAAAGATAACTTTAATTTAACAAACCTTCAAAGCGACATAATTGATGTTCGTGGGGATATAAGAGACTTTAATAAATTAAATAAGCTTTTCAAAGATTATAAACCTGAAATTGTATTTCATTTAGCCGCACAACCACTTGTTAAATATTCTTATGAGCACCCTAAAGATACGTATGATATAAATGTTATGGGAACAATGAATATATTAGAAGCAATCCGTTTACATGAATCCACTAAAATAGGAATTATGGTTACAAGTGACAAGTGTTATGAGAACAATGAATGGGTTTGGGGATACCGTGAAAATGAACCAATAGGTGGACATGACCTTTATAGTTCTAGCAAAGGATGCTGCGAACTATTAATTTCCTCCTACCGCAACTCTTATTTTCCAGAAAAAAAATATGAGCACCATAAAAAAATAATCGCAAGTGTTCGTGCTGGCAATGTAATTGGTGGAGGAGATTGGTCAATAGACAGGATTATTCCTGATTGTATACGGGCACTGGAATCAAATCAAGAAATTTTCATTAGAAATACTAATGCAGTAAGACCTTGGCAACATGTACTTGAACCCTTAAGTGGATATTTACTTCTAGCAGAAAAAATTATTACTGAGGGGGTACTTTTTTCTGGCGCATGGAATTTCGGTCCAAAACTAAATAATATTGTCTCAGTAAAAGAGCTTGTTACCGGTATGATAAAGTCCTGGGGATGTGGGAATTGGATATCTTCAAATGCAAATCCAGAAGAATTTCATGAGGCAACATTCCTAAACCTAGATATAAGTAAAGCAAAATTCAAGCTCAATTGGGAACCGAAATGGTCTCTTCAGCAGACTTTAAACCATACAGTAGACTGGTATAAAAATTACAAGGCGTACTCCAGTACAGAGCTGAGAAATTTATGTGTTGATCAAATTAAACAATATGTGCAGTCTTAAGAAAAGAAAAGCTATAACCCCTTCTTATTAGTCAAAGCACACCCGGTATTGAGCGTTTCTAGTCCTCTAAGTTAAATACAGTATAAAAGCACCGCTTGAACAATATCCCCCTGTTACACCTAATATAAATGGAGCACCTCCCAATGATTGAGCTATTGCTACGGGTTATCTCTTTTTCATCATGTATTCCTATTTCTTGATGTGGAAATCACACTGTTAACCAACACGTGTATTCTTTGCTATGAGTCGTGATGGACTGTTACCAAGATCACTTTCGAAGATTAATAAACAGACTGGAGTACCAACTTTTACAATTGGATTGGCGGGAATAGGGAGCTCTATAATAGCTGGATTTATTGATTTAAAAGCGTTAGCAAATTTAGTTAATATTTGCGGTTTGGTACCGTTTGTGTCTATATTAACAATCATTTCAAACGTAATTTTATCATAATAATACGAAGTGTCCACATAGTGGATGCTCTTTACTGTGGATTATGAATGATGTATAAACAATCAAGTGATTTCAAAATTACTATTTGTGGTAGATGTGATGTTAAGAATCTTCGGTTAGAACTACCAAAATTGAGACTTCCACAAATCCATCATGGTGAAGTGTTATCTAAGTGAATTATAGAGAGAAAAATTCAAGCATCCAGTAGTGTGCTTTTTTCTTTTGGAATAGAAAATCCCTTTGGTCAGTTACATGTGATTCAGCGTGGTCTTTCCATGCAACTCAAAAAATCCAGTGATAAAAAAGCGGGTGAAGGCATTTTTTATTATTTTGGCCAAGAAGACTCCTTCCTCCAAGAACGCGAAGTGAGTAGG
>NZ_NVEC01000086.1 GCF_002571225.1 Bacillus sp. AFS059628 | reverse complement strand
GCGAAAGCAAAGAATTTAGGTGGGGGTCGGGCTGCCCCTAAAAGTCCGATTGGTGAGGGATGATAATCAGTGGGGGATGAAGAAACCCCCCACTGATTAAAGTTTCACTTTATAATGAAAAATTTTAAGTGACCATACATTATATGTAGACATTTACTATAAGAACGATTCAAATGCATCCTCTCTGGAATCCAAATATAAATCAACAATAAGTATATTTCTCCCATCCTATGAGGAATACGTTGCATCATGATTCTCAATGTATGGTGCTGTGTACTACAAGTCTTGAAAGTAAATAAGCAAAACTAATCTCATTAATCGAAAAAAATAATCAGTTAATCAAATCAATGGAACAATAACAAAACCAAATCTGTGCCCCAGCTGGCATGTTCGTATGTAATTTATTCAAACAAAAAACACACTTTGTATAATAAAGTGTGTTTTCCTTTTATCTTCTTTTTTGATGAAATCCTTGTGTAATGCGGTCTAATATAATCGCAATGACAACAATAGCTAGTCCGGCTTCAAATCCCATTCCGATATTAACTTGTGTTACAGAACGGTATACATCAACTCCAAGACCTGGTGCCCCTACAAGAGATGCTGTTACTACCATCGATAAAGAAAGCATAATACTTTGGTTCACACCAGCCATGATTGTTCCGGTTGCGAGTGGTAATTGTACTTTAAATAATTTTTGTGATGCGGTAGAGCCAAACGCGTTCGCTGCTTCTATTAAATCTTCTGGAACTTGTCTAATTCCTAAGTCAGTAAAACGAATTGTCGGCGGCATTGCAAAGATTACTGATGCAATAATCCCAGGTACTACACCTACTCCGAAAAATGTAATCGCAGGAATAAGGTATACGAAAGCCGGCATTGTTTGCATAAAGTCTAATGTCGGTTTTAAAAATTTTGAAAAGCGTTCATTTTGAGAAGCTAAAATTCCGATTGGGATTCCGACAATAATTGAAATAATCACTGATGTAAGTACGAGCGCTAATGTTTGCATCGTCTGTGCCCAGTAGTTAATATTTAAAATAAATAATAGACCGATCAGTGTAAAAATAATTAAAGATACCTTTCTCGTTGTGTACCAAATGAGGAAACATAGGATAATAATCATCAATATGGCTGGTATTATTGTTAAAAAATTAGTGAGTAAATCAACGAATCCACCGATAATATAAGAAAATCCTCGGAATAAGCCTTCAAGGTGCTCATATAAACTTGCAACAAATGAATCGACCCATTCCCCTAAAGGAATACGTGGTATATTATTCATCGTCTTTCACCTCTTCCTCAATATTACCTGCAAGAGCTTGAATGACACTTTCGCGTTTAATAATTCCTCTTAGCCTTTTCTTCTCATCAATTACTGGCAACGGATATTTCATTTCTGCCATTTTCGCATACGTTTCTTCCAGTAACGTATCTACATACACATGCGGGATATCGGTAAGTAATAAATCAGCAATCGGCCACTGTTTTTGAACGGCCTTACTCGCATCATCTGCCGTTAATATCCCTAAAAACTCATACTTTTTATTAACAACATACACAGTTGAAACGCCCGCGTTCCTCATAATTTGAAGTGCTACACGTGGTCCACGGTCAATTAATAATGTCTCTGGTCGTTTTAATATAGATTCCGCCGTAATAACTTTCCCTAAATTCACGTCCGCCACGAACTTCTCTACAAATTCATTCGCAGGACTCATCATAATTTCTTCCGGTGTTCCAATTTGGACAACCTCTCCATCTTTCATTAACGCAATTCGATCACCAATTCGAAGAGCTTCATCTAAATCGTGAGTAATAAATATAATTGTTTTTTCCATTTTGTCTTGCAGTTCTAATAACTCATCTTGCATTTCTTTTCGAATCAGTGGATCTAATGCACTAAATGACTCATCCATCAATAAAACATCTGGATCATTCGTTAGTGCCCTTGCGATTCCTACACGCTGCTGCATACCACCACTCAGCTGACTTGGATAGTTATCTTTATGATGGTCTAGTCCAACTAATTTCAAAGACTCTAACGCTTTTCTCTCTCGTTCCTCTACGGGAACCCCTTGAATTTCTAATCCGTACGCTACATTTTGTATAACTGTGCGATGAGGAAATAAAGCGAACTTTTGAAACACCATACTCATTTTTGTTCTTCTCACTCTTCGTAATTCTTCTTTTCCCATTGTTGCGATGTCTTCACCATCTATGTATATGTGTCCTGCTGTCGGTTTGATTAATTGATTAAGCATTCGAACTAGAGTTGATTTGCCACTACCAGACAAACCCATAATAACGAAAATTTCTCCAGAGTATACTTCAAACGTTGCCTTTTTCACACCAACGTTCATTCCCGTCTCTTTTAAAATTTCCGATTTACTTTTCCCTTCTTTTAATAAAGTAAGCGCCCTTTGCGGGTGTTTCCCAAATACTTTTGTTACGTTTTCAACACGCACCTTTGTATTATCCATGTCACTACTCCTTTTCTACCCATCTATTCACATAGTGTTGCGATTTTGCAAAGAAATATTACATAAAAATGACATTCATAAGATTTATTTAAAATTCTCGTTTCCGTTCATAATAAGAATGCTTACTTATACATTTATTTAAAAGGCAAATGTTTTTTAGGAGGTTCTCAATGAAAAAGAAAATATGGCTTATATGCCTTGCATTATTTATTACTATGACTTTCTCTTCATGTAATGCAACAAATGCAAATTCGAAAGGAAAAATTAAACTAGGTGTAACAAGTTGGAAAGAAAATATTGCAACTGCAAACATGTGGAAAGTTCTATTAGAACAAAAAGGCTACAAAGTTGAGCTCATGTATTTAGAAAAAGCGGCAATTTGGACTGGTGTCGCTCGCGGTGATGTTGATGCTAATTTAGAAGTATGGCTACCTGTTACGGATAAACCACTAAATGATCGTTATAAAGATGATATCGTCTTAAAATCAAAATGGTATGAAGGAACCGGACTAGGTTTAGTTGTCCCTTCTTATGTGAAAAACATAAACAGTATTGAAGATTTAAATGCACATAAAGATGAACTAGATAACAAAATTGTCGGAATCGAACCTGGCAGCAGCCTAATGAATTTAACCAATAAGGCGATGAAGGAATATGATATTAAACTAAAACTTGTCCAATCTTCTGAAGCGGCGATGATGAGTGAACTAAAGAAAGCATATACGAAAAAGAAACCAATCGCTGTTACGCTTTGGAATCCGCATTGGGGCTTTTCAGAATTCGACTTAAAATATTTAAAAGACCCTAAGAAAGTATATGGTGAAAAAGATGACATTTATTACTCTGTTCGTAAAGGTTTCGAAAAAGATCATCCGGATATCATAAAATACTTTGATAAATGGAAAATGAATGATGAACAGCTTGGTACATTAATGGTCGAGTTAAATAAAACGAAAGATCCCGAAGAAGCAGCGCGAAAATGGATTAAAAAGAATCAAGCTTTAGTCGATGAATGGATAAAAGATTAATAAAACAGGCTAGAGGATTATTATCCTCTAGCCTGTTTTATCTTATTTTTTCGTAACAACATCATCTACAATCCCATATGCCTTCGCTTCTTCTGCAGTCATAAAATAATCTCTTTCTGTATCATGTGCTACTCTTTCAATCGGTTGCCCTGTTTTTTCTGCAATCATTTTATTAATATCATGCTTTAACTTCAATATCCTTTTTGCTGTTATTTCAATTTCCGTAGCCTGCCCCTTTGCACCACCAAGCGGCTGATGAATCATAATTTCACTATTAGGTAGCGCAAACCGTTTTCCTTTTGCACCTGATAATAATAACAATGCACCAAATGATGCTGCAAATCCCATGCATAGCGTTTGTACATCTGGTTTAATGAGATTCATCGTATCTAATATGGCAAAACCTGCTGTCGTTGATCCGCCTGGACTATTAATGTATAAAAATATATCTTTCTCTGCATCTTCCGCTTCTAAAAATAATAATTGAGCTACGACACTACTCGCCACTTGATCATTTATTTCTGAACCAATAATAATAATGCGGTCTTTCAATAACCTTGAATATATATCATAGGAACGTTCTCCTAATTTCGTTTGTTCTACAACATATGGAATTGCATTCATTTTATATCCCTCCAATAATTGTTATACTGCTAAAAGCATACAACTGTAGGAAGAAGGTTTTTTCGCATTAAATAATAAGACTGGCTGTTTAGATGGTAACTTAGTAAAATCTATTGTCGGAAGAAGCTTCGTTAACAATTCTGGCTTTTCCTCACGAATAGACGTTACTACAACATCAATATCATCTGTGAATTCAACTATCTCAATCCCTTCTTCACTTACAGTTTTCAGCCTATTTCTACTCCGAAATAAAGAAGCTTTCACTGCACCTTTCGATACAGAACATACTTTAGCAATATCAGCGATACTAAATTGAAAAACATCCTTTAATAATAAAATCGCGGATTGTTGTACATTTAATGAAGATAATACTTTCTCTACCATTTCATGCAAATCTGCAATGTTCTCTTGTGGTTCTTCAAAATTCATTTGTTCCTTTATTTTTTCATGAACTGATTTTGATTTCATCTGGTCTATCCAACGATTTCTAGCTATTTTATATACAAGTGTCATACAAATATCTTTATTACTATATTTTTGAAGAACTTTACAAATTGTTTCTTGGGCAAGATCTTCGCCGTCCCATTTATTTTTCGTTAAAAATGTACAGTACCTTTTCAACTCTCCGTATTGCTCAATTAAAAAGTCTATATTTGAATGATTCATATCGATATGATTTTTAAAAATATGAGTTACTTTTGTGCACAAAATAACCACTCCTTTTCAGCGCTTACTTAATTAACGATTCAACAAATAAAAAAGTTACGGGGCATATAAAAAAATTATGTTTATGTTCAATAATTCGCGGTCATAAATATGTTATGTACAATTTTACGTGAGGAGGAACAAAATTGCCAAAATTAACAATTGAAGGTGCAGGAACTTTTGATGTAAAAAAAGGCACAAAGTTAGTATTAGCGATTGAAGATAACGGTGTAAACATTCTCCATCGCTGCGGCGGAAAAGCACGCTGCACTACTTGTAGAGTAGAAATTATAGCAGGTGAGTTTTGTGAAGCAAGTTCTAATGAAAAAAATGCAATTACGGAAAAAGGAATTGAAGATCACTTACGTTTATCATGCCAAATGCACGTACATAAAGATATAATCGTTCGCCCTATACTTACAGTAGAAAATTCAGGTCTTGATGCAGGCCCACGTCCAGCAGAATAATATGTTACATTTAAAACAACTCGCAGGTGAATATGCCGCTAACTTTGTAAAAGATGGAATGACAGTTGGGCTAGGCACAGGTTCCACTGTATATTGGACGATACAAAAATTAGGTGAGCGTGTAAAAGAAGGATTATCATTTCAAGCTGTACCAACGTCAAAAGAAACGGAAGCATTAGCTAAACAACTATCTATTCCATTAATCTCCTTAAATGAAATTGAAATACTCGATTTAACAATTGATGGGGCTGATGAAATTAATTTAAATTTACAACTAATAAAAGGTGGTGGTGGCGCATTACTTCGTGAAAAAATCGTTGCCTCCTCCTCTAAAGAACTAATTATCATTGCTGATGAATCGAAACTCGTAACGTATTTAGGTACTTTCCCATTACCTGTTGAAATTATACCTTTTTCATGGAAACAAACCGAAAAGAAAATTCAATCTTTAGGTTGTCAAACAACGTTACGTTTAAAAAATAATGAAACGTTTATTACCGATAACAATAACATCATTATCGATTGCGTATTTCCTCATATCATAACGAATCCTGCCAATTTACACATGCAATTAAAAATGATTACAGGCGTAGTTGAAACAGGATTGTTTGTTAATATGACTAGCAAAGCAATTATTGGAACAAAAAATGGGATAAAGGAATTATAATGAAGGCTGACTCTTACAGTCAGCTTTTTATATTTTCTCTTAATTACTTATTATTATGATATACTATGAAAACAAAAGCACATCACACTAGAAAGGACTGAACAATTTGCACTCCAAAGTCATAACAGAATTTACAGATTTAGAAACTGCCTTTCATATTAGAAAAGAAGTATTTGTAAAAGAACAAAATGTCCCTCTTGAAGATGAATTCGATACATTCGATGAAATCAGTGAGAAATGTAAACATATTTTAGTTTATTATAACGATCTTCCTGTAGGTACAGGTCGTATACGATTTGTTGACGGTGCAGGAAAATTAGAACGCATCTGTATTTTAAAAGACTATCGTAAATACGGATTAGGAAAAGTAATAATCAAGGCGTTAGAAGAAATTGCTCGTGACAAAGAAGCAACAAAAGTAAAACTACACGGTCAAACACAAGCTGAAGGGTTTTATAAAAAACTAGGTTATCAAACTTCTTCAGATGTATTTATGGAAGATGGTATTCCGCACGTTCTTATGACGAAAGTACTATCATAATAAAAAGGGTAGTATATGAATTTATATACTACCCTTTTTTATAAATAGAAAAGTGAATTCTCAAGATTTTCTTTTGCATCAAAGCCCATCATCTCTTAGTTCATATTTAGGTAAGGTTTACACTGTTTTCCATAATGATAAAGCATAAATCCAGTTTGGATCCCCATTTCCTTGATAACTCTGGACTGCTTCATATACTTTTCCCTCGTGTAGAACTCTATCTCCCTTTTCATATGCTTTCTTTGCATCCCACTCTTCATATGAAGCGCTTTCAGTTTTTGTGGTGATTACGAATATATCACTCTGTACAGATTCATTTCCAGCTACATCAACAGCTTTCACTACATATTTATAAGTAGTATTAGGAAGTAAATTTTTATCCATATAAGAAGTCGTATTGGATGTTGCAATTTTTTTCAATGATCCTTCTGTTTCTCTATAAACATCGTAATGGTCTACATCAATATTATCGTCAGAAGGACTCCACATTAGATCCACACTTGACGCTGTCGTTCCCATACTATGTAATCCTTTTGGTTGTGTTGGTGCTTCTGTATCAGGAGCCTCAACTGTTGTTTTTACTGTAAGCGTCGCACTTTTTTTCGATACATTTCCAGCTGCGTCAATTGCTTTTACAGTATAAGAGTATTCTGTACTTGGTTGTAATTTTTTATCAATAAAATGAGTTCCTGGTACTGTATCAATCATCTCTCCGTTACGGAAGATTTGATACCCTTTTACCCCTACATTATCCGTAGAAGCGTTCCATGCTAGTTCTATACTATTCGCTGTTACTTTTTGTGCCTGAATTCCATTTGGAATACTTGGAGCTTCTGTGTCTGGTTTTACGTCATTGATGAGATTAACATCAATGACATTATAGAATGCATTTGCTGTATCGGCTACATCCCATACTGCTAAAATCACATGATATCCACTTCTATCAGTAGGTACATTAATTTTGTGAGTTAAATGATTTGAGGCTGTAGAGCCATCATGTTGTACAGTTCCAATTGGTTCTAAATCTGCTCTTGTGAGCGCTTTATTTGGATCCCATCCTTTTTTAGTAATATAGTAATGCCATTTACTTGTTAAGTGAGGCGCTGTATATTTCCAAGTAAAAGTATTTTCCCCGCCTGTGATTGTATTTTTAAACCAACGATCAGCTGTTTGTTGATCTAAAACACCACCAAATTTACCACCTGCAGAAGCGATTTGGCCATCAACTGGACCAGCTTGCGGGAACCCTTTTGGAGCTTCCAAACTTTGTGGTTCATACATAACACTTCCGCAGTTTACATTTAGTGCACCATAAGTTGGACTACATAAAGCAGATCGGCTGCTAGGCTTTTCAACAAAACCGTGCGCGTATGCGTTTTGAGGAATAAGTGTCGTGCCAATAATTCCAGCTGTTAATGCAACAGCTCCTAGACTTTTTTTGTTCATTTTCATGTTTTGTAGTTGTTTTAATAATCGATTATTCATGTTCCTGTCCCCTTCTTGTTATACTTTGTAGTGTAATGTGGGCTTCGATGTAAAAGAATAACAAGAGACCATCTTGTAACGATGTATGTGTGTGTTATGCATACACCGCAGTGAAAATATATTTCATTTCTTGTGAAATATTTCACTTGATGAATATATCATGACATAGAAATCATCAAAGTATGTGCAGAAGTTGTGCAGAAATGATGAAAGCATTAGTAACACGTAAAACTATGGTCCGAATTTACAAAACAGAATATTTAACATTTCAAAACAACGAATTCTCCGCTTCATATAAAAGAAGAGTGTCTATATCATTTCATATAGACACTCTTCTCATGTATAATTTTCTATTTATTATTGACCTATAAATGTAAAAATCTCATCAGCAGCTTCCTGATAGCCACCAGATTTTCGGAAAGACTCTTTCAAATTCAATGCAACTTCTTTATATGATGGATTATTTAATACAAGTTCTACACTTTCACGTAGTTGTTCCTCAGTTAATTCCTTCATTGACAACTTAACCCCAGCTCCGAGATTCTCCACTTGCTTGGCGATAACTGGTTGATCTGCACTTTGCGGGATTACAATAAGCGGAATCCCGTTATATAATCCTTCATGTGTACTGTTCATCCCGCCATGTGTAATAAATAACTTTGTATATGTAAGTAGTTTTGTTTGTGGTACATAATTTTTCACAATGAAGTTTTTAGGAATTTTACCTAAATCACTTATTTTCATTTTATTGCCAATAGACATCACAATTGTATAATCACTATTCTCAAAGGCCTTCATACATAGTTTATAAAAATCAAGTGATTCATTAAAAACAGTACCTAGTGAAATGTAAATCGGGCTTTTTTCTTCAATTGCAGTAAAATCAAAGGCTTCATTTTTTACTTGCGTAGAGATAGATGGACCTACAAATTTAAATGTTTCATCAAACATATCTCCAAAAGGTTGGAACTCCCTTATTGTATACACAATAGTAAGTGGCGCTGGATTACAGAAAACTTCATACGGTGATTTTATTTCAACACTATGCTTTTCCGCAATTCCCTTAGTTAATCGTTCATAATCATTATGTATTTTATCTTGAACTTCCACTGGTATATTTTTAGACAAATGGCCTAACATTTGTTCAAATGATTTTTCATCCTGTGCAAAAGATGTACAGGAATTTATTGCTGGAAGCTTTAGAATTTGAGCAATTAAACGACCGCATCCAAACATTGAATCGTGAATGATGTAATCAAAATGTTCCCCTGCAATTTGTTCAAGAACATTTGGTATAATAACATCTGCCGTATGTAATAGACCATTTATTCTCTCTGGTAAATAATTTCGACCACCGGAAAGAAAGGCATTTATAAATTTTTGATCGTCAATTGTTCGTACAGTAGCACCCGTCTTTTCAATACGCTCTCTAAAAGATTCTATTGAAAAATATACAACCTCTTCCCCGCGTGAAACTAATTCTTCTACAACTTGCAATGTTGGATTTATATGTCCTTCTGATCCAGTATTAATGAATAAAACACGTGCCACTTAAAACACTCCTTAATTTAAATCTTCTCTATATTAGTTTTTTGCTCTTATAATTCTTCTAAATGGACTTAGCGAGCCTAAATCCAAGGTCATCTATATGAAATGTAGGATGGCTACGCCGGCGACAAGTTGCACCACAACCTCTAGCTGCTTCAGCCCAGCTACCGCCTCGGAAAATTCGATATGATCCATATACCTTTTCATCATACAAATCATAGCACCATTCCCAAACGTTTCCTAACATATCATACAAGCCCCATGCATTTGGCTCTTTTTTACCGACTTCATGAATACGTCTATCTGAATTTTCATTATACCAAGCAATCTCTTTCAGTTCACCGTATATGTATCCAGTAGTTCCTGCTTTACACGCATATTGCCACTCTGCTTCTGAAGGTAATCGGTACCCATTTGAATCTAAATTACAACTAACAATTTGACCACCATCATTAATAGAATAATATTCTTTTAATCCCGCTTTTTTTGAAAGTAAATTACAAAACATAATGGCATCATTCCATGAGATATTTACAACTGGTTTATTTTTATCTTTGAATAAATTTGGTGTATGATTCGTAATCACGTCATATAATTCCATCGTTACAACATATTTTGCAAGAAGAAACGGTTTAACTTGAACTTCCCATTCTTTTTTTATTCGATCATCTCTTAATTCTACTTTTCCTGCTGGAATTTTCACCATATTAGAATCAACCAGGTCAATGAATCTATTCAATTCTATCCCCCCACGGTACCTCTTTTTATAATCTAACTATTTATAGTATCGTACTTCTCTAAAAATAGTCGTACTTCATTTGGAGATTTTAAAATAATAACATCTTTTTCCTTACTCAATTGATTTAACCTTTTTAAAATTGAAGGTCGTTTCATTTTAGGATATTCCCATATCCATTTGAAAAATTGCAAGTCAAACCTTTCCTCACATCCAGCACCCATATCCGGTCTTGTTTTATTCCGATATTGTATAACTCTTTTAAAAGCTCGATAAACACATATTAATCTATGAATATCAAGAAAGATAATTGTATCAGCTGCGTTCATTCTTATGTCCATTGTCCCGCCATAATTCCCATCAATAATCCATTCATCTTCTTTAACTAATTCATTTTGAACCTTTCTTTGCTCCACTTTCGGTACACCTTCCCAATTCGGTTTCCAAAATAACGCATCAAGATGATGCACTTTTATACTTAATTTATTACCTAACTGCCTGGCTAATGTAGATTTTCCTGAACCACCAGAACCTATTAATATTATTTTTTTCATATTCATACAACCCTTTCTATTGATTCTTCAATAGCTTTTTTATTTACAAAAATCCAGAAGAACATCTCTTCATTTAACTTTAATAAATCTTTTAACTGAACAAAATAAGTAATAAAGATAATTTGAATAGAAAGCATAACATACCCAATGGATTGTAGTTCTTCTCGCGTTAAAATGCTTCGCTTATTATACCCCTCAAAAATTTTACTAATGATCTGTTGCCACTTCCCCCTTAATTTTTCATCACTATATAATTCACTCAAAATACTCGTACAACAATAACATAAATCAAATACTCTAATATTCTTTTCTAACAGTTCAAAATCTATAAATCCTTGAAATTCATTCTCTTTAAAGATTACATTTGATAAGTGCATGTCGCGATGAATGATTTGTTTTCGTAAGGGGAGGATCGTTTCCTTGAAGTCTGTATGTATTTGATTCATTTTTCGAATTACATCCTGATGAACATGCTCATTCTTTTCTAAAATAGGTAAAGCCCAACCATATACTACCTTGTATAAATCTCTTTTTACGAACCCATTTTCACTATCCATTGAATTAAGGACTTGATGTAGATACGCTATTTCTTCTCCAATTGTGCTTCCTAGCTCTTTCAGATTTTCTATATTTTTTATTTCAAGTACATTTCCAGCAACATATTCATACACACAATAATACTTCTCTTTATAAAATACATACCTTTCATTATTACTTGTTTTAACTATTCTTTGTACTTTAACCCCTTTTTTATCAAGTTGTTCTATTAGATTTATTTCAACTAATAGCTGTTTTATCGATCTCTTTTCCTTTAAAATATAGGATTTATTATTACAATGAATCTTTGTTTCGTTTACTTTTATTTCAGTAGCTGTGACCTCTTTATCTCCAAACCAAAAATTCGCAATTTCTAATATACCCTCCATAAACGAATACCCCTTTTACAAACCTCTTATTTCTTCTGTAAAATAAACTCAAAAATAAACCCTACTCCAACACCAATTGTATACGCCACTAAATCATTCCACAGAAAACCATATCCCAACACGAGCCCACCTAAAGTCGTTGCACGAATGCTATCTATCCATTCGGCATGATATAATTGGCTCAATTCAATCCCATAACAAAACAGTAAACTTATAAAAGCCAATTTCTTCGTTTCTATTTTAGAAAATAAAAATCCGAATCCAATGAAAATCATTAATGCCCATAAAGCATCACCTAAATAATCATTTAATAGAGCGGGCAGTGCAAAAGCTAACTTTCTTGAACTAAGCCCTAAAATAATAACAATGATTGTAAACGTTGCGTATAGTAACCTATTTCGTTTCGTATTCATTTCAAAACTCCTATTTCATTATTTAAAACTGCAAAATAGCTAGTAAAATATAATTATTTTACTAGCTATTTTTTAATGGCTTTCATCATAAGAAAATGTGGATTTGTATTTAGATAATGATATGATTTTTCATTTACTTCTCTCATCTTTTCAACCGGTCTCGGTTCTAGCATTTTTTCTAACACAAAATAATTTGTTGTTTCATTAATAATATCTTGAAGTGACCTTCTGAAAAAGCTAACTTCTATTGTAATATTTGGTTTAACCCAAGTATCTACCAATAATTGTTTTTCGAAATAATTTTCACAAGTAAACTTTGTAAAATCCATAAAAGGATGATGAATGGAGTATATAAATTCTCCCCCTGGCTTCAATACTCGACGAAACTCCTGAAATACTTGATCCCAATTTTCTAAATAATGAAGGATTAATGAACTCACAATAACATCAAAAGTATTGTCTTCAAATGGTAATATTTCTTGCAAGTCATGACAAAGAAACGTTGCTTTATTGCCCATACTTTCCTTTGCAGCTTTTACCATTTCAGAACTTACGTCAATTGCAGTTACATTTGCTCCTCTTTCTATAAATTGAGAAGTATACCACCCTGCTGCACATCCAGCATCTAATATATTCTTCCCTTCTAAATTCTTTGGAATCATCTCCATCATCGCTGGTCTTTCGTAATAACTGTTATATGGATTTGCCACATCTAGATTTTCTTTATATGTACTCGCTAATTTATCATATGTATTTTTAATCATGTCTTTCAATACATCCACCCCTCATACATACTAATCTAATAACTCTTGCTGCTTTTTCTTTGAAAATGACTGTAGAACTAAATCATACGACCAATCAACCATTTTATTAATTTGTTCCTGCCCTACATCCTTATGTAAATAAACTGTATTCCAATGTTTTTTATTCATATGATACCCTGGAATGATTGTATCTGGATAATCATCTCTTATTCTTATTGCAAGTTCTGGATCACATTTTAATGTAATTGCCGCTTTTTCACCTTCTTCATGGTTCAATATCGCAAATATTTTATTGTTGAGCCTCATACATGTTGCATTCCAACCATCTGGTGAATCTTCTGTCGCTTTTCTTTTTGATAAACAATATGTTCTAGTTGCATCCATTCTAATTCGCACCTCTTATTCTTTCACGATTTGATTACGATGCATTACAATTTGTTTCGTCGCTTGAAATTGCTTTTCACCATAAAACTTTATTAATTTCTCTCCGCAAAATAAACTAACGATATGAACATGAGATATTTCTTGAAGTAATATTGTTAGCATTTTCTCTCCAATGCCTTTATTTCTTACACTTTCATGTACAACAACATCTTCTATATACGCCCGGAAAACACCGTCAGAAACAACTCTAGCAAATCCGATTAATTCATTTTTTTCCCATACCCCAATCGCTATACTATTCTTTAACATTTTTTGAATATCGATTTCTTTTCTTTCTGGCCACCAGCCGACGGAGTCATAAAGTTTTCTTATTTTTTCTACGCAGATTGGTTGTTCATGTTGCAATTTATACGTGTACATTTTCTTTCTCCCATTTAACATAATTTAAATTATTATAAATAATTGTATAAATTTATAATATAGATTTTACAATTACAATTCAAACAATTCTCTACTACCTTTCCTATTCCTTCTATTAAGTTAGATTATTTCAAATTAATGAATTTATGGAAATACACAACAACTAATAAAATATTTACCTATTAAACTTTGAATTACTTGTAATAAATGGTAAAGTTAATAAGGTGAAAAATACATTAAGTGAGGCGATTTTTTGAAAAAGTTTAGTTTATTACTATCAGCATTTGTCATGATTTTAACGTTGTTCATTCCAAATCTTACAAGTGCTAAATCTTTCCCTGATGTCCAATCTAATCATTGGGCAATTAAAGAAATTAACTATTTATCGGATAACGGCATCATTAATGGTACGCCAGAAGGAACTTTTAAACCGAGTGATCATGTAACTCGTGGACAAATGGCCTTAATGCTAGATTTATCATTAAAATTAGAAAAGCCATCTAGCTATAATCATATTTTTTCCGATGTAGCCAAAGGCATCTATTACTATGATTCTGTACATAAGTTAGCACATAACAATATTGTACAACGTGAAACAAACTACTTCCCTGACCGCTCATTAACTCGTGCAGAAATGGCAGTAGTTCTAGTTAAAACTTTTGATTTGAAACCTACAAGCGTTGAAGTCAATTTCCCTGATGTTCCATCTACTCATTGGGGTTACAATTATGTCAAAATTTTAGCGCAAAATAATATCACTGCTGGATTACCAGATGGTACATTTGGTCCAGATGTAAAAGTAACTCGTGAGCAATTTGCTGCATTCTTGGCTCGTGTATTAGAGCCAAATTTCCGTCCAGCTCTTCCTAATCCTAAAGGTAACTTAGAGGTTCATTATATTGATGTTGGACAAGGTGATGCTACTTTTATTAAATCTCCTAGTGGAGAAACGATCCTGATTGACGCTGGTAACAACGGAAAAGGTAAAGTAGTAGCAAATTATTTAAAAGGATTAGGATACCAATCTATTGATTATATGATCGCTACTCATCCTGATGCTGATCATGTAGGTGGATTAGATGAAGTACTTTATGCTATGAATGTAAAAAACGTATATGCACCTAAAGTAAGTCATACAACTCAAACGTTTAAAGACTTCCTAACTGCAGTAGCTAACAAAGGATTAACAATTAAAGAAGCAAAATCTAGAGTAACTTTACCAATCAATGGTTTAAACACACAATTTTTAGCTCCCGTTAAAGAATACGGTAACGATCTAAATGAGTGGAGTGCTGTATTAAAAGTAACACATGGAAGCAAATCTTTCTTATTTACTGGTGATGCTGAATCTAAAAGTGAGAAAGATATGGTTGCAACACATGGTTCTAGCTTAAAATCTGATGTATTAAAACCTGGTCACCATGGAAGTAAGACATCTTCTTCTCAGCCATTTTTAGATGCAGTGAAACCAAGTATCGCTGTGATCAGTGCCGGTGCAGGTAACCGTTATGGTCATCCTACACAAGAAACTTTAGCAAAGTTAAATGCAATGTCTGTTAATGTATATAGAACTGATTTAAATGGAACTGTAATTATTAATAGTGATGGTTCTAACATTTCTGTAAGAACGGAGAGATAATTATGAAAAGAGGTATTATTGACCGTTTTGAAGGTGAACTAGCAGTTATTGAAGTGAATAACGTAACAATTGATGTACCTAAATCCAAACTCCCTTCCACTGCAAAAGAGGGTGATGTTCTTATAATAGAGGATGATACGTATACAATTGATAAGGGCGAAACAGATAAAAGAAGACGTGAAATACAAGATTTAATGAATAAGCTATTTGAATAGTAAAAAAAGAGTCCTCCAAAACTGGAAGGCTCTTTTTTTACACAAATAGTAGCTATTTATTTATTATTATTCAACTTCATACCACCAACCTTTTCGATCAAGCCAATCTTTCAGAGCCTTTAATTGCGTATCACTAGTTGGTTCAGAAACAAAATACGTTAATCCATCCGATTGTAAAATGAAGGTAGCTGCCATTTTCAAAGAAGTTAACGCTCCCCATAACGTCTGGAGTTTCATAAGATGAAAAAGCTCCAGATTGGATGATATTTTGCTTAGAAACTTGTGCTTGTATGTTTTCTTGTTTTGGTACTGATTCAGTAAACCAAGAAAGTGGTTTACTTCCTATCAATTGGTTTAAATCACATTTACCGATACCTGGTACATCACCTGGTTAGCGATGCTTCTAAAAATCCACTTTTTTTGTAAAACACGAATACTATAACCTCTTCTCTAAAAAATGTTGACTATGTCCTTTAGGATGATCTTCAACAACACCATATTCTCGGTAGCCGTGCTTTTTATAAAATTCTGGTGCTTGAAAACTAAATGAATCTAATAATATTAATCTACAACCTTTTTCCTTCGCAATGTCTTCAATTTTATGTAACAGTTGACTACCATAACCATCATGACGAACTGATTCATCAACCCACAAAAAATCTATATGTAGATGATAAAAATACATTGTTCCTGTTACGCCGCCAAAGATTTTCCCATCTTCATTTTTCACTACAAAGCTTACTTGTTCCATTGGCTGTTTTACTTCATCTGCTAAAATAGACATGTTATATTGGATGACTTTATTCTTTATATATTCTCCTTCAATGCGAGTACCATTCTCTATGCGTTTCATATATCTCTTCCTTTCAACTTTGTAAGCTACCTCTCATTTTTACTTTTCCTTTTTAAAATACTAATAAATACGAATCCACCATAGGTAACAAAGCAGGAAAAACCAATTATCCCTGGCACAGAAACATAGCCTATTCTTATATAATTTATAACTGCAAAACAAGCGATAGACAATATAATAGATGGCCAAAATATAAGAGCTGTTTTTCTTCGTCCCTGTTTCGATGTATTTTCTTTCTCTTTAGAAACACGTGTACCAAAAAGTAATACAATACAAATGAGGATCGCGGCAAAATAAATAGTATCTAATGACAAATTGTGATCGTATAGTGCGATACCCACTTCAAGAGCAATAATCGTTACAATTAAAATAATGATTGTTGATGTCTTTAAGTTTCTTTTCAATCGCTCACTCCTAGCATACTTTCACTATATTCTCTGTATATGTACCTCAAAGCTACTGCAAAAGCTTCATCTACCTCTTTATTTTCACGTCGATCAGGTAAATCTTTTCCCCCAATAACATAAAGAAACGGGAATTCGTTAAATATTCCTATTATACCAATATTCATAGTATCTGAAGATAGTCCACCTGTCATATGAGCTAAGTGATATGAATGTATTCCTTCATATTCACCTTGCTGCCTTACCATGCCGCCAATAACTGGTTCCCATAATTCCGCTTCTGATTTATAACCCTGAAAAATATGTACTAAAAGTGAAAGAACTTCATTTAATTCTCCAACATTTTTCTCATCTCTAGCGTCCTCTTGTATATGAATTTTTGAAAAATACGTTTGGGCATACATTTTCACAGCATCCCATCCACCACAGTACATTACAACTGACTGTGCAACGTAACTATCATGACATGCTATCATCACTTCTACTGCTTTACTAAGTGTTAAAGTCCTTCTTCCTTGTAAATGTGGATACAACTGCGCACTATCTTCATTTGGATTAAATTTAACATGATGAAGTATATCATTCCAATTACGTTTATTTTCCTTCACCATTTGCGCTACTACAAATCCGATTACTACTTTTGCTGCCGATGCTAACGGAATATTTAATTCACTATTATATGAAGCAACTATATGATTGCTTTTTGTAGAATAAATAGCTATCCCAACATGATCAGATTGTATCTCTTTCATTTTTCGAATGACAGTTTCCATTTCCCAGCCTCTTTTCCAAACGTTATATTATTTTTTAATAATTCAATATATAATATAAAATCCCTTTTTTAGAAAACCATTCTTATGGTTACAATAAGAAAAAGGTAGCATGCATTACTCCATGCTACCTAAGATACTAAACTTTTATTCTTCTAAAGGATTTTTAGGACCATTAAGCCCCAATTGATAAAAAGCTAAATCAAGCCATCTATTAAACTTATAACCAGCCTTTTTGATTGTACCAGTATAAACAAATCCATAGTTTTCATGTAAAGCAATACTTTTCTCATTTTCAGCATCAATTCCAGCAATTAAAATCATATATTCCCTTTCTTTTGCCATTGCAATCAATGCTTTCATTAAAGAAGTTCCTATTCCATTCTTTCTATATTCCTTATCAACATACACAGAATGCTCAATTGAATATTTATAAGCAGGCCAAGTTCTAAACGGTCCAAATGTCGCAAATCCTACTACTTTATTATTTAGTTCATATACTAAAATTGGATAACCGTCAGCCTTTTTTTGTTCATACCAATCAATTCTATTTTCAAGGGTTACAGGGTTACAGGGTTACAGGTTTATACGTATATACGGCTGTTGTATGCAGTATGGCATCATTATAAATGTCTAACATGTATGTTACATCTTGTTTCCTTGTTTCCTTGCTTCCCTTATCATTACTTTCTTCCTTTCATAACGTTTATCTTCCTTCATTTCACTATTACATACGAATACGAGCTTTTCGGAAACCATCAAATATATTTAACACAGCAGATAAAATGTAAATGATAATACCTCCACCAATTAACCACTTTTTAACTTCCTCTGGAGAAGTAGTAAACACATTTGCCACATACGTAATAAATCCTTCATTAAATAAATGCGGATTTACTACAATTACAATGAATACAATTGTTCCAACTATTTGAAGAATAGCATTCCCGATTGCCAACTTTTTCGTCCATTGTCCTTGTACTAACTTATAAAGAGATATACCTATTTCAAACACAATCATAATTACAACGATTGGCCAATACTGAATTAACACATCTTGGTTAAAAGTTGGCGCGACAAACTTCAATCCGCTTTCTGTACCATGATATACACCTACAAGATGGTTCGCATAAAAATAAAGTGTTGCCCATATTGCCGTCCACATTAACCCGCCAAAAACTTCGAGCTTTGAGATCGACTTTTTCTTTGGAACATACGAAGTATTTTTCAAATCATCAGGCGTCCATTTTTTTAAACTTGTCGTCAACGGCTGAGTACCTTTGTCTTTATCTGTTCTTTCTAAAATTGCAAATACAATTGTCAACCAGAAAAATACATGGAGGCCTACTTCGATAATTTCCCCAATGCCTTTACCTATCACATTTAAAATAATATTTAATACCGCTTGCTCACCATTATATGCTACAAAATTTTCTGCAACCATTGCAATGAGTGCGATAACAGCTGCAATCGGTATGATCATTTTTAATAACGTCGTATATACATCAAAATAACGTGGTCCAATTAAATGCATCGGCCTATCTAAATACCCATTTGCCAATGAAACTGGACTCCCCAATTTTTCAAGAACTTTTTTTTCATCATCTTCATTATAATCATCAGGTAACATATCCTCGATTGTTGACCGTAATTCAAGAATAATATCGTCACAATTTTTTTCAGGTAATCTCTTCGCTACTTCTTCTACATAAATATCAATCAAACTCATTTTTGTCCTCCTCCTTTAATAGGTTATAAAGCTCTTTCGAATCCTTTATCCATTCTTTCTTCAGCTGCAGAAATATCTCTAATCCATATTCACTTAAAACATAATACTTACGCGGTCTACTCTCCGTTTTATCCCAACTACTCGTCACTAGCTCCTGCTTCTCTAATCGGCGAAGTAGTGGATATAAAGTACTTTGATCGATTGTAATCCCTGATTTTTCCAATAATTGGACAAGTGAATACCCATATTGCGGTGTTCTTAGCTGGCTTAAAACCGCTAATGTTAATGTACCTCTTCTTAGTTCAGTAATTAACGAATTTAATAAAGCATCCATTCACTCACCTCATTTTCATTACTATATGTCATACAGTATGTGTTTTATACTATGTATCGTACAGTATTATTGTGATAAAAACAATGAATTTTCACAAAAAATAGATAATAAAAAAGCACAAACATTGAATTTGCGCTTTTTTAGCTAATTTAAATATCTATCCCCATCTTACCGTTGTACCTCTCGTAATATAAACTCTTCTTTTTCTTTAGTAAATGGGATAACTTCTACAATCGACTCAATATTGATTACTCCATATACATGCGGATATTCTTGACCGTTAGAAGCAAGTTCATATTTTATGTCTGCTTTTAACAGAATTGGATTAATCGTAAGTAATAAAACATCTTCTTCATGACTAAAATATTTTTCAGCGACTTTTAAAGCTTGTTCTAAAAATGAACAATGAATAAATCCCTCTTCTTTTAATGAGGCTTCATTAATTTCTCCATTTATCTTTGCAATTTCCCAGTTTCTTTTCGTTATTACCTTTGTAATCATAGTTATTCTCTCCCCATACCTTTATATAGAAAAACAAGAGGTTCTTCTTTTTGTTACTAGAAAAGCCTCTTGCGTTTTCATTTTTATTTTAATCCGTTAATTAAAGGCGATGCTTCTCCACTATGGAAAATCCATAAATCATGAAGCGACCTTGTACATCCGACATACAATAACTTCGCATCGTGTTTTGTATTTTTGTAATGTTCTTCATCAACATCAATTAGTAGAACAGCGTCAAATTCTAATCCTTTCGCCAAGTATACAGGTACTACTGAAATACCACCTTCGTATTTACTTTGATCTGCTTCAATGACGTTTACAGCCAATCCTGCCTTTGTTAACTTTTCATATATATCACGGCATTCATCGTCTGTTCTTCCTATTACCGCAATTGTTTTCACATCTTCATTTTGTAAATATTTTATCGTCTTCATAATCTCACTAAATTGATCTTCTGCTTGGATTACTTTGACCTCTTCACCACTACGAAAAACTGGTGTCGCAAGCCCTACTGGAATATCTGCATTTTTAATTATTTCGTTCGCAAATTCAATAATTTCTTTTGTAGAGCGATAACTTCTCGTCAATTCATAATAACCTGTTTCTTGGAATACTTCCTTAAAAGCACTCCAATCTTCAATCCCTTGATAATCGTAAATTGCTTGAGATAAATCACCTAATATAGTGAAAGAATTACCTAGTGTAATTTCTTTTAATACATAAACTTGAAATGGCGAGAAATCTTGCGCTTCATCAATAACGACGTGATGGAATTTCTGTCCGATTTCAATACCTGTTATGCGGTGATGTATGTATATTAAAGCTGGTAAATCTTCTACATACACTTCTTTTTTACGACAACTCTTTTCAGTTTCTTTCACAAGTTCTTCAGGTAATACTTCGAGTATTTCTTTACTTTTCAATATTGAACTATAAATTGAAAGTGAGCTCATTTTCGGCCAAAACTTCATATAAGTGTTCAATCTCTTAGTCGCTTCTTTTTTTAGTAATTTCTTCTCGTTTATTTCTCCATACTTTTTTAGCTCAATTTCAATCCAGCGCTTCATTCGGCCGACTAATCTTTCTCTTCTTTTCTTTAATGGATAATGTTTATATTCCACTTGCATCCATTTTTTTATGTCTTCTACTGGAATAATAGCTTTGTCCCATGCCTCAAAATCACTTGTTGGTACTAATTCTTTTTCAAATTGAACCATTCTCTCTTCAATAAAGGACTTAAATTCCAGTGTACCTTTCAATTTACCGAGCATAATTTTTTCTTCATCACGATTAATAGAAAATGCCTCTTTCAATTTTTCTTCTGTTTGCTTCAGTTTCACCGAATCATCTAACGTACGTAATGCCCAATCTGGAAATGTTGTTTGACTAATATTCCCTACACCTAATTCAGGAAGTACACTCGAAATATAGTCTAAAAACAGACTATTTGGAGCGAATACAATCATTCTCTCAGCTTCTAGCTGCTCACGATATTCATAAATTAAAAAAGCAAGGCGATGTAAAGCGATTGTTGTTTTTCCGCTCCCTGCAACCCCTTGAATAAGTAGTGGTAAGTTTCTTTCCGCACGAATAATATCATTTTGCTCCGATTGTATTGTCGAAACAATATCCTTTAGTTTATTATCTTTATTCTCACCTAATCTATATAGAAGAAAATCATCGGCATGTGAGACATCTTCATTTCCTTTTACATATGTATCAACAACACGTTCTAGTTCTCTTTTTCGAATAGAGATGTTTCGCTTTAAATGTACATCACCTTCTACTAATCCGTCTGGTGATTGATAAAACGCTAATTCATCACCGCCGGTAAATGAATAAAACATACTTGCAACAGGTGCCCGCCAATCTATTACAATTGGTTTCATAGTGTCTTTATGTGAAACACCTACTTTACCGATGTAGATCGGCATAACATCTTCCTTGCCGTCCTCTTGAAAATCTAATCTTCCAAAGTACGGTTCTTGTACACCGATACGTAAATTTTGCCTATTAGATTCTCTCATACTTTCTAGAATTTGTTCTTTAAAATCATCTCCATAATAAACCGGAATGTTTTCGAGCTGTTCTAATTGATCATCCATCGTACGTAATGTATCTTTCATCCTTTGTAACTCTTCTTCAAAAATGTTGTTCATTTGATGATTCCCTCCTGTCCGTTCTAATTTTTCAGTCGAAATACAATTGTATTAAAAATCCATTTATAAAGTCAATAGTTTCAATTTAAATTTTCCGAAAAAACTCACTTTTCTTCTTTCTAATTTTAAAATCTTATCGTTATTTTTACATTATAAGAATATAAAACATCTAAATTACAACACTTTACATATAATAAAATAATGCGTACAAATGCTATTACTTTCTATTAATAATAACGATTCATACACTAACTAAACTTAAACTCTCATCTACCTTTCTATCGATTTCCTCCTTTCACTTGTAAAATAATGAGAAGTGTCAATAGGTAAATGCTAAAAATAAAAAAGGAGTTTATTCGAAATGACTACAACCAATAGAAAGCAAGTAAAGCTACATTTCATTATTTTTGTATTAATTGTGCTAGCAAGTGGTTGGATCGGTGTATTTATTGATTCTCTTCTAACAGATCAACCTGCAGGAAATTCTTTAGGTATGGGCTTATGGCTTATACTTCCTTTCCTCGTCAGCATATTACTTAGAGTTCTTAGCCGAGATTGGCATGATTTTGGTATCAAACCAAATTTAAAAGGAAGCTTTAAATGGTATTTCGTAGCAATACTTATTTATCCATTCGTTACACTAATAACTATAAGCTTAGCTCTATTTTTCAGAGTCGTTAACATATCTAACTTTGAGATGTCCTCATTATGTTCACTCATACTCATGTCTACTATAGGTAATTTTATTAAAAATATTTTCGAAGAGTTTTCTTGGAGCGGTTATTTAACTCCAAAACTGATTGAACTAAAGTTAAACGATTGGTTTATTTATATTATTTCTGGTTTAATTTGGGCTCTTTGGCATGCCGCTTATTATTTAGTTTTTTTACCAAATGAATATTTTGAATCTATTTCAAGGTTAAATATGCTTTTATCAGGCTGTATACTTATGGTTTCTTGGTCTATTATGTATGTCGAAATATATAGACTTACAAAGTCAGTATGGCCATGTGTTATCATGCATGCAATTGAAGATGCCGTTCCTACTGTTTTAGTTACAATAACAGGGATTATTACACTTACCAACGGCAGTGATTTTTGGTTAAACCCTATTAGCGGAGTTGTTGCTACTATTGTATTTCTTGGAATTGGGATCGTACTAAGGTCCAGAAGAATAAAAAAGAACGACAATTAAATACGAAAGACAGTCAATTATTCACACTATAAAAGTAAAGAAGAGTAAGGAATTAATCCCTACTCTTCTTTACTTTAATTCGATACGCCAAACATTCATTTAAAGTTGCTAATTCTTTATATTTCCGTTTTTCAAAATCGTATGCTCCTCCTGGGAAGATTCCTACAATACTTAAACCGACTTCAGCACATAGATTGCTAATCTCATCTACCGTATAACAACGTAAAGACTGTGTAACTATATCATTTGGATTATTAGGATGCCACCAATGATCTAACATTCTTTCATTTATGCTATCATATTCATATTTTCGCATAGCTGAACTTAAGGACATTTCTTGTCCACTTACCTGTTTCCAATACAACGGTTGATAAATATCAATAAGTGCACATCCATCATCCTTCATCCAATTTTTAATTCGTTTTAATAGAATCAATTGTTCATCATCTGATCCTACACCAAATCCATCTAAATAACTAACAACATCAAACTTTTCTTCAAATTTGATTTTATAAAAATCAGCGCAATGAATAGCAATATCATTAGTAGAATGCTCTTTTGCAAACATAACTAACTCTGGTACAAGCTCAACAGTAGTCATCTTTACACGTAACTTAGACATCGCCCTCGCAAACCCGCCATTTCCTGCTCCTAGTTCTAACATCGACTGAAATGGATGTCCAATTTGTTCTTGAACTTCTTTCGCAACCTGTTCTAACCAGCTTTCTGTATTAATATCGTAATTGGATAGTTCGAATTGTTTTTCGTAAAATTCCCTCACATCTAATTCGTTCATTATTATTCTCCTCCTGTATATTTTTTCTACTACAGGTGAGAAACTAAATTTCTGATACCCATGAAAAATCCTCCTTTTGATTTTTCTATATTTTAATTTTATCTAAATAATCAGATTTTTTAAAGTATCAATTTAAAAAGCAGATAATGGATGTTCCCACTATCTGCTCTATGGCTGCTATTCTTTTTCGCGTTGATACTCTACCCAATCACCAGAAATGATAACTTTCCTTAGCATCTCTTTATCTTGAGCGATATACACAAATGCACGTATTTCTCTATCGTCTAAATAAATCGTTTCGGTGATTCTGTCATATAAATCACTCTCTGCATTACCTGTGTATTCTTCCAGTTCATCTAATTTTTGCAGCACATCATCATTCACTTCATAAACTTCTCCATATACTTTATCTTTATTTGAACAAATCATTGCTGGATACCCTTCGTTTGTATCAAATAATTTGCCATAGGTCCATGCCCTGTCTGCGATGCATTTTGCACCTTGCATAAAATGAGCATTCGTTTGCTCTTTTCTTAACGTGCCATACACAAAAACGTGATACATATATCCCTATCCCCTTTATCCCGCTTTAATGGGCAGTAAGACCCCCACTGATTAAAGTTTCACTTTATATGTCTCTACTTTCTAATTTGTAAATAAGCACGAATCATAAAGTAACTCACTTCATTTGGAAGTTGTTCCTTAATCGATTTCAGACCACCCTCTGCATTTTGAACGGCAGTTTCAATCAGTGATTCATATTCTGCAGGAACAAAACTGTTCCAGTCTACTTCCATTCCATCTTCAAAACAACGTATTAAATGATTTTCAATTGTTTGTGTTGATAAGCTACGTTCTTTCGCAATTTCATTTAAATCAATGCCTTGTTTATACATTTCATACGTTTCTAAATGAGAATTTGCTGACGCTTTCCCTGACGCTTTCCCTGACTTTTTCCGCTCTGTCACCACTTCTGTCTTAATTGTTTCAGCATAGTTTGGGTTTTCCTCAATAAAGTGCTGAACTGCTTGTAAGAAATGAGAACCATACTTCACAAGTTTATGTTCACCAATCCCTTTTACAGTTAAAAGTTCAGAGTCACTTTGCGGCATTTTTGCACACATATCTTTCAACGTTTGGTCAGAGAAAATAACGAATGGAGGTACACCCTCTCCTTGCGCAATTTCTTTACGTACTTCACGAAGTATTTCAAATAAAGGATGATCCTGAACAATTTGTCTTGTCTCTACTCGTTCTTTACGTAAAACATTCTCTTTACCAAGTAACACTTCTTTCCCTTTTTCCGTTACTTTTAATGTCGGATACGTACCGTGTTCAACTGTGATTAACTCATCTGAAATTAAAAACTCAATAAATTCACTGACTTCTTTTACGCTGCGATTTGATAGTAAGCCGTATGTTGGTAAAGTATGAAAATTAAATTCAATCACTTTCTTATTTTTCGAACCAGTTAAAACTTGGGCAATCATTTGTTTTCCAAATCGTTGGTTCGTTCTAATCATACAAGATAGAACCATTTGCGATTCTCTCGTCACATCGATACTTTCGCGCTCGTCCGTACAATTACCGCAGCGGCCACAATCTTCTTTCGGCTCTTCTCCAAAGTATTGCAAAATAAATGATTGTAAACATTGTTCTGTATGACAATAGTCAGTCATATTTTGCAGTTTTTCAAGTTCATTTGAAAAACGAGATTCTCCTGTCGATTGATCAATTAAAAAGCGCTGTACTTGCACATCTTGAGAAGAATATAGCAATATACATGCACTATCTAAACCGTCACGTCCTGCACGTCCTGCTTCTTGGTAATAACTTTCCATGTTTTTTGGCAGTTGATAATGGATAACGTAACGAATATTCGATTTATCAATCCCCATCCCAAATGCTGATGTCGCTACCATTACACTTACTTCATCACGTAAAAAGAGTTCTTGCTGCTCATTTCGATCGTTATCACTCATACCAGCATGATATTTTGAAACAGAAACTCCCGCTTTCATTAAATCCTCATATAATTGATCAACTACTTTTCTAGTAGCCGCATATATAATCCCAGATTCTTTTTGATTTTGACGAATATAATCCGCTAAATATGCATGACGGTCTTGTCCTTTAATAACAGAAAATGATAAGTTCTCACGCTCAAACGTTGTCATAATCGTGTTTTCTTGATTAATTCCAAGTGTATTGCAAATATCATCACGCACTTGTGGTGTTGCCGTAGCAGTTAATGCTAATACGAGCGGCTTCTCTGGAAGATAATCTAATATGCGGTGTATATGTAAATAACTTGGACGGAAATCATGTCCCCACTGCGAAATACAGTGCGCCTCATCAATTGCAATCATCGGGATTTTCATATCGATAAGTTGGTCAACAAACTCCATTGAATCAAGACGCTCAGGCGCCACATAAAGCAACTTATAATGACCTTGTTTCGCTAACTGAATACGTTGATTTGCTTCTGTAATAGAAATAGAACTATTAATATAAGTAGCTGAAATACCGTTTTGTACTAATGTATCTACTTGGTCTTTCATAAGTGATATTAATGGCGATATAACTAACGTCGTTCCCTCGAATACTAATGCGGGAATTTGATAACAAATTGACTTACCACCGCCCGTAGGCATAATACAAACTGTATCTTTCCCATCTAATACATTTTTAATTGTTTCATCTTGTCCTCTTCGGAATGACGAATAACCGAAATAAGACGCTAAAAGTTCTTGAGCTTTTGTAAACAAAAAAGAGTCACCTGCTTTTCTATATCTTTCATCTACTACTATTATATCATCTCTTGTGTGTCATGAAAGTGATGAATATATGACTAACAGCCTGCTTTTTTATTATCTTATGCTTCTTTTCGTTTTAGAGGCTCATTAGCGACTAAAACGAATTTCAAAATAAATATACATTTTATTAACTTTCCTTGAATACTACTAATCTTATACATATGAATTTAGGAGGTTACTATATGAATCACCTTAATATTAGTTCCATCAAGCAGAAAGCAGTACCGAATCAACTCCAATTCTCAAATCATGATGCGTGGAAATATGAATCGTATTATAAATACCAACCATTATTTTCTTATAGAAAACTTTTCCATTCTCTTTCTCAACTTTTTAAACGTTAATACGTGGGCGAAATGTATCCATTTACAAAATTTTTCACAATATAAACCTTATAGACTTCATACAATATCATTGATATCATATGAAATATTCTGTTGGATAAACCCCTTAAGTTGACCTGCTTATATAGGCAGGTCTTTTTTAATTATTTTATATTTCAGTACACTTTTCGTTGTGATTGTAAATCTTTTCTCTATTTTATAACCATACCCCACTCACAACAAATGGTGATAATTACAAAAGTAAACTATAAATGCTCAATATTTAATTATTCAATTATTTTTTTCTCAATACACAAAACGATTTTCAATTGTTACTATAAAAGTACTCCAGATGAGTTTTTGCTCATCTACATTATCTAGTTAAAGGGATCTGCCGCGGGAAGCAGGTCCCTTTGACTTTATTAAAGAGCCATTTTTATTTGGACACATTTACCAGGTTTTTTTAAGTGAATTTTATGATAATATTACGTAGTCGAGTCCGACATCTCGGCAATACCCTTTTGAGGCTCTGCAACTTCCCTTGCAGAGCCTCTTTTACTTTATATTCAATTTATTTATATATAACGCAATAAAACCCCTCATTTTTTTCATATCAATTTCTGAAAATAAACGAGGACACGTAACTAATTATAAATTCCCATCATACTTTGAGTTATACATGTTCAAAGGAGTGTTACCGTTTATGTATACTTATTGGCAATCGTATTACTCCCCCTATCATAACCCTTATGTACACTTTGATACTTCTGCACGTAATTACCGAATTAGTAAAAACGAGAACTTTTTAAAAGGTTATATGCGTTCTTTATGGGAACAACATGTCGCTTGGACGAGATTAGCTATTATAAGTATTGTCTTTCATTTACCAGACGTTAACGTTACAGTTGGGCGTCTTCTTCAAAATGCAACACATATGGGACTATCACTTGAGCCATTCTATGGTGAGGACGCTGTAAAAAAATATAGTGCACTCATTAAAGACCACTTAGTCATCGCAGCAGATCTTGTTAAAGCCGCTAAAGCAGGTGACCAAAATGCAGCTGCCGCTATCGAGAAGAAGTGGTACGCTAATGCTGATCAAATTGTCGATTTTCTTAACGCTATCAACCCGTATATAGAAAAAGAAGCATTCCGAAAAATGTTTTATGAACATTTAGCATTAACAAAGGCAGAAGCACTTGCCTTTCTAAATAAAGATTATGAAGAAGGAGTAAAATTGTACGATAAAATTGAAAAAGAAGCTTTAGAAATGGCCGACATGATAACAAACGCAATCGTAAAACAATTCCCGCAAGTATTCCAATAACAATAAGCCGATTTGAAAACCAAATCGGCTTATTAAACTTTCCATTAATGATATTTTATCTGCCCTCTTTACATTTAACGTATATCGATATATTTTATAAATATCCGTTTTTTATAGGAGGAAATAGTTTGATTAACGCGATTGGCCTCGTTTTTATACTTACAAATAAACACGAGAAAAAAAAGAAAGTTTACCTCAATGAAAAATTTGCACTAATAGATATTATTGATTCTAAAGAAGTATTTGATAATGAAGGAAATCCTTTAGTGGAACTAACATGTAAATACAGTATATATTTAGATGAAAAATATTACTGTAAATCTCTCGATGATTATACCGGACAAGTATTTCCTTTCTTAAGTGCAAAAATAGGAAAAGGTCTTCTAAGAAACTTAAACTACTACTTTTCTTATGTTGATGCCTATGATAAGAAACCACCAGTTAAAGAAATACGACCACTTATGAAACAAGTAACTAACAGATAGCAAAAAATACAAAAAAGAAAGCATCTAACTCTGGATGTTTTCTTTTTTATTGAAAACTCATCAAATTTCATCCTCTTCTAAAAGTATGTATCCAAGCATATTTTAAATTAAAAACATTGGAGGATTAGACTGAATGAAATACTCAGAAACTATTGTAAGTAAACGACTGCGAATGCTTAAAATGACGGGTATGTTTTTCATGCTAGTATTAATAGCATGGATTGGATATACAAAATTACTTTATGAAAACGGATTTCTTCAAGAAAAAAAGAATTCAGTAGAAGTAATAAATACTAGCATTACAGGAGAAATAGAGCAGCTTTTTCATATAAACTTGCAAGGTTATCGAAAAACAAGCCTTGATGCTGTTATAGAAGCCAGTAAAACCGATCCAAGCGAACTATCCCTAATTGAGCTAGTCAACAAATCCTGCTCGCAAGATTGCATAGGCGAACCAGTCACATATGTAAACTCAAACAATGGATATATCTTTTATAAAGAATCTAATGGAACTAATGTAGCTATAACAGTTAAAAAGAAAGACACATGGATAATTGTAAAGAAATCTGTTCAAGATGGAATGAAGTGACCCCTAAAAG